>NZ_BAABIA010000004.1:302192-604384 GCF_039542385.1 Prosthecobacter algae | reverse complement strand
ACTTCAAGGAGGATGCGATCATCATGCTCGATGACGACATCAGTGCGTGCGTCTGCATGGTATCGCTCCGCTGCCGCAAGCTGTCCGTGGAGGAAACGCTGCAAATGCTCAGCAACTCGGCCTACAATGCCCGTGGAGCTGGAGCACGCCTGTTTGGCTGGCATCAGCGCAGTGATCCGCGCCTGCTGCAACGCAATGACCCCTTTGGTGTGAACCATTGGGTGGGTGGAGCGGTGGGTGTGGTGCGCGATGCTGAAGGTGGCGTGCCGGTCTGGGACGAGCTGCTCAAGTGCAAGTGCGACATCGACGCCTCACTCCAGGAGCTTCTCGATAATCGCCTTGTCTGGAATGAGGCGCGGTTCTGCTTTGTGCAGGAGCGCGACAAGAACCTGGGCGGCAACTCGCTGTTCCGCAGTGCGGAGCGCATCGCCACTGAGAAGCGGCACCTCAAACGCAAGTGGAAGGCTCACATCGACTTCGGTGACTACAAGAGTCAGGAGCGCGTCTCGATGAGCGCCCCACGCCGCCAAAGCATTGCCCTGTGACGACGCACCCCAAGGCACCTCCCAAACCCTGCGACCTAACCAAACCCCACGGCATCATTTGGTGATGCAAACGGATGGAACCTCGAAGCCACGGTGACGAGGCATCCATTCATGGACCTCCCAGATCTCTTTCCCGCCAACCCCATGCAACTGCGCACGATTCGTCATTATAACTTCAGCGAGGTATCCTCTGCGATGCAGAAAGCCATCCGCCGTGGTGACGCGGCTCTGGCCGGTTACTGGGCGCTGGAACTGTGGAGCAGTGGCTTTGGCAAGTATGTGTGGAAGCGGCTGCTGACCATCAGCGCGGAGGATTGCTGGGGCATCCTGACTCAGGAGGTGAAGGCGCTGCATGACAGCTACTTGGTCATCAACGACGGCATCCCGCCGAAGCAGGCGAAGGGTCGCATCTTTATCAGCAAGGCAGTCATCCTACTGTGCCTGTCGAAGAAGAGCCGCGATCCCGATCATCTGCAAAACTACGTCTATGATCAGAGCGCAGGACTTGATCCTGACACGCTCGCCCAAGAACTGCGCAGCAGCGGTGAGTATGTCGCCATCCCTGAATATGCGTATGACTGCCACACACGCGAAGGCAAGAAGCGTGGCAAGACCAAGGCGGACTTCTTTAAAGCGGAGCAGGCAGCACTGGAGCCGCTGCAACCGGGTCTTTTCGATCATCTCATCGACGAGTGAGTTTTCGCGAAGGTCGCAACAAGGCACGCTGATAATCTCAACAAGTGCATGTGAGGCTGGGCTATACAGCCATACCTTGCGGAGCGGTCCCCATCGTAAAACGCTTCCTACGCGCCTTCACAAGGTCATGCTGATGCGGGGTGTTGATGGTTACAAACGAGTGCCGTTCAAATGGTGCCAATCATGGATGGACAACGGTGTCCTGCGACTCCGTCACATGGTGATCAAAACGGTGCGACACACAAGGTCACGGTGACGAGGCCGGAGGGAGCCCAGCCCAGCGCTGGTCAACAAGCCACCCCTCCATGCCCATGAACACCACCGCCTCATCGCCCATCACCAAACCCATGCTCGCCGACAAGTGCGAGCGTCTCCATGCCCTCAGCTTCCCGCTGCTCGCCACGCCCAAACTCGATGGCATCCGCTGCCTCAAGCTCAACGGACGTGCGCTGACCCGCAGTTTTAAACCCGTGTCCAACCGCTTCATCCGCGAGTGGATCGAAGGCAACCTGCCTGATGGGTTGGATGGCGAACTGATCGTGAAAGGCACCACCTTCAACGAAACCGCCGGGCATGTGGGCCGCGAGAGCGGTGAGCCTGACTTCACCTTCGCCGTCTTCGACTATGTGAGCGAGGGCATTGACGTTCCTTATGCCTGCCGGATGCAGGAACTGGCGCGTCTGCCTGATTACCAGCGCGTCGATAAAGTGCTGCCTGAGCAGATCCACACGCTCGATGATTTGATGTCCTATGAGGAGCGCTGCGTGAATGAAGGCTATGAAGGCGTCATGATCCGCACGCCGGGTTCCCCCTACAAGTGCGGGCGGTCCACGGAGCGCGAGGGCTACCTGCTCAAGATCAAACGCTTCGAGGACGCAGAGGCGGTGGTGCTCGACACTTACGAGGGCATGAGCAATCACAACGCGGCTGAGAAGGACGCGTTTGGCCGCACCAAACGCAGCATGGCGCAGTCCGGCATGGTCGGGCGCGGCGAACTCGGTGGCTTTGTCGTCAAGCATGTGGAGACGGGCATCGAGTTCCGGCTGGGTTACAACCATGTCGTCGGTGGTGTGGACCGCTTCACCCTGTGGCAGCAGCGTGAGTTGCTCATTGGCAGGATGGTGAAGTTCATGCACCAACCCAGCGGCGCAAAGGAAACGCCCAGGTTCCCGAAGTTCATCGGGTTCCGCGAGCTGTGGGACCTCTCATAAGCGGTTCGCTAAATGGTGATCAAAACGGTGCGACACACGCGGCCACGGTGACGAGGCCAAGGGGTGCCCTGCATGGGGCCAGCCACCCGCATCCATTCCTCCACATGAAACCCGCCGATCCCAAAGCCGCCCTCATCCAGTGGGGCATCGAACTGGAAACCCGCCTGCCTCAGACCAGCAACGTGTCGGTGGGCAACTATCACGCCGGGCATCCCGTCACCACTGGCATCACGCTGGCTGGTGGCCGCAGCAATGCTCCTGCCTTCAACGCCGACACATGGAAGGCGGAACGCGATGGCTCCATTCGCTGCGACGCCGGGCAGATACCCTGCGAGTTTGTCTCTCCCATCCTGCATGGCGAGCAGGGAGTGGAGCATCTGATCGGATTCGTTGAATGGCTCAATGCCCTCGGTGCCACGGTGGATCGCTCCTGCGGCTGTCACATCACCGTGGGCATTGAGTCCATCATCGGCACTTCCGACACGAAAGCGGTGAGCGAGTTCATCCGCAAACTCGCTCACATCGCCCGCTGGCACGCTCGCAGCCTCTACGGCCAGACCGGGACGGACCGCCACCTCAACCACTACAGCCACCCGCTGTATGAGCAGACCGCCGAGCACATGCTCAAAATAGTCACCTGCGAGGAGGAACGCGTGAAAGCCGAGTGCGCTGAGCAATGCGGGCGCGGCATGGTGAACTTTAGAAAAGCGTTCAAGCGTGACCGCAACGGGAGGTTCGTCGGAGTGGTGGAGTTCCGCGTCTTTGCCGGCACGCTGAACATCGAGAAGATCCTGCATCACCTCGCCAGCGTGCTCGGCCTGTGTCGCCGCGCTCACGAGGTCCAATGCCTCGGCGGGTTCGGCAAGAACAAGATCCAAGCCAAGCGCACCGCCACGGCCTCCGATGGGCTGCGCTTCCTGTGGGACTACCTCGGATGGACGGGCAGTGCGCGGCCCGTCGCTCTCGGCCTCTTCGGCAAACTGCACTCGGAGTTCCGCCACTACCGCAAGAACGCGCAGCGGCTCTGCCAGCAGTTCGATAGCCGCTACCCCGACGCGAACCTCTAACCCTTTGCCCGAGCTATACGCAGACTGCGGATAGATGGGCCAAACCCAAGAACAACGAACCCAAGAAACGAACCTGATATGTGTGTGATCCTGATATGTCCTGAAACTGTGCGCCCGAAGCCCGAGGTGCTGTATGCCTGTCATGAAGCCAACCCGCATGGTGCGGGCGTGGCATGGCGGGAAAGTGGCCGCGTAAAATGGCAGAAGAACCTCAGCACCGGTGAACTCATCACTCTGCTCAAGAAGCTGGAGGGCGAAGTGGTCATCCACTTCCGCTGGGCCAGCGTGGGCGGAGTTGATGCGCGATTGTGTCATCCCTTCCCTGTCACGCCGAAGGCCAGCATGAGCCTCTCGGGCATGGCCGAGAGCGTGCTGTTCCACAACGGCACATGGAGCGGGTATGTGGATGCCCTGATGCGGCTTGAGCAGCATCGCAAGGAGCCGCTGCCGACCTCGCCGATGAGTGACACCCGCGCAGCGGCACTGGTGGTCCACACCACCGGCCCTGAGGCGCTCAATAAGCTGCCAGGGCGCTGGGTGTGGATGAACGCTCATGAAACCCGCCTCTTCGGTCCATGGGAAGCGTGGCGAGGCATGAAAGTGAGCAACACGTTCTTCCTGCCACGCCTGAAATCTGCACAAGCACGCCGCAAGGCTACGCAGCCTGCGGATCACCTTCCCCGCCACCAGTCCTGCCTTTTTGCCTGCTAACCCAAAACCCAAAACAAAACGACAATGAAACTCTTCAAACTAATCGCCAGCCGTGCTGGCCAAGTCCTGTTCGATGACCGTGTAGAGGCCGACTCCCCGCGTGAAGCCCGTGAACAAATGAAAGCCCTGATGGGGCTCAACTCGCTGACCGGTGTGGTGTATGCCATCACGGAAATCCCCATCGAGCTGATCCAGAGCATCGTCGATGCGCGGCTCGTCGAGGCCCTGCAACGCCTCAATGGTGGGCAAGCTCCGGCCACGGTCGAGCAGATGATCCGCCCCATTGCGAGTGCGGCAGTCAGAGAACAACTCGCCAACCTGCGCGAAGCCCGCATCACGCCTGATGATCCGCCGCCACCGCCGCAGCGCTTTGATGCGTTCACGCCTGCGGTGGACCAGATCATCGGCACGCCCACGCCCACGTCCACGCCGCCGAAGCCGCGACGCAAGCTCACAAGTGTGACCACCAATGGCACGCTGGTGGACTGGAAAGCGGTGAAGCGGTTGTATCGCCGCACCGGTTCCATCAAGCAGGCCGCCGCGCAGTTTAAGTTGTCGGTGAACTCCGTGAAAGCACGCATCCGTCGGGAGGGCTGGACCCATGACTGATCGGCTCACCATCACCAAGTATGGTTCGCGGTACTGGGCCGTGTGGTTCGACGGCGAACTGCTGGCCGTCACGCTCTACAAGAAGGGCGCACGGGCCATCACGGCCGCGATTACGACGCTCTCCACGACTCATGGAAAGGAGGTCCATCATGGCATCCAAGCCGCGTGAACGTGTTCTCAAACAAGCTCCATCATCGCCGATGAACTGGCGACCACGCACGGCGGAGGACTTGATCGGCCAGGCCAAACGTGTGGCGATGGCGCAGGCGAGCAAAGCCAAGCGGCTTGCCAGTGATCCTTCAGCCACGATGAAGCTCCTGCTCTATGGCCCGCCGGGTGTGGGCAAGACCAGCGTGGTGGAACTGGTGGCATTGCAGTTGGCCGGCACGCCGCTGTCCATCGAGGACTACAACGGACGTGAAGTAACAGTGGACCTCGTGCGCGAGTGGATGCGACAGCTTCCTTATGGCAGCCTGTTCAGTTCATGGTCGGTCAAGATCGTCAATGAGCTGGACCGCTGTTCCCGTGAAGCGCAGGACTTGTTGCTCACCTACCTGGACCGTCTGCCTCCGGGCCGCGCGTTCCTCGGCACGAGCAACCTGCAATTAGACCTGCTGACCGAGCGGTTCCAGACGCGGTTCCAAGCCATCAAGCTGCTGCCTCCGACCACGGAGGAACTGGCGGCGTTCCTGAGCGCCCATTGGGCCGTGCCCTCCGTCACCGCGAACCAAATCGCCGTGGGCAGCGGCGGCTGTGTGCGGGCCGCGCTCGCCGATCTCGAATCCTATCTCGACCACCAACCCTCATGAGCCTGTTCACTACCGCCCAAATCCCCATCCTTCACGACAGCACCGGCCCATGGATCATGCATGTGCCCGTGGTGTCCACACGGCACATCCCACCGAGCGAAGCTGAGGCCTTGCTGCGGCTTCGACCGCTGGAGTGCCGTTCACCGGATGATCCGCCCCTGTTGGCCCACCTCCTCGATGGCGTGGGTCATCTGTTCCTCATCGAAGATCTCGATGCCGATGAAATGACGACGTTCCCGCACCTGCGCGGCGTGCTCTTGGCCATCAAGGCTCGTGGCTACGCCTATGCGCGCCTCGATGCCGATGGCGAAATCTTTTCGGACCTGCCGCTCTTCGAGTGGTGACCCCCAACCCCATACCAAACGACCATGCAAAACATCCAGACGATGATTGATCAACACGGCGGCTTTGAAGCTGTCCGCACCCGCTACCTCCGCCTCGAGAACCCGCCGTTCATGCGGCTGGTGATCGAGGTGATCGGTGGCCCCTATCTGAACGGTGCCTATGAACTCAGCATCGCGCATTACTCTGAACAGAACGGCGATGCGATGCGCGATCCAGAACTCACGTTCCTCGTGGTGCCTTCGGCAGAGGGCACGACATGGACGCCACTCACCTATGAAAACAGTTACCTCGGAGCCTACCAAGTGGTGGCAGAGGTGAGCCGCGAAGGCTTGGTCAAGGTGAAGCAGTCACAGTGGATGAAGGAGCTGCGCAGCTTCGCCAAACAGTGGGACCTAAACATCAAGCAGCAGGGGTTTATGGAGGTGTTCGAGCGCCAATATGGTGTCGCAAACGGCGCGACAACGGAGGGCACGGTGACGAGGCAAGGAGACGGCCCACAAGGGCAATGAACCTGAACCCACCTACCCATGAGCAAGAAAGACATGATCGAACAACTGCGCCACCGCCTTGCCAGCAACGACCGCTGGGCACTGCGTGCCCTGATGCGCATCTACCAGAACCAGACCGCCGACGAGCAATGCCGGGAAACCACCATCGAACGCAACGGCATCGGGTTCACCGGACCTGATGCGGAAATCCTGACCAGCTTCGCCCGTCATTATCAGCGACGCGGCAGCTTGAGCGAACGCCAGATGATCATCCTGCGCCGACGCATCCCCGCCTATGCGCGCCAGATCGTGCAAGGCAGCGACACCACGCGCCTTGAGGCGGCATTTTCCAGCACTGTAACTACGCAAGCTGCGGAGCCGAATGGCTGAACCCAAACATCCTACCACCATGCCCACACGAACCGACCCAGAAATCGAACTGCCAGCCGATGCAGCCACCTCCGACGATCACCGTAACCCGCGTCGCCGCAGGAGGGATCGCGATGAAGAGGAGCCGCCCCCTGATGTGGGGATGCTGGTCCAGCCGGAGTCCCGTCACGACCTCGACAAGCTGATCCTACATCCTGAGGTGAAGACCGACATCCTTGCCGGTCTGCGAGCGTTGGAGATCCGCGCTGACCTGGACCGCATCTGGAACCTGAGCGCCATCCAACCGCAGCAGGGCCGCTGCATCCTGAACTTCTACGGCCCGCCCGGAACCGGCAAGACGCGCGCAGCCCTCGGCATCGCGCTGCGCCTTGGAAAGCCGCTCTATCAAGTGGACTACAGCGCGGTCATCTCGAAATACCTCGGCGACACCGCCAAGCACATCAAAGCCGCCTTTTCTGCTGCCCGTGAACACGACGCCGTGCTGTTCTTCGATGAAGCTGACAGCCTGCTTTCCAAGCGTGTATCAACCGGCGAATCCTGCTCAACTTCCATCAACCAGAACCGCAACTGCCTGATGCAGGAACTGGATCGCTTCGATGGCGTGGTAATCGTGACGACGAACCTTTTCGAGAACTATGACCCCGCGCTGCTTCGCCGCATCCAGCGCCACATCAAGTTCCGCGTTCCTAACGCCTCCATGCGCCGGGAGTTGTTTGCCCTTCATCTCCCCAACCCGGATCGGGTGCAGGCTGATTACGCGGTTCTCGCGGAGCTATCGAAGGGACTCAGCGGCGGGGACATCCTGAACATTTGCATCAACGCAATCTATGCCGGCAGCACGAACCCGAACCCGGAGCAGTGGATGGTTACGCAGACGATGTTGGAGCGAGAGATTGCTAAGGCGAAGAAGGCCAAGGCAGAGCACTCGGGAGAGAAGGGCAAGAGCCGGAGAAGGATTGGTTTTCTCGATTGCTGTTCCTCTTTCCAAAAGCAAGACACTCACTCGCGGATGCGCTCGGCGTAGTCGTGGGCGTCGTGGTTTTCATTTCCGGGTATGACGGGCCATGATTGTTAATCGGAGTTCGTGAGGATAGGTCACTTTCCTCGCTTAGAGCGAATCCGATGCAGGGTAACAACGATCCATGTGACGAGGATTTGTCAGTGCTTGCCTTCGCTCTGCTCCATCGCACGCATGAATCGCGCACCGTCTTCGGGGGACATTAGTCGGCTGATCTCCTCATGGTGACGGTGCTTGTCTTCACCAGTGCGAGAGGGCTTGATGGTGAAGGGGCTGCCGTTGCCGTGGAAGTCGATTTCGATCTGCTGGATGAGTTCTGCCTGCGCTTCGTTGATGTGATAGGTGGCCTTCCATATCTGCACCGTCTTTGAGATGGAGGTGGTCTGCTGGTGGATGGAGGAAAAGTGCAGGACAAGCGCCGGAATGGCCAGGAGCAGGATCGGCACGCCGATGAGCAAGGCCTTGTCGCGAGGGGCCAAGGCAGTCGGAGTGGCCGATGCTTTCTTTTTGCGGGAGAGCTTGCTCATTGGGCCTGCTATTTGAGGTTTTTCGCTCCGCCTAACAACCTCAGCGCATTCATGATGACGAGCAGTGTGGCTCCGGTGTCGGCGAGGATGGCGAGCCAGAGGCTGGTGTGGCCGGTGAAGGCGAGGATGAGGAAGATGGCTTTCACGACGAGGGCGAAGGCGACGTTGAACTGGATGATGCGCAGCGTTCTCCGACCTAGCCCGATGGCTTCGGCCACGCGGGTGAGGTCGTCTTGCATGAGGGCCATGTCGGCGGTCTCGATGGCGGTGTCGCTGCCGATGGCTCCCATGGCGATGCCGACACTGGCGAGTGCGAGCGCGGGGGCATCGTTCACGCCATCACCGATCATGCCGACGTACTGATGCTCGGCCATGAGGCGCTTGATGTGCTCGATCTTCTGCTCGGGCATGAGATCGCCATAAGCTTCGTCGATGCCTGCTTGCCGAGCGATGGCATCGACGGTGCGCTGGTTGTCGCCGCTGAGCATGACGACTTTTTCAAGGCCTGCGTCATGGAGCAGGGTGAGAGCGTTGGCGGCTTCGGGGCGCATGGTGTCGCCGATGGCAAGAATGCCGAGTATTTTGCCCTCACAGCCTTCATGCGGGGTGTGGCCGAGGATGGCGAGGGACTGGCCTTGGTTTTCGATCTCGGTAAGGCGGGCTTCGATCTCGGGTGAGCAGATGCCGAGTTCATGCGCCATCTTGTGATTGCCGATGAAGTGCGGGTGCCCGTCGATGACGGCAGTGGCACCACGTCCGGTGACGGATTGATACTGTGTGGACTCGCTCCAAGAGATGCCTTTGGCCTGTGCGGCAGCGACGACGGCCTTTGCCAGCGGGTGCTCGGAATGCGCGTCGATGGCAGCGGCACGTCGCAGGACTTCATCTTCGGTCATGTCACTGATGGGGATGACGCCTGTGACTTGCGGCCTGCCTTGCGTGATGGTGCCGGTCTTGTCCACGGCGAGGGCACGCAGCTTGCCGACGGCTTCGAGATGTGCGCCGCCTTTGATGAGCACGCCGCGTCGTGCGAGCGCAGTGAGGCCGGAGACAATCGAGACAGGTGTGGCAATGACGAGCGCACAGGGGCAGGCGATGACGAGCAGCACGAGGGCGCGATACGTCCACTCCGACCACGCGCCGCCCATGAGCAGCGGCGGCAGCAGGGCAACCAAGAGCGCGACCCCAAACACGGCGGGTGTGTAGATGGTGGCGAACTTGTCCACGAAGCGCTGCGTGGGGGCTTTCTGCTCCTCGGCTTCTTCCACGAGCTTGATGATGCGGGCGAGTGTGGAGTCGCTGGCCGCTTTGGTGACACGCACGGTGAGCGAGCCTTCACCATTGATAGTGCCTGCAAAAACGGGGTCGCCGGGCTTTTTCTCCACAGGCACGGACTCGCCGGTGATGGGCGCTTGATTGACGGAGGAGGCTCCAGTGATGACCTCTCCATCCAGCGGGATGCTGCTGCCACTGCGCACGCTGATTTCGCTGCCGATGGTGACTTCTGCTACGGGCACTTCTTTGGCAACGCCATCAGCTCCGCGCACGAGCGCGGTCTGCGGCGTGAGTTTTAATAAAGCGGCGATGGCACGCCGCGCTCTGCCGACACTCCAGGACTCCAGCAGTTCGGACAAGGCGAAGAGAAACACCACGGCGGCCCCTTCTGCGCCTTCACCCACGAGCCATGCGCCGGTCACAGCCACAGTCATGAGCACGTTCATATCGAGCCGCAGTTTCTTCAATGCCTTGAACGCAGCGGGGAAGACGAGCAAGCCACCCGCGAGTGTGGCAAGGGCATAGCAGCTCGTGTGCAGCAGCGGTGGCCCGAGTTTAAGCCATTGCAAAAGCATCCCGGCTCCCAGCAGTGCGCCGGAGGCGATGACGAGCGCATTGCGCGGCAGTGGTGTGTCGTCATGCCCGTGCTCGCATGAGCCGCAGGACTTGGGTTCAGATTCGTCGTGGTGTTCGGTGCTCATGGTCAGTGATAATCACCAGCGCCGCTCCCTTGAAGAAGGCGGCGCTGGTGAGGTGGCGGGCGCTGATGTGAGGGCTATTTCTTCTCCTCTTCACCGTGGGCGCAGGTGCAGGCGTATTCCTTGTTCTTGCAGGTGGGGCACTGTTCGAGGTTCAGGTTGAACTTCTCGGTGACGGCCTTGGCACCTTCCTTCTCGCGGATTTGCACCACGGTGGGGAGGTCGTTGCCTTCGGGGACGGCTTTGTCGCTGATGAGCATGTTGCCGTCCTTGGTGAAGCTCAGCTTGGTTGGGGCGGAGCGATCGCCAAGGGTGACGCTGATGACTTGTGCTCCAGGGGCGACGACTTTCATGTCGTCGTCAATGAAGCGGATTTCGACCTTCTTGTCTTTGTTCACGAAGAACTCGACGTGAGGCTCGACTTCGGTGATGAGCTTGCCGCCGGTGGGACCGGCTTTGGCTGCATGTTCGTGGTCGTGCTTGTCTTTGTCAGCAGCCGTGGCGGTGAAGGCCAAAGCGAGAGTGAGCAGTGTGGTGGTGAGCAGTTTTTTCATGATGTTTGTTTGTCTGGTTTGGTTTGGATTCAGTTTGGTTTGGTTTTGCCTTGGCGGCGGTGGCTCTGATGAGTTCGTCGCTTTGGAAATTCATTTGGCTAGTGCGATGCAGGTGCATCATTCTCGATGGCACTGGCGGCGGCTTTTCTGCCGAAGGTGTAAAAGACGGTGGGCGTGACGCCGAGGCCGAGCAGTGTGCTGGTGACGAGGCCACCGACGATGACGACGGCGACGGGGTGGAGGATTTCCTTCCCCGGCTGATCGGCGGCGAGCACCAGCGGGATGAGGCCGATGCCTGCGGCAAGCGCGGTCATGAGCACGGGGACGAGACGTTCCTTGGTGCCGCGAATGACCATCTTCTTCGTGAAGCTCTCACCTTCGTGCTGCATGAGGTGCAGATAGTGGCTGATGAGCATGATGCTGTTACGAGCGGCGACACCGGCCACCGCGATGAAGCCGACGAGCGTGGCGATGCTGATGTTGTTCAGCTTGAAGTAGGTGAAGACCAGGCCGCCGACGAGGGCGAGCGGGATGTCGCAGAGCACCTGGAGGGCGAAGAACGGCGTGCGAAAGTAGCCATAGAGCAGGAAGGCGATGACGGCCAGGATGACGAGGGTGAAGATGGCGATGCGCTGCGTGGCCTCCTGCTGCGCCTGGAACTCGCCCTCGAAGGTGATGAAGTAACCTTCAGGCATCTGCACTTTCGCGGTGACTTCATCCCGCAGTTTGACGACGAGGTTGGACACGTCCTGCACGGTTGGTTTGATGGCGAGGGCGAAGCGGCGCTGCGAGTTCTCGCGGAAGATGACGTTCGGGCCTTTGGCCTCGCGCACATCGGCGACGAGGGAAAGCGGGATGCGCTGGCCTTCACCGGCTTCAATCGGCAGTTCGGCGATTTTGTCCGGCGAATCGCGCCACTGGACGGGCAGGCGGGTGACGAGATTCACGGCTCGCTGGCCTTCGCGCAGTTCGGCGACTTCTTTGCCACCGATCAGAGCGGAGAGCTGATCGTTGAGTTTGCCGGGGGCGATGCCATAGGCTTTGGCACGGTCACGGTCAGCCTCGATGCGGAGCTGCGGGATGGATGAGGTTTGGTCGAGTTTGCAATCCTCAAAGCCAGGGATGGTTTTGGCGATGGTCTGAATCTCGATGCCGATCTGCCGTAGCTTGTCGAGGTCGGGGCCGAAGACCTTGATGGCAACGGGTGCGGACACGCCGCTCATCATGTGGCCGATGCGGTCGGCAAGCGGGCCGCTGACGACGGCGAAGACGCCGGGCACGGTTTTGAGCTTCGCGGTGATGTCGGCGAGGATGTCTTTGCGATTGCGGCCTTTGCCCTCATGCCCGTCCTCGGTTTCAGGTTCACGGAAGTCCACGTCAAACTCGGCGGTGGAGACAGGGACGACGTGGTCGCCACGCTCGGCACGGCCAAGACGACGCCCGACTTTGCGCACCTCCGGCACACTGAGGATCTGCTGCTCGATGACATCGGAGATTTTGTTCATTTCCTCCAGCGAGGTGCCTGGCGCGGCGGTGGCGGCGACGAGGGCGGTTTCCTCCTGGAACTTGGGCAGGAAATCCTTGTTCATCTTCGGATACAGCGAGAACGCGGCGATGACGATCATGAGGACGATGCCGAGCATGACGAGCGGCTGGCTGAGGCCGAAGCGCAGCAGGGTGTTTTCCAGCAGCCATTTCATGCCACGGGTGAGGAAGCCGTCCTTGTGCTCGTGGCCGTGCTTGGGATTGAGCAGCATGGAGCACAGCACGGGGATGGCGGTGAGAGAGACGATGAAAGAGGCCATCATCGAAATGATCGTGGCGATGGCGATGGGAGCGAACAGCTTTCCCTCGACACCCGTGAGGCCGAGCAGCGGCAGGAACACCAAGATGATGAGCACCGTGGCGTAGAGGATGGAGTTTCGCACTTCGCCGGAAGCGCGGGCGATGACTTGCAGGCGCGGATGTGGCTGTGCCAGACCAGCGTTCTCTCGCAGTCGGCGGAAGACGTTTTCCACATCCACGATGGCGTCATCCACCACCATGCCGATGGCGACGGCGAGGCCGCCGAGGGTCATGCTGTTCACGCTGATGTCGAGCCACTTGAAGACCAGCATCGTGATGCCGAAGGAGAGCGGCATCGCCATGAGGGTGATGAAGGTCGTGCGGAAGTTCAGCAGGAACAGAAACAGAATGATCGTGACCATGATGGCCCCGTCGCGGATGGCTTCGGTGAGATTGCCGATGGCATTGTCGATGAAGTCCTTTTGCTGGAACAGCAGCGTGGTTTCCACGCCTTGCGGGAAGGTGGGCTTGAGTTCATCGAGCGCGGTTTTGATCTGCTCGGTGAGCTTTCTTGTATCAAAGCCGGGCGCTTTGGTGATGGACATGATGACGCCGTAAGTGGCGGATTTTTCCGGGGCGACGCTGACCGTGGCATCGCCGCGCATCGGCTCGATGCCCCAGACGACATCGGCCACGTCGCCGATGGAGATGGGGCGGTCGTTGATCTTCTTGATGACGGTGCGGGCGATGTCGTCCAGCTCCACAGTCATCGCGAGATTGCGCACCATGATCTCCGTGGGGCCGGTGTTGATGAAACCGCCCGTGGTGGTGTTCGCGGCTTCAGTCGCCGCTTCTTCCAGCTCGTCAAAGCTGATGCCGTTGGCCTGCATCTTGTAGGGATCGGGTTGAATCTCAATGCGCTTCACGCCGCCGCCCATGTTGAGGATTTCAGCGATGCCGGAGATGCTTTGCAGGCGGCGCTTCACCGTCCAATCCGCCAGCGAACGCACCTCACGCGGAGGCAGATAGCCAGCCTCGCCTTCCTTGATCGTTGAGCGCACGCCGACGAGCAAAATCTCGCCCATGAGGGATGCGACTGGCGTCATGAAAGGCTGCACGCCTTCCGGCAACTGCTCACGCACGCCTTGCAGGCGCTCCTGCACGAGCATACGCGCCTTGTAGATGTCCATGTCCCAGCCGAACTCGGCATAGACAAGGGAGAGCGCCACGTCGGAGTTCGAGCGCAGGCGGGTGAGGCCAGCCACGCCCATGAGGGCGCTTTCGATGGGCTGGGTGACACGCATTTCGACTTCCTCCGGCGCGAGGCCGGGAGATTCCGTCAAGATGATGACAGTGGGCTTGGTGAGGTCTGGCAGCACCTCCACAGGCAGCTCGGTGGCTGTTTTGAGGCCCATCACCATGAGGATGAGCGCGGTGCCGATGATGAGCGCCCGGCTGGCGAGCGCCCAATGGATCATTTTGTTCAGCATGGCTTACGCAGCCTCCTTTTCAGCGGGTTTCGGGGCGGGGGCTTCGTCCGCGTCAGGACGGCTTTTCTTGGTGAAGAGCGAAAGCAGCAAGAGCACGAACAAGACACCGCAGCCATACTTCCACAGCGGGCTGGCACCTTCTTCCTCGCCGTGTCCATGACCGTCGCCGCCCTTTTTGGCAGCTTCCATCTCGGCTTTCTTCTCCGGTGTCAGCTCTCCACCATCAGCAGCGTGTTCATGGCCGTGAGCGGCATCCAGCGCCTCTTTTAGAGAGACACTGCTGGCTCCGGCGAAGGAGAGTGAGTAAGCACCGCGAGTCACAACCTCATCCGCAGGCAGCAGGCCGTTGGTGATCTCGACAAAGCGGTCATTGATCTCACCGACGGTGACAGCCGTTTTCACAAAGGCATTCGCCAGATCGAAATCCTTCACATAGACGAAACGGTTCCCGCCTTCGCCCTGCAAAGCAGCACGCGGCACGCTGACCACGTTGCTGCGCTTGCTCATGACGATGCTGAACTCCGCCCGCATGTCGGCGCGGAGCTGGCCGCCGGTGTTTGGCAGGCGGAAGATGGCGTCAATGGTGCCACTGGCCTTGTCCGCGCTGGTGCCAAAGCGCAGCAGCTCGCCATCGAACTTTTCATTGGGCAGCGCGGCCACTTTGATGTGCGCCACGGTGCCTGTCTTCATGCGTCCGGCCTGATGCTCTGGCACACGGGCCACGGCATAGACCTCACTCAGGTCGGTGATTTCCAGCATGGCCTTCTCAGGATCAATGGGGTCGCCAAGCCGTGCATCCACATGGGTGACGAGTCCGCTGAGCGGTGCCTTGAGCGAGATCACCGGCGGTGGATCGCCGGGTTGACGGCTCTCCACCTTCGCGACTTCATCGCCCAGCTTCACCGTGTCTCCGGGCGTAAGTTTCAACTCAATGATGCGGCCAGGAATGCGGCTGCTGACAGCGGCGACTTTGCTGGGAATGGCCTCGATGCGGCCCAGCGAGAAGATCGTGGCCTCGAAGTCGGTTTCCTCGACTTCGACAGTCTCGATGCGGAGGTTTTTCACGCCAGTTTCATCCAGCACGACGGTGTTGGCCGCGCGTTTGGCATCTGCGGCGGCAGCGGTGATGCCGGTCAAAGACAGACAGAGGAATAAATGAGCCAGGGGTCGTTTCATGATGAGATAGAAGATGGAAGATTAGCGGACGGGTTTGGGTGCAGGTGTGGCCGGGGCGTGCTTGCCGATGGCGGTCTCGTAGCGGATGCGGGCAAGGTGAAAGTCCCGCACGGCATCCAGCGCAGCGGCTTCCAGTTGCAGGCGTTGCTCGCGGGCGCGGAGGATGGTGAGCAGGTCGGTCTGGCCGCTCTCGTAGGCTTTCTCCAGCTTGCCTGTTTGCTCGATGACGAGCGGTAGCAGCTTATCGCGGGTTTCGCGGGCCAGATCATGGCTCATCTGCATGTCTTTCCGCGCATTCTCAGCATCGCTGCGGATTTGCTTGCCGAGGGCTGCTTGCTCCAGGCGCACACGCTCTGCGGCGGCGGTCTTCTCAGCCACTTGCCCTTCATTCTTGTTCCAGAAAGGCAAGGGAAGCGAGATGCGGAAGCCAATCACGCCATTGGTTCTGCGATCATCGCCTGGGGCGTTCTGAGTCTCAGGCCCGGCGAAGATGCCCGCGCTTAGGTCCTGCCACTTGTTGGCTTTGGCGAGGCCGATGTCCGTCTGCGAGGCGATGACCTTGGCCTCGGCGAGCTGGTAGTCGGCCCGCAGCACCCAGTTCGCTCCTTTGCCTGGCACGTTCATTTCAGGGAGCTTGCCGGAGAGTGACAACGCATCATCAGGATCGAGATTCAGCATGGGCTTGAGCGTGCCCAGCAGGCTGCGGCTCTCGCCTTCCAGCTTGCGGGCCTCAACGATGAGGCGCTGGGCGTCCACCTGGGCCTGGGCGGCATCCAGCGCGGAGAGTTCACCTGCCTTGGCACGTCCAGTGACGAACTCGGATAGCTTCGTCGCCAGCTCCGTCTGCTGCTGGCGCAAACTCCTCTGCTGCTCGATGGCGAGAATCTGCACCGCCAAGGTCTGCGCCTCAGAAATCAAACGCCGCTCGGCATCTTTCACCTCCAGCTCCGCAGCGGTGACAAGCTGCGCGGTGAGCTGCTTCTCCAGCCGTAAGCGCTTGGTGATGGGGAACGATTGATCGAGCGAAAACATGACCTCACCTGGCGAAAGGTAGGTTTCATTGCGCGAATCCAGGCCCACGGTGGGATTGGAAAGACGCCCCGCGCCGAGCTGGCGACCGCGAGCTTCCTCCACGGCCATGCGAGCGGCTTTCAGCGATGGATGAGCCGCACGGACACGCGGCCCGATGTCGGAGAGGGAAAGGGTGAGGGCCGGAGCAGATGAAACAGCCGCCAGGAACAACGAGAAGGTGAGAGAAATGGAACGAAGCATGAGAAGGGTGGTGGGTTGAGGTTTGCAGGCGTGGACATGCCGTGCCTGGAAGTGCAAAAGGAAATGCCAGTGAGCCTCAGCCGTCAGTCGTGGACGGCAGCGCTGGCAGCCTGCCTCAAACCAAAATCACCATGCAACGCGCCACCTGCACTGCGGCAGATGGCGGACTGTCTCCCCCGGTGTCCAGGGGCGTCTTCATTGAAACATCTTCCACGAGCGTGAGCATCAGCGCCCACTCATGCACCGGCAGCTCGGCGATCTGCACCGCCACAAAGACCGGAATGGCGACCGCTACCAGACTGGAAGGAGCGGCCTGCATGTCCACGCTTAGCGGCGCATGATGCTCCTTCTCGCCCTGGTCGCCGCACTCTTTGCTGGAGCTTTCTTCGCATGGAGCTTCGTGCTCGTGGTCATCAACGATCACACGATGACAGTGCTCAGCCTTTGTTTCCACCGACTCCTCGCCATGAGCACAAGCATAACCACGCTGCACCCCAAACACCTGCGCACACGCAACGACCAGAATGGCCAGCGTGGGGAGGATGCGTTTGCAGAGAGCGGACATGCGACGTGCTAAGATGTGCTCTTGGTGGGTTTATTCAATTTTAATTTTGAAGCCCCTGATTCCGTGGCGGAGATCAGGGGCATTCGCGTCGCATCCAATCACTCATCGTAGATGCAGGCATACTTCGGGTTGCCGCAGGGGCCGCCGCAAATGTGGAGCTGGAGCTTGTTGATGAGGCTCGCACGGGCTGGCAAGCTCACGCGGGGTCTGCGTTGGGCGTCAAGGTGATTGCCGCCCGTGAGCCTTTCTTGAACTCACGCCCGCGCAGCCAGAGGAAGATGACGGGCGTGACGATGAGGATGTGGATGAGGCTGGAGATCATGCCGCCGATGACGGGGGTGGCGAGGGGTTGCATGACTTCGGAGCCTTGGCGGTGGCTCCACATGATGGGCAGCAGGGAGGCGACGATGGTGGCGACGGTCATGACTTTGGGCCGCAGGCGGAGGCGTGCGCCGTCTTTGACGGCTTGCACGAGATCGCTGTAGGCGAAGGCGGCTCCGAGCTGGGCCATGCGGGCTTTTACGGTTTCTTCGAGATACACGACCATGACGACGCCGGTCTGCACGGCGGTGCCAAAGAGGGCGATGTAACCGACCCAGACGGCTCCGTTGAAATTGTAGCCGAGGAGTTTTTGCAGCAGCACTCCACCGCTGAGAGCGAAGGGCACGGCGAGCATGACGTGCGCGGCTTCCAGGGCGCTGTGATAGACGATGTAGAGCAGCACGAAGATGATGAGCAGCACGATGGGGAAGACGATCTGCATGGTCTGCACGAAGCGGCGCTGGTTTTCATACTCGCCGGTCATTTTGTAGGTCATGCCTTCCCAATCAATCGTCTTGAGCTTCTGCTCGACTTCTTGAACAAAGCCGCCGAGGTCACGATCCTGCACGTTGGCCTGCACATAGGAACGAAGACGACCGTTCTCGCTGGCGATCTCGTTGGCACCGACCTCGCGGGTGATCTTGGCGACCATGCCGAGTGGGATGTAGGTGACGGGTGTGTTTCCCGCGCTTGAGGCCATGCCTGCGGCTGCGCCTCCGGTCATGCCACCGCCGCCGCCCATCGGCGCTGCACCTGATGCACTCATGCCCTGACGTGCGGCCACGAGGATGCTGCTGAGCTTTTCGATGTCATCACGCTCGCCGCGCTGCACGCGGATCTGAATGGGGAAGCGCTGCCGGCCTTCGATGGTGGTGCTGACGTTCTTGCCGCCGATGGCGATCTCCACGGCATCGAGCACGTCCTTGGCGCTGAGGCCGTAGCGGGCCATCGCTTGACGATCCACCTGCACGTTGAGGTAGGGCTTGCCCTGCACACGAGAGGGCGAGACTCCGGCGGCTCCTTCGATGCTGTTGATGAGTTTTTCGACCTCGAAGGCCTTGCGTTGGATCGCATCAAGATTGTCGCCATAGATCTTCACGCCGACCTGTGCGCGGATGCCGGTGTAGAGCATGAGGATGCGGTTTTCGATGGGTTGCAGGAAGGCGGGCACATAGCCGGGCACTTGCTTCATCTTTTCAGTCAGCTCGGCTTTGAGTTTTTCGACGGTCATGCCGTCACGCCACGCTGGATTGCGTTTCACGCTCCAGCGGCCATCGGGGATGTATTCGGGCTTGAGCATGATGGTCGTCTCCAGCATCTCGGTGGGCGCGGGATCGGTGGCGGTTTCAAAACGGCCCAGCTTGCCCGCCACGGATTCGACTTCGGGCGTGGCGGCGATGACGGTGTCCTGCCAGGACATGACGCGCTGGATTTCCTTGAGACCGGTCTTGGGCATCATCACTGGCATGTAGAGCAGGCTGCCTTCATTGAGCGGCGGCATGAACTCTTTGCCAAAACCGGTCACGGCATCGGCGAGGCGGGGATAGCCTGCATCGCGGATTTGCTTCACCGTGCTGCGGGGCAATCCAAACGCGGTGAGCAGCGAGACACCGAGGATCATCATCGCCATGCCGATGACGGTTTTGCGGTGATTGAGCGCCCAGTTCAGCGTCGGCTCATAGAGCCTCAGTAGGAACTTCATCACGACGTTGCTTTCCTCGGAATGAAACGGGCCGCGCACGAGCAGCGAGCACAACACCGGCACCAGCGTGACGGCGAGCAGTGTGGAGCCGATCATGGCGAAGGTCTTGGTGAAGGCGAGCGGGTGAAATAGTTTTCCTTCTTGCCCGCTGAGCGCAAAGACGGGCACGAAAGCGAGAATGATGATCGCCATGGCGAAGAAGATGGGCCGCCCGACCTGCGTGCAGGCGGCGAGGGTGACGTCCCAGGTTTGTTGAGCGCTGAGCCGCCCGCCTTTCTTGTGCTCGGCTTCCTCGCAGTGTCGGATGACGTTTTCTGTGACGACGATGGCCGCGTCCACCAGCACGCCGATGGCGATGGCGATGCCGGTGAGGGACATGATGTTGCTGGTGATGCCAAACTCCTTCATCAGCAGGAAGGAGATCAAAATGGAGATCGGCAGCGGCAGCGTGACGATGAGGATGCTGCGGAAGTGCCAGAGGAAGATGATGTGCGCGAGCGTGACGAGGATGAACTCCTCCAGCAGCGCGTGCTTGAGCGTGCCGATGGTGTTGTCGATCAGCTCGCTGCGGTCATAGAAAGGCTTGATGGTGACGCCCGGCGGCAGACTGGGGGCGATCTGGGCGATCTTTTCTTTGATGCGCTCAATCACTGCTTTCGCGTTTTCGCCGGTGCGCATGACGACGGTGCCGCCCACGGCTTCATGGCCGTTCAAGTCGAGCGCACCACGGCGGAAGTCGCCGCCGATCTGCACGGTGGCGATGTCTTTCAAATAGACCGGCGTGCCTTCCATCGCCTTCACGGTGACGAGTTCGAGGTCTTCCACACTGGTGACGAGGCCGATGCCGCGCAGCACGAACTCCGCGCCATTTTCCTCCACCACCTTGCCGCCGACATTGAGGTTGGCGCTCTGCACGGCGGTCATCACATCCATGAGCGTGACGTTGGTGGCACGCATCTTGGTGGAGTTCAGCTCCACCTGATACTGCTTCACGAAGCCGCCGATGCTCGCCACCTCGGCGACACCCTGCACGCTGGCGAGCTGGTAGCGCACATACCAATCTTGCAGCGAGCGGAGTTGCGCGAGGTCGTAGCCGCCATCCTTGGCCTGCGTGGCATCGACCGCGAAGTAATACTGATACACCCAGCCGAGGCCGGAGGCGTCGGGGCCGAGCTGCGGCTTCACGCCCTCGGGCATGGAGGCTTGCAGATAGTTCAGCCGCTCCAGCACCCGCGCCCGCGCAAAGTAAGTGTCCACCTTGTCCTCAAAGATGATGGTGATGAGCGAGAAGCCGAACATGGAGGTGGCCCGCACTTCTTTGACGCCAGCGAGACCTTGCAGACCTGTGGAAAGCGGGAACGTGACTTGATCCTCGACTTCCTGCGGACTGCGGCCCATGAAGTCGGCATAAACGAGCACCTGGTTCTCCGTGAGATCAGGGATGGCATCCACCGGCGTGAGGTAGATGGCACGGACACCGAGCGCGATGAGGAGAAGCGCCGCACAGGCGACGAGGAACCGGTTTTTCAGGCTCCAGTGAATGATGGCTTCGATCATGGCAGCGCCTCCCCTGGTTTGATCTCTTTCACACATTCCAGCATGTCAGCGCCGAAGTAGGGATTGTGTCCTGGGCGTGTGCCGAGCTGCACCCAGCGGCCTTTGGCGGGGACATCGGGGATGATTTGATTCACCATCATGCATTCCCAGACTTTGAACTCGGGAGCGCCCTTGGCGGTGCGCAGAGGCTCGATCAAAGCGGTGACTGCGGTGGAAAAGGTGTGGAAGGCGATGCGTGCCTTCATGATGTCCGTGAAGCCGTGGAAATGCCGCGCTTTGTCTAGCGCATCGAGTTTGGGCTTCAGGGCGGCGTTGGATTTCAGAGTGTCGATCAGCTCGCCGGTCTGCATCATCGCGGGTTCGCTGGCTTTATTGAAGGCGGCGAGATCGTCGGCGGAGAGGGCGGCAGCCATCGCGTCGGCCACTTTGATGAAGTTGCTGATGACTTGCTGCTGCGGTGCGGTGAGATCGGGCATCGCCATGGCGGGTGCCATCGGCTGCACTGGCGACATGAAGGAGCGGTTCATCTCCGCCTGTCCGTCGATGAGCAGGTTGCCATTCGTCACGATCTTGTCGCCGGGCTTGATGCCGGAAAGTATTTCCAGCAGCGAGTCGCCGCGCCGCCCGATCTTCACCACGCTACGCGCATAGGCACCACCGCCTTGATCGACATAGACCACGGCCTCGGGGCCGGTCTGCATGACGGTGGACTTTGGCACGGTGAGCACTTCCCGCAGCTCCACCTTCACCGAGCCATCGGCATAGAGACGATGCAGCAATTCGCGGCGGCCGTTCACGAGTGGATTTGGCAGTTCCACACGAACTTGGGTTGAACGCGTCGCTTCATCAAAGTTCGGGTCGATGAAAGTGATCTCACCTGTGAAGGTTTTGCCGGGAACCGAAGGCGTGGTGACCTCTACCTTTTGCCCGAGCTTGATCCAGGGCATGTCCTGCTCGTAGGCGCGAAATTGAAACCACATGATGCTGAAGTCGGCGATGGCGAAGAGTTTCTGCCCCATGGTGACATACTGGCCTTCATAAACATCATGCTCGACCACCGTGCCGGTCAGCGGGGATAGAATCTCCGAGTTCAGCGCATCGGCGGGCTTTTTCTCCAGCGCCTCGATCTGTGCCGGAGTGAGGCCCATCTGCCGCAGCCGCAGCGCGGTGTTCTTTTTCAGTTCACCCGTGAGCTGGCGATACTCCCGCTCGGCCTGTAGCAGTGCGGGGCTGTAGATCAGAGCCAGCGGCTCCCCTGCGACCACTTCAACGCCATGATGATTGGCAAAGAGCTGGTCCACGCGGCCATCCACATAGGCACTGATGATCCGATGCCGCCGCTCGTCATCATCCATCATCCCTGCCACGCGAAGCGTCTTCATAAGCGGCTGCACTTTGGCCTCCACGGTCTGCACCTGCATGACCTGGATTTGATTCTGCGTGAGCGGCACCACATCGCCGCCACCTGCGTCGAAACCTTTGTCTCCTTCATAAACGGGCGTCAGCTCCATGCCGCAGATGGTGCAGCGGCCCGGCTTGTCGCTTTTGATCCAGGGGTGCATGGCGCTCTGATAAAAAAGCACCTTCCGCTCTGTGGATGCGGGCGCGGTGCTCATGCTGGATGAATGATTGCCGCGCAAGAACCAGCCTGCGGCGGCTGCGGCGACGAGAAGAATGAGTGTGAGGAAAGTTTTCATGGGATCAGGGACGTGAGGGTTGTGCGAAGCCGCCGGTGAGTGCGGTGAGGTTTTGCAGGGCAACCTGCCAGGTGGCGAGCGCCCGCTGGTGCTCCATGTGCGCCTCCAGCAGGGCGCGGCGGGCATCGAGCACATCGAGCAGCGTGGCCTTGGACGACACCCAGGCGTTTTGCAGCGACTCGACGGTCTTCTCTGACTTTGGCACTACCTCCGTGACGTAGGCGTTCACGAGTTGCTGGTTGTTCCGGGCTTCGGTGATGAAGACGGAGAGCTGGGTGTAGAGCGTGCGCTGTTGCGCGGCCAGATCACCCTGCGCGGCTTCGTGCAGTTGGTCGGCGCGGGCGATGTCGGCCTCGTAGGCTTTGCGATTGAACCACGGCAGCGTCATTTTGAAGTTCAGCATCGCCATCGTGTCCTGAAGGGTGCCCTGGGAGTAGGTGTTGACCTGGAGGCCCATGGAGAAGGCGGGCTTGCGCTTCTCACGCGCTGCCATGGTTTCCGCCTGCGCGGCTTCGATCTGATGGCGCAGCGAGGCGAGCGCGGGATTGTCCCGCTCCAGTCGCACTTTCAGCGCCGTGGCACTGGCGTGATCCTGAGCCTGCGCGGGAAGTGACAAAGACGGCCACGGGGCATCCGCAGCACGGCCCAGCAAGAGATTCAGTGTGGTGGCGAACTGGCCGCGCTGACGCCGCGCACTGGCGAGCACTTGCTGCTTCACCGCGAGTTCGCTTTCCAGTCGCAGCGTTTCCGTGGCGCTGGCATCGGGGTTCTTTGCGCGTTCTTCCGCCGTCTTCACGATGGTTTCCAGCCAGGCCACGTTCTCAGCTTGAAGCCGGATCACCTCATCCGAGAGAGCGAGTTCCAGAGTTGCCTGAGCCACCATGAGGCCCAGCTCATTCGCGATCTGTTTCTGCATCGCGGCTTGGGCGAGCTGTTCGGCAGTGGCGCGGCTTTTCTCCGCACGATACAGTCCGCGACGAGGCAGCATTTGATCCACGCCCACGGCGATGTCCCCCTGGCCCTGGCGGTTCATGTTGCTGGCAAACAAAGTGCCCAAGCCGAGCTGCGGGTCTTCCCAAAGGCGAATGGAGCCGATGGCCGACGTGGCCGCCTGAGTGCGGGCAGCGGCGGCCTGCACGGAGGGATGCGTGGCGGCGGCTTCTTTGGCGAGCCGCTGGATGAGCGCCGGAGTGGCGGGAGTGCTGTCGGCGGCCTGGGCCGCGAGTGCTGCTGCCAGGGACAGCGCCAGGGCAGAAAGTGATGATGTGGTCTTCATGGTATCCTCATTGAAAAAATGCTTCGTTTCGGGTCCGTGCCTCGCGTGATGCGGGCACAATGCGCCTGTGAAAACGAGCTTTCGTCAGATGAGGAGGGCGCAGTGCAGCGCCAGAGCAGGCGGGCAGTGCGGCAGGAAGGCATCCGGTGCCAGAGGCCGTGCCGCTTTCTGCAAAACGAGCGGAGCGAACGTCTGCGTGAAAACATTCACCAGCACCGGCATGAACTTGACCGGCTGGCCCTGCGAAGCGGGGGCTGCGGGCGCAGGCTTTGCCGGCTTTTGCATCGGGGCCATGCCGCATTCACACACCGGGCCTGAACAGCAACCGAGTGTGCAAGGGGCAGCTTTGGCTTCCTTGCCTTGCATGCATGAAGGGCGGGAGACAGACGCACCCGCCACCTGCACCATCAGGAAGATGGCGGCGAGGATGAGTCTGGTGCAGGCGTGTTTCATGGGGGCAAAGTCAGTTGGGTGTGGCGGGTGTAACTCCTTGCGTGAGCTAACCCCTCAAAATCGCTCGAAAATGTCTGGTGGCAAGTTTAGCGGGTGAGGTATTCAAAGATGTCAAATGCAGGTCAGGGTTTTGCTGGCAGTAGCGAATTCTTGGCTGGTTCGACGGTATAGCCCGCTTCGCTTAACGCCTGTCGCACTGCGACGATTGTCTGCCGAGTATCCGCTGTGACGGTGGAGACATGAACAGTGCGCGTGGCGTAGTTCACTTCGGTGGCTAGCACCCCGGGAATGTGGCGCAGAGATTCGTTCAGTCCGGTGGCGCAGGCTTCACAGGTCATTCCGCCGACGGTCAGAGTGGTGACCTCGCCGCCGGTTTCATGGGAGGTCGAGTTACCGGAGGTGGCAAGCCAGCCTGCATACTTCGGGAAGGCCGCGAAGACAAGGACGAGGGCCGTGGCTAGCCAGAGCATCCAGCAGGAGCGCTTGCGTGCGCCGGAATTGGTGGTGCAAGCGCCGTCAACATCGCAGCAGTTGTTGCGGAAATAGACCAGGTAGAACCCGGCCCCGAGCAGCACAAAGGTGATGCCCAGCAGCACTGGACGCCAGGTCTCGAAGAAGCCGGATACTCCCGCCGTCGAGGCACCGAAGGCGATGAGCAGCAAAGGCAGCCAGCAGCACGCGGAGGCTAGCATGGCGCTGAAGACCGCGCCGAGTCCAAGCCAGCCGCTTCGCGGGCGCGGGGTGGTCGTTTTCGTTTTGACAGCCGATGCGTCTGTGGTGCAGCAGGAACCGCAATCGGTTTCTCTACTCGTGGTTGCGTCCTGCACGCTTTGCGCCGATTTCACCACCTTGGAGACATTGCCGAGGCAGCAGGAGCCCTGCGGATTGTTGCGCTCGCAGGCATCGAGTCCTTTGGAGCAGTTGTCCTTGATCGCTTGCGGCACGGAGGAGCGCCCGGCTTTCTTCACCTCCGCTGTGATCTCCTCCACGGTATGCGAAAAACAGTAGCAGACAGGACGCCGGGGATCGTCGCTCTTTTGAAAGACCGGGTGGCGCACCTGGTCCAGCGAGATCGTCACGCCACCTTCCTCCCGGTAATAGACGACGGGGCAGTCGCGTTGGGCACAGAAGCGGAAGCCCTCCTGCGACGGCAGGGCGGCAAGCGTGTCCTCCTTCACCTGAGCGGCGAGGGTGAGGTCACTGATTTTTTTCCCGGTCTGCTGGCAGAGTGGGCAGGCGTTACTGGTGGTGATTGCCGTTTTCATAGGGATTGAAGGTGCGCCTTGAAGTATGGTATAAGGTCAACAACGATTTTATGTCCGAGCAACTAATCTTGATCGGCGCTCTCGCCACCCAGGCGGGCGTCAGCACGCAGACCATCCGCTTCTATGAGAGGGAGGGCTTGCTGCCCCGGCCCAAGCGCTCGCCCGGCGGCTACCGCGTCTATCCCGTCGCGGTCGTCGCGGAGATTCAGTTCATCCGGGAATGTCTCACGGCGGGCTTCACTCTGCGGGAGATCAAGCCAATGCTGCGCGGCCAGTCGCATGAGAGCGCTTTCGATTGTAAAAAAATATCCGAAGTTCTGAAACAGAAAATCCGCCGCATCGACGAGCAAATGGAGTCGTTGCGAACGATCCGAATCTCACTGAGCGACCTTCTGAGTGAATGTGGCGTCAGTCCGAACGCCCAAACCTGCCGGGCACTAGACACGCTTCGTGCAGGTGGGAGCGTCAAAAACTCTGGTATCCGTTCTGTCCCCCCCAGCCAGAGGAAGGGCGACGAGGTGATACTCCTGAGTGAAGAGGGGGTGATGCCCCGTATAGGCGTGCCCCTCAAACACGCTCTTATTTCTTCTCCGCCGCCTTTACTTTGGCGACATACTTGGCGGCTTCTTTTTGAAAGTCCTTCGTGCAGGCTTTGCAGCAAAGATACACGTCAGTGCCTTCGTGGGTGACTTTGACGGCCTTGCCCATGGTGCCGAGGTCTTCATCGGAGACGACGCACTTTTTGAGTGGGTAGGTGGCTGGGACGCCAGCATCAGCGGCGGATGCGATGCCTGCGCCGAGGAGCAGACTGGAGAGGAGGGTGAGGACGAGTTTCATGATGGATTCAGAGTTTGGGTTTGTGGTTGTCCAAAGATGCGGACGTTGGGTTCAACGCCGATGCTGTGCTGACCCCTCAAGTTTCTTTTTTCCTCGAAACCGTGGCCGCAAATGAAAAGCCGCCTGCGAGGTGAGTCACAGGCGGCTTTGGAGGCTGCCAGTGTGCTTAATGCTGCGTGCAGTGGCGCAGAGCACCACCACAGGATTTGCACACATGCTTGGTGAGGCTGCCAGTCTTCATCATGGCGATGACCTGGTTCTCACACTCCGGGCAGGACATGCGGCTGGCGTCACGCAGGGTGACAATGCCTTTGTTGCCCGGCCCGTAGCCCGTGGACGGCGCTTTGAAGTGGACGGTGCCGCACTTGTCACAGCTCACGGCGGCTGTGGGGGCGGAGGATGGAGCCTGGCATGACGCGAGGACCAGCGTGCCGATGGCGGCGAGTCCGAGAAGCGAGGTGCGGATGAGTTTGGATTTCATGGTATGGATGCGTTTGGTTTGTGTTTGGTTTTCGGAGCGAGTGACTGACCCGCCCTTATCGTCTGCAACTCCACCTCCGCGAGAACCCCTCCAGCTTCACAATTCGTGCCTCATGGAGCGCAAGATCGGCGCGTTACAGACTGGCATCGAGCATCTGACGAAGCATCTGACGTGCTCGATAAACACGCACTTCCACCGCTTTGACCGAACAACGCAAAACCGCTGCGATCTCGGCTTGGCTCATCTGCTCGACGGCGAACAGCAACAAAGCCTCCCGCAACTCAGCGGGCAATCTGCCGATGGCCTTGTTCACCAGCGCGGCCTTTTCGTTGAGCGCGGCGGCGTCGTCCGGCGTGAGTTGCGGATCAACCGGATCATGGGTCAGCTCACCAGCCTCATCCTCCATCGGCACGGTGGGATGTCTGCCTTTCCACCGGGCATGGCTGCGGGCGAGATTTGCCGCGATGTGAAAGAGGTAGGTCGAAAAGGCAGCGGTCGGCTTGTAGCTTTTCCGGCTGGTGTAGAGACGGACGAAGGTTTCCTGCGCCAGGTCGGTGGCCGTGGCATGATCTCCGACCATGCGGAGGAGGAAGGAGGCCACTCGATCACGCCAGCGGTGCATCAACTCGTTCAACGCCAGATCCTCGCCCGCAGTGAGCTTCTGCATGAGCTGAATGTCCTCCTCGTCTTGATAGCTCATGAGTGGCACGCGTGGTTAATGCCCGTGGCTGACGGGTTCCGCCGCCACGCCGATGACCTGCGGCAACATGGCATCGAGATATTGGCGTGCTTGGGATTCGGACATGAGTCCTGCTGTTTGGTGAAGGTGCCGGAGTAGAGCCTTCTGACATTCGACATGCACGGCGGCCTGCTCCTGCAAGGCGGCGTCAAACTCGGGCGAAGACAGGTTTCCTTGAGCAGCGAGCTGGCCGATTTTTTTCCGTGCCGCCACCACTTTCATGCACAATGCCTCGCAGGTGGGCTTGTAGGCGAGGTGCTGGGCTTTGACCTTCTCAAACTGAGTGTCGTCGAGCTTGAGTTCCCGGTGCAGCCATTCCAGCTCGGGAAGCATTGTCTCGCCATCATGAGAGGTGGCGTCCAGACGGGTGCCGCACTGGCATTGGTTGCGCGTGATGAAAAAAGCCGCCGTGGAGGCTGCCACGGCAAGAATGAGGATGAGGAGTCCGCGTTTCATTCCTGGGTGGGCAGATGCGCTGGGTGCAGCGGATTGATGGAGGCGAAGTAGGCGGTGCGCTGGGCGGATGCGCTGCTCTCACTCACGGTAAAACCGCCGAGTCCTGCGCCTGCCGCGAGCATCACGGTGACTGCTGCAACGGCAGGGACGGGCTTGGCGATCCAGAGTAGCAGCGCATCCACGATCTCGCGCCATCCGCCGAGGGCGGGCACCGGAGAAGCCACGGAGACACGTTCCCAGACCTCGCGATTGAAAGAGGCAGGCAGTTCCATTTTGGGATGAGACTGGCGAATGAGGGAGTCGAGTTCGTGATCGTTCATGACACGGGAAGATGTCGGATGATGGATGGAAGATCAACCTGCCAGGTCATCCGTTCCTGGCGGGTTGCTGGTTTGGCGGCGGGTTAGTTCGCGCATTGCGTGCGCTCGGCGGCGGTGCAGTTCTTCCCGGCGTGTGGCGCGTCGCAGCCGGTGTTGCACACGATGCTCTTGTTCACCACGATGCCGTTCTTGATACCGTTGGTGGTGTAGCGCGTTTTGGTTTCGCAGCAGGACTTGAACGCGGGCTTGGCGGGTGCGCTGGCTTTGGCGGTGAAGCCCGGAGGCACTCCCTTCCAAGGGTTGGCGCTGGCGCTTGTGTAACTGAAGCCGACGAGGATCGTGACGGCGAGGAGGGCGAGTTTCGTTTTCATGGTTGGATTTGGTTTGGTTAGTTTGGTTGGACGCGATGTTGTGCGTTCATCCAGTGCAACTCCACCCCTCGCCAAACCCCTCCAAAAAATAAAGATCACTCGTCGCAGGTGCAGGCGTATTCGGGGTTTTTGCAGGGGCCGCCGCAGATGTGGAGCTGGAGCTTGATGCGGAAGTTCTTGGTCTTGGCGTCGGGGGTGGACTTCGCTTGGAGGACGACTTGATAGCCTTCGCCTTCGGGGAGCTTGGTGGTGGAGACGAGTTTGCCGTCTTTGACCTCGAAGGCCATCTTGGCCTTGCCGCTGGGGGCTTCGGCGGTGGCTGTGATGACTTCGGTGCTGGCGGGCTGGGCTTTCAGCGCGGCGTCATAGACGGCAATGCTGATGCTGCGGTCTTTTTCGACGAAGAACTCGGCTTGTTTGCCGCCGAGATCGAGGAGGAGGCCTTTGCGGGGACCGGCTTTGACTTTGGCGTCGGCAAAAGCGGACGTGGTAGCGAGGGCGGCGATGATGAGGATGTTGAGCAGTGTTTTCATGGTGTGTTTGTTTGGGCTTTGGTTTTGCGCTCAATCCAGTCGTAGAGCACAGGCACGACGAGCAGGGTGAGGAAAGTGGAGGTGATGATGCCGCCGATGACGACGGTGGCGATGGGGCGCTGGACTTCCGCACCGGCACCGGTGGCAATCGCCATGGGGACGAAGCCGAGGCTGGCGACGAGCGCGGTCATGAGCTTGGGCCGCAGACGAGTGAGGGTGCCTTCGACGACGGCCTCGCGCACCTCGCGGCCTTCGCCGCGCAGTTGGTTGATGTAGCTGATGAGCATGATGCCATTCAGCACGGCGATGCCGCTCAAAGCGATGAAGCCGACAGCGGCGCTGATGGTGAAGGGCATGTCGCGCAGATACAAAGCGAAGATGCCACCGGTGACGGCGAGCGGGACGCACATGAAGATGAGCGTGGCCTGCCGGAAAGAGCCGAAGCTCAGGAAGATGAGGACGAAGATCAACGCGAGCGCGAGCGGCACGACGATCATGAGGCGGGCTTTGGCTTCTTGCAGGTTCTTGAACTGGCCGCCGAACTCGAAGTAGTAGCCGTCGGGGAACTTCACTTTGTCATGGATGGCCTGGGTGGCCTCCTGCACGAAGCCTTCGGTGTCGCGTCCGCGCACGTTGATGAGGATGCTGACTCGGCGCTGGGCATCTTCGCGGGCGATCTGCACGGGCTGGGGGACGAGGACGATCTTGGCGACCTGGCCGAGGGCCAACATGCCGCCGCCTTCGGTGCGGAGGGCGAGGCGTTTGATGCCTTCGAGGTCGCTGCGGCGGTCTTCACCGAGGCGGACGACGATGGGGCTGCGTTTGTTGCCTTCGATGACGAGGCCGACTTCGGTTCCGGCAAGCGCGGTCTCGATGAGGCGGTTGAGTTCATCGGCGTGGACGTTGAACTTGCGCATGGCCTCGCGGTCGGGCTGGATTTCGATCATGGGGTTCTTGCCGATGCTGTCGAACTCGGTCTCGCCGCCGCCGGGGATGGCGGTGATCGCGGTGCGGACTTCTCCGGCGAGGCGTTCGAGTTCGTCGTAGCTGTCGCCAAAGATTTTGCACACGAGGTCGGCGCGTGCTCCGGCCATGATCTCGTTGAAGCGCATCTGGATGGGCTGGGTGACGAGGATGTTTTGCCCGGGCACTTGATCGAGCAGAGCTTTCCGCATGAGTTCGCCGAGGTGTTCTTTGCTGATGGGTTTGCCGTCTTCTTTGCGCCACTGATCACGCGGCGAGAGCATGAGGTAGGTGTCGGCCACGTTGGGGTTCATCGGGTCGGTGGCGATCTCGGCGGTGCCGATGCGGGAGAACATTTCTTTTACCTCGGGGAAGTCGCGGCGGATGACGGCCTCGCTCTGCTTTTGCAACTCCAGCGAGGAGGACAAACCGGCGCTGCTGCTGCGGATGAGCTGGAAGGCGAAGTCGCCCTCGTCGAGCTGCGGGATGAACTCGGAGCCGAGACGTGTGAAGACCCAGAGCGAGGAGCCGAACATGATGAGCATAGGCAGCACGATGAGCGGCTTGAACCGCAGGCCGAAGCGGAGCAGCGGCGTGTAGAGACGTTTTGTTAGCGTGACGAGCCAGTTGTCCTTTTCCTGAATCTTCCCACCGAGCAGATACGAGCACAGCACGGGCATCAAGGTGACGGCGAGCACCAGCGAACCACCGAGCGCGAGCATGACGACGAGGGCCATGGGCTTGAACATCTTCCCCTCGATGCCTTGCAGCGCGAGGATGGGCACATAGACGACGGTGATGATGAGCACGCCGAAGAACATGGGGTTGGCGACTTCTTTGGCGGACTTGAGCACTTCGTCGGTGCGCTCGCGGAGGGTCAGGGTGCGACCGAGCGCGTGCTGCCGCTCGCCGAGATGACGCACGATGTTTTCCACCATGACGACCGCGCCATCAATGATGAGACCGAAGTCGATGGCTCCGAGGCTCATCAAGTTTCCGCTGATGTGATAGCGCACCATGCCGGTCATGGCGATGAGCATGGAAAGTGGGATGACGAGGGCGACGATGAACGCGGCGCGGAAGTTTCCCAGCAGCGCAAAGAGGACGACGACGACGAGCAGTGCGCCCTCGGCCAAGTTCTTCTCAACCGTGGCAATGGTGCGGCTGACGAGGTCACTGCGATCATACAAAGCGCGGATGACGATGCCTTGCGGGAGCTTGGGCTGGATTTCGGCGAGCTTGGCCCGCACAGCCTGGGCGACGAGGCGGGAGTTTTCACCGGCAAGCATGATGGTGGCTCCGATGAGGGCTTCCTGCCCATCATCGGTGGAGGCTCCGGTGCGGAAGGCGCTGCCGATGCTGACGGTGGCGACTTCGCTGAGCAAAATGGGCTTCACCCCGCCTGCGAACTTGAGCGGGATGCTGAGGATTTGCTCGATGTCATTCACGCGGCTGGTGGCGCGGACGATGAGCTGCTCGCCACCGATCTCGACGTAACCGCCGCCTGCGTTGCGGGTGTTTTGCTCCACGATCTCCGCCAGCATGTCGAGCGACATGCCGCGTGCGGCGAGGCGTGCGGGATCAGGCTGAATGACGATCTGCCGCTGATAACCGCCGCTGGTATTGACCTCCGCGACACCGGGCGTGCCGCGCAGCAATGGCTTCACTTGGTATTCCTGAATCTGCGCGAGGGCCATGAGCTGGGCCTCGCGGGTGGCGGGCTTGTGGGGTGCGTCGGCGCTGTAGTCGAGGCCATAATAAAAGATTTCGCCAAGGCCGGTGGCGACGGGTGCGAGCTTCGGCGTGAGGCCGGGCGGGAGTTCATCGAGCACGGCTTGCAGCCGCTCGGTGACGAGCTGGCGGGTGCGGTAGAGGTCCACATCGTCCTCAAAGATCATCGTGACCTGTGAGAGGCCGAACTTGGACAGAGAGCGCAGCTCCACCATCTGCGGCAGGCCCGCCATTTCGCTTTCAATGGGGAAGGAGACGAGCTTTTCGATCTCCTCGGGGGCGAGCGCATTGACGGCAGTGTTGATCTGCACCTGCGGGTTCGTGATGTCCGGCACGGCATCAATGGGCAGATGAATGGCCGACCACGAGCCGATTCCGATCAAGATGAGCGTGGCAAGCAGCACAGCGGCCCGCTGCCGCATGGCGAAGGTGATGAGGTGTGAGAGCATGACGTGCTAGTGGCCGCAGGTGCAGGCTTTGCCGCCGCGCAGGACTTGCAGCTCGGCGAGCCACAAGGACATGACAGGCGTGGTGACGATCTCGTCGCCGGTGTAGAGGCCGTCGGTGATTTCGACATGATCGCCACTGCGTGCGCCGACTTTGACGGGCGTGCGGAGGAAGAACTCGTCGTTCTTGGCATAGACGAAGGTGCCCTCGGCGGTGGTGAGCAGTGCATTCGCAGGAATGGCGGTGACGGCATCGCCAGCGGGAAAGCGGAAGGTGGCGTTGATGGCGCTGCCTGGCTCGATGGGAGCGGCGGTTTGCACAGTGACTTCAAAGTCGCCGAGCGTGGCATAGGCTGCTTTTTCAATGCGGAGCACGCTGCCTTTCGCGGTGCCAAGCCCGACCTCCATGCCGGGCTGCACACGCGCGGCTTGATCGGCAGTGAGCCATCCGCTGGCCTCGGTGCCACGCTGCATGGCCTGCACGTTGATGGTGAAGGCAGGGGCGATCTTTTCCTCCTGCACCTCGGCGGTTTGCAGGCTGATGGACTGCGCCATGAGCGCGGTGAGGGCCACGCCTTTGCCGTCCTTGAACTGTGCGCCGTTCTCCGGTGCGGTGGTGTGTTCGGTGGAAGGACTGGCGGCGGATTCGCTGCAACTGGTGAGCGCTGCGGCGGTGACGACGAGAGACAGGATGAGCAAGAGTTTCATGATAAGGTGAAGTTAGTTTTTGGTGGTGATGAGGCTGCCGGGTGCGCCGGTGAGTTCTTCGAGGGTGAGCGCGGCCTCCAGCGCCTCGGTCTGGGTGCTGTGGATGGCCTCGACGGCTTCGAGATACTTGTCCTGAAGCTCGACAAAGGTGCTCATGGGCACGGCACCGAGTCTGAAATGGCGGTCGGCAAGCGCGGCGGCATCGCTGAACTTCGTGACGGCATCGCCCTTCCACACGGCGAGGCGTGACTGCTGCGTCTGGTAGATGAGCATGCTCTCCGTGACCTGCCGTTCCACCTCGCGCTGTGCGGCGGCGAGCGTGGCCTGCGCCTGCATCTGGCGTGCCTCGGCATTGGTGACCTCTGCTTTGCCATTCTTCCAAAATGGCAGCGGGAAGGAGATGCCGATGCCTGCCACGGTCTGGTCATCGAGCGTGCGGGTGTTTTGCACCTCAACAAAGGGGCCGATGGTGAATGCGGGGTAGCGCTCGTTCTTCGCCAGCTCGACCTTGAAGCCCTGCTGCTCCAGCTCGGCACGGCGCAAGCGCAGCTCGTAGTGGTTCTTCATCGCGGAGCCGAGCAGGGAGAGCAGCGCAGGCGCGGGCCGTGCATCCAGCGGGCCGCGCTTCACGATCAGCGGCGCATCGGCGCGGCGACCCATGAGCTGGTTCAGCTCCAGCAGTGCCTTTTGCACCTCCACGCCTGCCTTTGATGCCCGTGACTCCGCCACGAGCGCCGCCGCCTCGATGGTGGCGATCTCAAGCTGCGGCGCGATGCCCGCAGGCTCACGCTGCACCATGACCTCACGCAGCGAGGCATAACGTGCGGCGACTTCATTCGCGGCATTAGCGAGATCTTGCTGCGCGGACAGCGTGAATGCCAGCACGCGGACACGGGCCGCGAGATGAAAGCGAAACCGCTCCAGCCCCAGCTCCGCCATGGCGATGTCGCGGTTAGCGATGGCCTTGCGCAAGCCAAGTCTGCCGGGCCACTCGATGGGCTGCGCCAGCTCGGCAGAGAAAGCGAGACCGTTCGAGCGGCTGTCGGCGTTGCGAATGCTGTTGTTGCCGACTTGCAGGCTCAGCTCCGGGTTCGACTGCCTGCCCGCCGTGCTGCGAGTCGCCTTCGCCGCCGCGACCTCCGCCTCATAAAAGCGGATTTCAGGATTCCCCGCGAGCGTGCGACCCACGAGACTGGAAATGGAGGACGGCTCCGGTTTGGAATCCGCCGCGAGAAGCTGCGGCACAGCGGCCAGCAAGAGAGATGATAGGATGAATGAACGCATGATGAGATGGGATTGGAGTTTCGACGGAGGCACGGCAAAGCCACGATGCCGCTAAGCGAGCGGTCGCGGTGGGAAGCTCCTGCGTGGATGTCACCGCCAACATGGGCGGACCAACGCACGGGACTTTAAGCCTGGATCGAAGGCGCACGCACAGGCAGTGCCGTGCGTTGTGTGAAATGCCACGTCGCTCGCAGTTCCGGCGGCGCGGTGGTCATCGGCAGCCCAGAAGACTCCGTGGCCGTGGCGAGATCGTCTTGAAGACGAATCATCGCCTGAATCAACTCCGCCAGCTCCACCATCTGCATCGCAGGAAGCATGACCGGCGCGGGAACTTGGCTGTGGGCAATCGTATCGCTCGGGCAGGAAACGGGAGCGGGATGTTCGCCGTCGTCGTTGGCATCATGGCATTCAGAGCAGCAAGCCTCGACCGTGCATCCACCTGCCCCATAACAGCACACCGAAGCCGGGACCATCAAGGCCAGCAGCAGAAGTGCGAGGATTTGCCAGAAGCGTTTCATTGAGGAAGCGGCGGCAAGACTCGCCGACATCATCAGATGGTCAAGGTGGGACTTTATTCCGACAGGGACTCGCTCCTGTCGCCGCACCACGGTCGCGTCCTTGCATCTGAGCGGCATTGATCAGTTTCTTTATCACGCAACTCTTGCCAAGATTGAATTCCCGGCACTCGAAGTTCCGGCCGCCCGTGCATGTGCCTGCCTGTTGCTGCCGAGTCGTGCAAGGAAATCTCTTTTCGAGATCGTTCGTGACCCTGGGTTCGGACACCACCACGCAAATTCCATGCAAACGCGAATTTCAGCTTTCCACTTTTTTCACCGCCGGATTCGCGTCTAGCGATTCAGAATCAACGATTTGCTGATTTTTGACCAAAGTGGATTCAGTGGAAAACCGCCTTATTTCGTCACGCACCTGTTCAGCCATGCGCTCCACGTTCTCCAACGTGATTTGATCCGGCCCGAATCGGAACACGCGCCAGCCAGCGAGTCCTGCGGCGAGGTATTTCTCCAGATCGGCATTGAACCCGGCAGCACGGTTGTGGCGACCATTCACCCAGATGCCGCCCTCGATCTCGATCAACACACGAGCGCCTACATGCGCAAAATCAGACCTCCAACGCCGTTCGTGGTGGAAGCGATACTCCTTCTCCAAGTCTGGCCCCTTGACGTGTTTCCAGAGCATCAGGAAGCGCGCCTCCAGACTAGAGGGAGATTTCGGGGCACGGTAGCGCAGGCGAGGCATGGCCTGCGCAGAGAGTCAACTTTACGCCTCGGGTGGAGACTGCTCTTTGAAGCGACGTTCCAGTTCTTCCAATCGCTTTTCCAAGCCTGTGTTGCGCACTCGGCGCTGCATATGCAGCTCGATCCAGCGCTCGATAGGGATGCACAGGGCGAGAACGACCCAGGCGAGGCCGAGGGCGAGCGCCCAAGCGATGATGTCTGCGGGTGTCATAATGATTTTCGGGGTGTGGGATGGTATTTGGGTTACAGCAGTTTCATCTGCTCCGGGTCGTCCACCTGGCTCTCGATCTCGTCGGTGATGGTTTTGCTGATGCTGCACTTCACCTTGAGCTTGGCGGGTGCGCCGTTGAGAACGGAGATGCGCAGGCCGATGGCGAACTTGCCGTCTTCGTCGGCGGAGTCCTTCGCTTCGCGCCAGTGGGTGGCGAGCAGTTCGCGGACGTGTTCGATGGCTTGATCTTGGAGGGGTTGGTCTGTGTCCATATCGTGGTGGGGTGGTTTAGTTGGAATCGAGTTCGCGGATGATCCGCACGACCATGCTGAGGTCGCGTTTGAGGGTTTCCTTCTGCTCGCGGGTCGCCCGCTTGAGCCAGCCGTTGTCCTTCATCTGCGCCCACCAGGCGTTCAGGCGGTTGAGGAACGGGATGTGATTGAGGCGGCCACGGTCGGCTGGATCGGAGGTCATCTCCTCGGCGGTGAGCAGGCGACCTGCGGTGATGCTCTTGCGCAGTCGTCGGGTGGACACTGCGCCGTGCTCGTCGTCGCCTTCAGCCCCGGCGATCTGGAGCCAGCGTTGTTGGTCTTCCTCCTTCAACTTCGCCACCGCCTTGTGATGCTCCCAGGAAAGCTGCTCGTTGCGCAACGAAGCGGGCACGCGTCGCGCCACATAGGCGTAGGTCACGAGGGTGCTGCGGTCCAGGCCAGTCAGACGCAGGGCTTCGTCATAGATCTCGGAGGACACTCTTCGGGTGCTGATGGATTCGTCTTCAAAGCCAGGAAGGCGTTTCTGGCCACGGAAGTGATCCTCGCCATACACGAGCCAGTCGCCGATGACGAAGGCCGCGCTGGACATGGCGGCTCCGAAACGGGAGGCCATGGACTGCCACTCCTCGAAGCTGAGGTCGGCTGTCACCTGCAACCCTGTGCGGGTGATGGTGATTTTCGGGTCGATGCGGGCGGGTTTCATGGATTCACGCGGAGATGATGGATGCGGGCTTTGCGGTAGCTCTCGCGGGCGAGCAGGGAGCGCATGGCACGGCTGGGTTTCAGATTGAGTGACTGCGTCAACTCGACGCAGCGTTTGGAGACGGCAGCGCGGGTCACGTCGTGGCGCTTGGCGATCTCGGTCATCGAGTCGCCGTCATAGGCAAGCCCGGTGACGAGGGCGAGGCAGTCGAGCGAAAGGCGAGCGTTGCTCTGGCTGACCATCTCGCCCACCAGGCGGCGCAGTAGATCGTGCAAGCCTTCAGTGTCCGCAGGCTGCGGATGATTTGAACATGGCTCAGTGGCGGAGGATGCCTGGTGGGCAGGTGCATCGGAGGCAGGTTCCTCAGGTTCTTCGTAGCTGTCCTCGCATCGGGCGCGGGAGGATTCGGCGGCGTCCTTGGTGGCACCACCGGAGCCTGAGGGGAGGTAGGCTTTGTCCAAGCCCATCTCCTTGACCTTGCGACGCTCCTCGGGCGGCAGGGATCTGATCCACTGCTGGTATTCCCGGCGGTAATCATCGTCCATGTCGCGCTGGCGGCTCTGGTACGAGCTTGGCGGCAGTTCTTCATCGTCATCGAAGTTCATGGGGGTGGCTCCTTTCATTTCTCGCCCCAGTTGGCACATGACCCCGCCTCGACCTCGATGGGCACCTGCGGGAACAGGGCGGCCATCGCTTCGATCATGGTGGCTTGGACCAGATCGCAGACTTCATTCGCCATCGCCTCGGGAGCCTCCACGAGCACTTCATCATGCACGGTGGAGATGATTCGGGCCTCGTTGGGCAGACGTTGGGCTAGGAGCACGAGCGCCTGCTTCATGCCATCGGCGCAACCGCCTTGAACGGGCGTGTTCACCAGGGCGGTGAAGCGTTCCCATTCGGAGGCCGTTTCCGGGATCAAGCGGCGGCGACCCAGCACGGTTCTAACTTCGCGGGCACCGGCGTCCGCCTGGTTGTGACTGACACCATGCCACTGGCGCAGGCGGTCGTAGGTGCGGAAGAACTGCCGGCGGATTTGCTCGGCCTGGTCCAGCTCCATCTGCACGCCGTAGCTCGATGCGGCGTAGCGCACGAGGCCCGGAGCGCTCTGACCGTACAGCAGGCCAAAATTTGCCGATTTGCTAATCTGCCGATCTTGCTTGGTGACGTCCTCCAAAGGCTTGTTCAAGACTTCGGAGGCGGTCTGCTTGTGCAGGTCCACGCCGTTCTTGTAGGCCTCGATCATCTTCTTCTCGCCAGCGATCACGGCAGCAGCGCGCAGCTCGATCTGCGAGTAGTCGGCGACGATGAGCTTGTTCCCAGGCTCAGGCACAAAGCAGGTGCGCAGTTCACCACGCCCCACGTTTTGCAGGTTCGGGTCCTTCGATGAGAACCGGCCTGTGGCCGTGCCCGTGGGATCGAAGCGGCCATGGATGCGTCCGTCCTGCTTCACACACTCCAGCAACGAAGCCGCCTGTTGAGCGAGCTTTTCAGCGCCCCGGTAGTCGAGGATCAGCGGGATGATCTCGCCATCGTCCGCCGCCTTGAGCGTTTCCTCGTTGGTGTTATCCAGCTCGATGCCTGCCGCCTTGAGCGCTTCGAGAAGCTGCTGAGGACTGCCAGGGTTGAGCTTGGGCAGGTTGAGCTTTTGGCGCAGCATCCCGGCATGATCGGAGGCAGAGGAGCGTGCCCTCGTTTCGATCTCCCGGAGCCTGGCTTTGTCCACGGCAATGCCGGCGGCTTCCATCTCGACGATGACGGGCACGAGATCGAATTCGAGCCGGCCCACCACATCGAGCTGATCGCTTTCCAGCAGGCTCCAGAGCTTGTTGGAAAGCGCCTGGAGATGGAGCACATCACGAGCGGCATAGGCGAGCTGATCTTCGGTGAGGAACATCGAACCCCAGTCGGAGCGGCTGTGATCAGGGGCGGGAGCAATGCCGAGGTAACGCTCCAGACACTTGTCGAGGTCGTTGCCTGGTTTGGTGCCAGCGCTGAACAGGCGCGCTGCCACCAGCGTGCAGAACACGCGCGTGGCACGGAGGCCACATTTCACGCGCAGCCAGAGCAGATCGAACTTGGCGTTGTGGGCGATGATCTCGACGGATTCGAGAGCTGTCTTCAGCTCACCGAGATCGTAGCCGATGGCGCGCAGATCCAAGATCCAGGGCTCCTGACCTTCCACGCAAAGGGAGAGCAGTCGGATGTCACCCGCCCATGGATCGAGACCATCGCCTTTGCGCGGGCCGTAGGTTTCCAGATCGAGCGCGACGGAGCGTGATTTACGGATCGCGGCAGCGATGGCCGGGAGGTCCGACGCGCTGCGCATTTGACGCATTTCACGCATTGGTTCCCCTGTGTGTGTACTGTACTCTCTTTTATTCTCCCTATTTTTATTATTTTCTTCTGATTTAAAGGTCTGGAGTTTTGGCAGAGCTACAGAATGCGATAAATGCGCCAAATGCGCCTGATTTACACCCTGGAGAGCGGTTTCAGAGGGCTGACGCATCCCGAATAGCTCACCCAGAACATCGTGACGTGAACTCTTCTGCTTGGTGAACCTGAAACGATGTTTCTGGGACTCTTTGGCGTGATCATCAATCATGAACAATATCCCGTCCAATTCGCGGTCCTTGAACTGCCGCAGGTCTTTGCCAATGCGGTGCTTGGCTCCCTTTTCGGCCAGATCACCGAACCATGAAAAGGCCTCCGTCTCCGCGTTGCTCTCGATGATTTCATAGATCTGAGCCTTACCGACCCACTTGTCAGGATGTGCGGCGTAGCCAATGACGAACAGCATCCGCATGGCCTCTGTTTGACGGTCGGCAGGCAGCCCGCCATCATCCAGATGCGGTTCGCATGGATCACCCAGGTTGTGGAACCCGAGCACTCCGCCCACGACGGTGGCCCACTCAGGAAAGCTGTTGAAGGGACGTTTGCCGGCGGGGCAGCCTGCCTCTACCCACATCGCGACCAGTGAGTCGATGGCTGACAAGATTTCACGGCGGTGCTGGCGCACCCAGTCATGCAGTTCCGGGTTGGGGAACTCGCGGCCATTGGCGTTGTCCTCGGGAAACTCCAGAGTGATGCGGCGTGTGCGCGGCTCGACATCGGGCCGGAACGTGAGGCCAATGTTAGCCGAGATGGAGAACTCGATCTCGTTGGGCAAGGTGAGGTCAGAGCGCGCGTCCGTGCTGCCGAGATTGCGAGCGCCAAAGGTCTTGCTGGTGATCGCGCCGATGAAGACAGCGTCTTGAATGTGGCCCTGGCAGTTGGCAAAATGCAACATCCGTCGCCCACTCATCAACGCGGCCGTGATGCGCTTGCGCGTTTCCTCGGACTCACGTTCCAGCGGAGCGTCTTCGATGCTGCGCCCCTCATAGACGATCTGAGTCACTCCTGCGAGGTAGTCCTTGCCTGCCCTGGGGCGGTTGCCTGAAAAGTGCCAGAGCGGGAACCGGCCATCCCAACCCATGAGACCTCGGCAGTAGGGCGTGATCAGACGAGCGATGGCATGGACCAGGCTTTGCTTGTCACGGAACCCAAACCCAACGTGCGCCTGCTTGATCCACTCAAAGGCCTCGTCCCGTGACATGCGCCTCAGTTCTGGAGCCGCAGGGTCCGTGTAGATGCGGAAGCGCGGATCGTAGCCAGATTTTGGCTGAGCGATCTCTCCGCCCGGCAGGCGGATGGGGAGCGGGAAATCCAGGATGCGGATGATCTCGGGCAGCTTCCGCCGGAGTTGTGGGGCGGCCAAAAGACCAGCCGCGCACTCACGCGTCATGGTGCGCGCTGAAAACACCGGCTGGCTGGTGTCTCGGTCCATTTGCACCAAGCCCGTCTGCACATGATCCTCAATGGCTGTGCGGGCTTCGATGGGTTCCAGCGCCTGAAACCCGAGTGACTGTGCCTTCTCTGAAAACCGCAGCAGGCGAACTGAGACGACACGCTCGGCCTTGTTGAACCAGACTTCCTTTGGCGCGATCACCTCGGCCACTTCGGTGGCGAACTCGGAGTCTTCACGATCAGGTCCAGGCAGAACGATGCGCGGGCGACCTTCGCGATCCTTTTGACCGTCCTTCCACACACGCTGCTCGCGACAGTGTTCATCCACGATCCCAGACTGCTGCGCTTCAAACCACTCCAGCACGTCTTTGATGCTGCGTTCGGCGCAGTGGGCGTGCAGGCATTTGAATCCAGGAGGCTCGGAGGCAAAGATGGCCGTGTCGGTGCCGATGCCGTCATGCTGCTTGGAGTGATCATGATCCCAGGGGCACCGCACTGCCCACTTCTGCTGATCTGGGTCGATGCAGTCGCCCAAACGGCCCGCACGACGAAACAACGCCACGATGTCCAATGTGGCGAGATCACCATTGAAGGCGGACCACCAGGTGGAATCCTTCTTCGGGCGGCCACGTTTGGCGGCCTCGGGAGTTTCAAAGCCGAACCAATGACACAACTGCTCCCAGCTCACCTCGGGAATGGTGCCAGTGATTTCCCAAACGTAGCGATGGCCGCTTTTGTGAACCGATGGACTCAGCACGATGTTGAGGCCGTCGAAGTAAAGCTCGGCACTCACCTTGTCATTGATCTGACAGGTGATGGCCTTCTTCGACTTGAGCACTGATTCAGGCAGGTCACGGCAGATGAAGGACAGATGCGCACCACCCCCGGTGCGCTCGCGTGGCGCATGATCAAGCTCGGGCTTGGTGGCAAGCCAAGCGCGGACGGATTCCCCAGCGTCGGGTTTGCTGTCCAGATCGACATGGATGAACGGTGGACGCACCACGCACCCCACATTGGTGTGAGAAGTGCCATTGAAATGTCGGCGGATGAAGTCCTGGGTGACTTCCTCGGCGCGGTGGTTGCGCCAGCCTTTGAGGATGGGCTTCTTGCCACGCTCCTGCTCATCACCACGGTCAGGTGGCATGAGCGGATGCACAGCCCAGCCAAGCTGGTCGTGGTAGAACTGAGCTGCCTGCAGGCGGTCGAGCTCGTTGATGTTGGACGGAATGGAAAAGCTCATGCAGCGACGGGTTTGGGCGTGATGGATTGGTAAAATTGGATGGCTGCCTGGCTGACGAAGATGCCGCTGAACCAGGCTTTGATGTTGAGGCCCGCTAGGGAGCGCACACGGGAGACGGCGACGTAGGCCTGGCCAGGTTCACGGGCGGCACGCACGTCGATGTAGGCACTGTCGAGAGTGAGGCCTTGGGACTTGTGGATAGTGAGCGACCAGGCCAGCCGCAGGGGGAACTGGGTGAAGGTGGCGCTGTGCTTGTCGCGCGAATCAAACCGCCATTCGTAGGGCGCGACACGGATCGGCATTCCATCGCAATCGACGAGCACTTCGTCACGCCCGCAGACGATCACGGTGCCGGTTTGACCGTTCACGAAACCCAGGTCAGGCTGATTCACCGTGAACATCACCCTGGCTCCCGGTTTGAGCACGAGCTGCTCAGGCGTGAGCAGGTTGGTGCGAAGGAACTGAACTTGATGATCTGGACCCGAAGTGCGTGCCGGGTAGATCGTCTCGTCAGACTCAATGCAGGCGAGACGATAGGCGTTCCATTTATCCACCTGGCTGTTGTGGGTGAACAGGCGTGGTGTGTCAGCGTCCGGAAAATGCACCACGCGTGAGGCAAGCAGTGCCGCACTGGCCGAGGAGATCTTGCCCACGCGGAACTCCCCGAAAGCGCGCAGGAGGTCAGGTTCGTCCTGTCGATGAACCTTGGTGAGGTGGATGGTGGCGAAGTCCGCCTCGATCCAGCTTTGAGTCAGGAAGGCCCAGTCATAGACCTCACGCGGATCAGTGCGAACCGGGGGCAGTTGCAGGAAGTCGCCTGTGGCAATGATCTGGATGCCACCAAACGGTGCCTGATCACGACGAACCGTGCGACACAGCAGATCGAAGAAGGCGAGTGTGATGCCCGAGAGCATCGACACCTCATCGAGGACCAGCAGACGACAGTTGCGGATGCGATCCAATCCCGCGCGAACCGAATGGCGATTGTCACGCATCAGTTCGCGGAGATAGCCACGCGGATCTTCACCACGTTTGGGGCCCAGCATCATGCCGCTCCAACGGTGGATGGTGCTACCACCGATGTTGAGCGCAGCAATGCCCGTGGAGGCAGTGATCGCCACCTCCTCGTCGTCAGCGTCGATCTCGTTGCGCAACAAGGTGCTCTTGCCAGTCCCAGCCTGACCGGTGAGCAGGACATTGCGGCCCTGCTTCACCAGCCGATGAAACCTCTCGGCGGTTGGATCAAAGCTCATGAGAGGTGTGGGTGAAGAATCCAGCCCAGGGCGAGCCCAAGCAGGAAGGTGATCCACGGCCATGCCCCGTGAGGCCAACGGCGATGGGTGGTGATCAACGGGCGGCGCTCATCGAGCAGTGTCATCAGGGTGGGCATGGGCTTGTCGGGTGAAAGGTTCATGCGCTGAGGAATGGCTCGGCGGGTTGCGGGCGGTAGCCCTTGATGAAGCACCACAGTTCGCGGGCGTTATTAAAAGCCTGCCAGAGAGACTCGTGGCCCTCTCGCGGCCAGACCTTCACCTGCACGGGCGTGGGTTCGACGGAGTTGATGACGACAGATGCGATGTCCTCCAGACGGCGCGAACATTCACCGGCGCTGTTGAGCGCCTTGAAGTAGGCCATCAATTGCAGCGGCCAGGTTTCGTAGTAGCTGGCCTGATAGACGCCCTTCTTGTCGGGCTTCATCTTCTGCGTCTTGAAATCAATGACCGCCCAGGTGCCCGTGCTCTTGAGCCTGGCCACCAGGTCGATGCGACCGGCGAATCCGAACTGCGTATGCACCGCCACGGTTTCGACCAGACCGATGCGCTCGACGTGCTCGTCGATCCACAGCTTCACTGGCGCGAATAGGCGCAGGATGTCAGGGTTTTCCGGGGATTCGCCGGTTTGCAGATAGACCTCAATGGCGGCGTGAACAGAGCTGCCGAGATCAGCAGCGGACCGGACCTGCTCGCCCATGTCTTCGACGACACGGCGGGCAAAGGCATCAAGGGGCTCGTCCTCACGCTTGGGCAGCGTCAGAGCAGCCATGATGGCCTGCTCCTGCTTCCAGGCATCAAGACCAGGCTTGGCCAGCACGCTGAGGACGTTGGTGACGGAGGGCAGGGCATTAACCTTGCGGGCGTCACGCAGGGTTACGGAACGCATGCCGTTGCCATCGGCCCGGACCACCTCGTGATACGGGGTGCCGTCTGGCAAATACCAGTGCGAGGGAGATTCGCGTTGAATGAGGATCATGGGATCGGATTCGAATGAAGGTTTGATCTCAGTAGGGGATGTTCTCGGAAGCCTCTGCCGGCTTGGCGAAGCCGAACTCGGCGGCGGCCTGCTCCACGGCGAACATCAGGTCGCGATCTGCCTTCAGTGGCTTTGGGAGCGCTTTGGCGATGGGCAGCCAGTTGTCGTAGAGCCCGCGCACCGCAGCCTGATCGAGTTCACAGATGTCCAGCCCCTGATGCTTGCCGACGTGAACCTTGGTGAAGTGCCAGTCATCCGCAGCTTGCGTAGCATCAGACGCGGGTTGGCTGACCCGGTTGTAGGAGGTGTCTTTGTCCTGGCGATCCTTGACTCGGATGTATTTGCCGGAAGGAGCCATCGTGCTGCCAGACTTGTCCGGACGGATCAGCCCGATGTTGGCATAGGTTTCGCCATTGCGTCCCTCCGTGTGGACGATGACGAGCTGAGCCATGCGACCGATGAGCGTGTCGGTGTCGAACTCCTTCTGCTCGGCGGCAGTCAGATCACGACCGAACCACTGCTTGAGAAAAGCCCGCAGTGCCGCCTTCTCGCCAAGGCTGGTGGTGAAGCCGCGAGACCAGACCAGATAGGGCCGACCGTCCTCGCGGAGCTGGGTGGTTTCAAAGACGAGACGGAACTGCTCCTTGGGACCGTAATCGGTCTGCACTGTTTTGGGTGGAGTGACATCCACACAGACGGCGAGGCCGTTGTATTCAGGATGAGTGTCGAAGGGTTTGTTGGCTTGAGCGCTGAGTTTCATGGTATTGATTTGAAGTGCGTTTGTGGATGTATTGGGATCGAAAGAGACTTGTTCATGGTTTTGAAGTGGCCGCGCCGGTGGACCGTTTGGGCTGTGCACTGCTTTTTTGTTGAGCGCCGAGCCAGCGCCTCACGGCTGCGAGATCGAATCTCACCATGTCGCCAATCACGATGGCTGGCAGGCCACGCTTGCGCAGGTTGTAGATGTGCCGCTGGGTGCAGCCGAGGTATTGGGAGAGCCGACCCGCGGTGAGAAGATCACCGTGGCGGTTACTTTGCGAATTGGGTTTGATTGGACTCATGGCTGTCGTGTGATTTTGATTCGGGTGCCGCGCTCACAATTTGTGGGTTGGCGACACAGGACGATGACCTGTCAATTAAGTCTGTATGCCGGGTAATTGATGGAAAGGGCATGTCCGTATGGGAACCCATGGCTTATCCTTTTATCACCCGTCCGACCCGCTGGTGGCCCATATGGGAACCGCATGGGAAACCATATGGGAAAAATTCAACCCGTATGGGAAAACGCCGCTATTCGGAGGCAAGGAGCGGGTAAGCTGAATAGAATGGAACTACTATGAAACGCCAGAAACCACGCACATTGCCTCACCACCGTATTCAGCGTCTCCGCATTGTCGGAGGATTCCTTGACGGGCTGGACATCAGCTTCGCCGACGGCCTCAATTGCATCATCGGCCCCCGAGGTGCCGGTAAAACCACGATCCTTGAAATCATCCGCTTCGCCCTCGACGCCATGCCAGGACGCGAGGGCGACCCACTTCGCAAGCGCATTGAATCCGTCGTCACATCGAACCTCGACGGCGGCCGTGTTGAACTGATGGTTGAAACCAAAGACGGGCAGATTTACAAAATCATCCGGTCACCGGGCGAACCGCCCATCGTGTTGGATGCTGGGGGTGAACCATTGCCAGGTGTGAAAGTGCGCGGCGGGCGTCTCTTCCAGGCGGACATTCTCAGTCAGAATCAGATGGAGAGCATTGCCGAGAACCCGCACTACCAACTCGACCTTATCGACAAGTTTAGCGATGGCGAACTGGTCGGAATTGATGGGGAGATTTCGGCCACCCAGGGGCAGCTTGAATCCAACGCGCGAGAGCTGCTGCCACTGCTGGCTAGGCAAGCGGCGCTGGTGACCGAAACGAAAGAGCTGCCTTCGGTGGAAGCTAAGCTCAAGGGCATGCAGCAGACTGCCGGACCCAATGCTGAGGCCATCAATGCTGGACATGCGCACAGAGCCCTTCGCGAACGCGAGGTTATGGCGATCGACGAGGTGCGCAGGATGTGCGCGGAAGCCGTCAAGTCCGTGACCAGTGCAAAAAACCGGCTGGGCACTGAGATTGACTCTCTGATCAATGCTGAAATCACGGGAGGGCCGAACGGGGCTAGAATGCAGCGTATTGCGGAGGCGATGCACGGAGCGATCCGGGAATTTGACCGCCTGCTCGACGAGGCCGTGATCGCGCTGAGAGTTGGCGGCAAGACACTGGTCGCTGAAAAGGAGGGGCTGGAACAGGATCATATCCGGCAGGAAACTGCCTTCCGGCAACTGCTCGACAAGCACAAGGAGGCGCAAACCTGTTCAACGGCGCGCACCATGGAGGAGAAGCGGCGCAACGAACTAATCTTCAAACAACGCGAACTCGCGGACGTGACCCGGCAGGTGGCGCAGCTTGATGATGAGCGCCGCTCACACCTTGGTCATCTTTCCAGTCTCTTTGACAAACGATTTCAAATTCGCCACGAAATAGCTACCACGCTGACCGATGATCTGGCACCGTCCATTCGCGTCACCGTGCGACAATGTGGGGATCGCGACGCCTACCGGGCTCACTTGGAGACTGTGTTCCGCGTTCCTACGATCAAGGGAGGCATCGTGGCCCGCAAGGTTGCCGAAGCACTCCCGCCGCAGGAGCTGGTGCAGATGGTGCGCAAAGGCGATGGCCAGGCCATCGCCGAGGCTTGCGGCCTGAACTCCAACCAGGCTGAGGCCGTGATTTCGATCCTGTCCCAGCCGCAGAATCTTTTCGCTCTGGAGCTGGTCGAGATGCATGACGCCCCTTCCATCGAGCTGTCGGACCGTGGGGAATTTCGGGACTCCTCGGCATTGTCCACCGGACAGAAATGCACAGCCATCCTGCCGATACTTCTGTTCGATAGCGTCAACCCGCTGCTAATTGACCAACCAGAGGACAACCTCGACAACAGCTACGTTTTCGAGACGGTGGTGCAATCTATCCGTAAAGTGAAAGCAGGCCGCCAGATGATTTTTATCACCCACAACCCAAACATTCCCGTCCTCGGCGAGGCGTCCATGGTGTTCGTCATGGATTCCAATCGCACCCAGGGCGGTGTGTCGCGCTCGGGTGATGTGGACAAGTGCAAACGCGACATCGTGACAATCCTTGAGGGTGGCGAGGAAGCGTTCATGGCCAGGAAAGAGCGCTACAATTATTGAACTCTGACATGGAAGCTTCAGCGGACGATCTCGATTCATGGCTAGGCAGGCTCCAGTCTGATGCCGGAGACGTGCCGTGGCAGCAGCGCCAGGAATGGGCGCAGACAGTTTCAGATTATGTATGCAACATGCCCGTCACTGCGCCAGTGCTGGATCTGATTCTGAGACTGGCGCAGGATGCCAAGTGGGATGTCAGGCTTGTGATCGCACGCCGCCTGTTTTCGTTTCCAGAGGAAATCTTTGAGTCGCTCGTCAGCTTGCTGGCACAGGACACCAATGCCTATGTGTCCGAGGCCGCCCGGCTAGCGATGGCGCGGCGCATTCCGCGCGACAAGAAACCCGCGCGCAACCGGCACAAGGGGCTCCAGTCTTTGGTGGCTGAGATCAGCCGCAGCCACGGTGCCATGGCTGCCAAAGCGGCCTCAGCATTTGCCGACCGACAGACAAACGAGGTGCTGCTGTCCGTGGCACACGACATCAAGACCATCCTCACCCCAGTGCTTTCAAACCTTGAATGCCTGACAGACACGGAAGCCCTTCCTAAAGCGGATGCAGCACGTCTTACGAAAATTCGCCGGGGGCTCGATGATCTCCAGGGATTGCTCACGGCCATTAATGCGTTTTCGCGCACAATCCGGATCGAACTGCGTGAAGAGGACATCGCCTCACTGGCCGCCGAGGCTGCGGAAAAGGCGCGCGATAACGTTTCTTCAGACCACAAGGACGCCACTGTGGTTGAAGTGCTCCTCGACATTGCTCCGGGACTGAGGGCACGGGTGTCACGTCCACACCTGATGATGGTGCTCACCAACACGATACAGAACGGCATCGAATGCCATGAGCAACGATTTAAGTTCCGACCGGGCTCAGTGAAGGTATCTGCAACCATTGATGCGGACACCCTTCGCATGACCATCGCAGACACGGGAGGCGGCGTCAGTGCGCGCGATCTGGAGAAGTTGTTGGATTTCATCCCCGGCCATAGCTCGAAATCCAAGGGCAACGGCTACGGATTGCCCATTGCCAGGCGCTATGTGGAGGACCACGGGGGCACGCTCATGCTGTCATCGGCAGAAGGAGTCGGGCTCACCGTTGATATTCAATTACCAATTCAGCCGTTCACCTGACTCGCATCATGCCGCACGCACTCGTAATCGAAGATGATGATGGAGTTCTCGATGTCGTTCGAGAAAAGATGATCTCGATGGGCCACTCCCACGATGTGGCATGCTGCCAAACGGAGGCGGAGGAGCACCTGCTCAAGACAGCCTATGATTACATCCTGCTGGATCTGGCTATCCCGGTAGCCTACAAAGGGCGGCCTGATCGCGAATACGGGCGCAATCTCCTCCACAAAATCAAAGGTGAGCTTGGCCATTCTCTGACGCCTGTTGTTGTCATGACCGCAAATGACATCGACTCCTACCACCTTGCCGTGGAGTTACTGAAGGAGGGAGCCGAGGATTTTGTTGGCAAGCCCTTTGGGGAAAAGCATCCGCTGGAAAAGAAGATACGGACTGCATTGGAGAAGCACCCGGCCAGGGATGCCTGTGCCGAGAAGAGTGATCCGGTCACAAAAAGCGACAGGCCTTGCCAACCCTTGCGAGAGGTGTTCCTCGATTTCTATCCTGACCGCGTCGAGTTATCCGGTCACAAGTTGTCGGGGCCGGCTAACTCGACGCAGACGCGCAAGGTTCTTGATTTGCTCAAGCACAAGACGCTGACCGCTGACCGGAAAGCCTACGACGGAAACTACATTGGAAAGCATGCTCTCGGAATTCATGACAACGGGCAGAAGGCGGCCGCTGACGCGGTGCGGCAGATTCGCGAGGCGGCTCAAAGGATTCTGAAAGAAAAGCAACACCTGGAATGCGGAGGAAGCGACATCATCACCAACCGCGACAAGGGCTACGCGTTCGGACCGAAAATCCGCGTCCGCGATGGAGGCCCTGATGCCGAGGAGGCAGAAAAGAAAAAGTTCACGCAGAAACAGATTGCCGCACTCCGTGAACTGCGACGGGACAGATTGCTGACCAGAAAAATGCTTGGGCAACGGCTCAATATCAGACTGGATGCCCTGGACAAGGAGATGGGACCTCTCGAACAAAAGGGGTTGGTGGGCAGAACCGGGGCAGGAGCCGCAATGAGGTTTGAACTGAAGCTCGATCCACTTGCGGTTGGCTCACCACAAAATGCTATGAAATGAAACTGCTCGCCCTTGTCATTGATGACAATGTCCGTGCTCGTGAAGTGGTGGAGGACTGCGTCGCAGAGCTTGGGCATTACTTTCATGCCGTCGGCTCCAAGAGCAAAGCTTGCGCTCATGTCGAAGTCGATCAAATCAAACGAGCAAGAATTTCACCTTGAATCAAAGCTTTGAAGTAAGTGCTCAGAGCCTTGGGCTCATAGGAACCGGAAAGTTCAATTCCCACTTCAATGTTCTTCTTCTGGGCGGCTTCGGTGAAATTGGCTGAGGTGACGAAGCAGCGCTCTTCGTCAGCGAGGACGAACTTGCAATGCATGGAAGCCCTGTCACTGGCTTTGAGGTGTAGGGATGCTGGGAAGTGATAAACTTTTGGGCGAATCTCCCATGGCCAATGCTTAGTCAGGAAATCTCGGCGGTAGGCTTCGATCACTTGCTCTGTGAGCGTGGTGTCTCCGTATTTCCGGGGCACGTTGAGGATCAGAGTCACGTTGAGTTTGGGGTTCTGAACCATCGCTTGGTAGATGGGTGCAAGGATCTGGTCCCCCTGGTAGAGCGCGAAAGTGGCCAGCATCAGCTCACGGCGGGCATGTTGCACCACTTCGATGAATCTTGAGCCCGTCTTGAGGATCTCTGTGTTTTCGATCTCGGGGCCGGTCACCACTAGGGTTTGTGCGAGAGCCAGATTACTCGCGCCTTCACGAGTTTGCAGGATCGCTTCAATGATCGCGATGGAGGCAGCAGGTGATAGCTCTCGCTCCTTCAGATACTTGTCCAAGTGCTGCGCTTGTTTGGCAGAGAGCGTTTGCTGACGGAGGCCTTCGGCATTGGCACCATATTTGAGCGCTCCATTCTGAAAGGCTGAACGGAGGGACTCCAACTGACTGAGGCTCAGTTCAACGAATGGGTTCATAATGCTTGGGAAGAAAAGAACTCACAGCCGAGGTCTTCCAGAGTGGGGATGACGAGCGCACGGTCGAGGTATTGATTCATCTGCTCACAACAAGTTTCCGGCAGGTGGGTGCAGCAATGGCAGGCGCTGCCCAGGAGCAGATGGTTGGGATTGTTCGGTTGGGGCTTGGCGTTGGAGCAGACCGGGTCAGCAGAGCATATGGCTGCGCTTTCGAGCGTGGAACGGAAGATGCCACGAATGCATTTCGCGGCTTCTACTAGGCCCCCCAGTGTGCCTTCGGCATCCGAAGTGCCGGTGTAAAGCAGGATGCCATAGTGCCCAAGCGCCTGGTTGCAGTAAATGCGCTCTTTGATGGAACTCGCCGGGTATCCGCATTCCAGGGAAATACGCTGAAGAATCAGGTGGGAGAAGGTGTGAAGGAAGTAATAGGCCACTCCATGAAACTGATTTGGATCGCGTTGTTTGGCCTCCGCGTGCAAAGCGTATCCGGCCCGCAGAATTTCTGCTCGTTCTTGGACAGGCTTCCGCGCCATCCAGGCGTTGATTCGTTCCGGAGAAAAGTGGAGGAAAAAGCCTTCACCTCGGTTCTCGAAGGCCGGGATGATATTGATCTTATCCTTCGCCAGCGGGGCCGGAGTGATGTTGAGATCCATGTCGAGTTCTCCATCCAGGCGTTTGCCTGCGGACTCGAAGCGGGTGAAGCCAACCTGCGCGACGACTTCGCGCAACCTGTCCACCAGCACCACCTGCTGAAGGCATTCTGCGAGCAAGGCATCATCCTGCCACAACTCAGGCGGCAGGTGGCGGATAAGGAAGTCACCGTCATGCTGGTCGTTTTCCATCGGCTCCACCGGTCCGGTGATGGCGGCGAACTCTAGGGTCTTTGCGCTCATATCCTGCTGGGAAGCATTGGACCGCAGCAGTTCGAGCGCTTCGAAGACCTCCTGATTGGATCTGCCTCCCAAGCTCGCGTTGAGCGCGCCGTTCATCAGCCTTGCCATCGCCAGGATTTCCACGCTCGTGACGATTTGGAGGTCGGCCTCAAACTTCCGCAACACTGTCGCCAAGGCTGATGACCGCTCGGGGATCGAGATCACCGAGTAGAGCTGAGGGAAGTAGGCGTTGCTGGCACTGCGCACGAGGAGCCTGGATACCCGTCCGCATTGTTCCCGGCTGAGCGGCCCGAGCCAGGGTCGCCTGCCGGTACAGCTTCCCAGGGAATGCTGGTCCTTCTGCGCGGCGGCCAGGGTCCGGCTCTCTCCGCATTCACAACTGATCACAATGTCCGACAGCGCGCCGGAGTTGCCCCGCTCCACGAGATACAATCCCTGCATGGCCTTCGGACAGTTCCGTGAGGTTTTGTGATGTACGAAGGCTAGCCAGTCGATGTCATCCACATGTCCGCTTTCACACGCCCGCACGAATCGTATGGGCACCACCTTGTGACTCTTCCCCTGTTGGTCGCGGTAGTCGCCGTTCCTCTCCAGCAGATGCTTGCCTACCAATCGTCTGCCCTTAGCTCCCTGGCGATCTTCGATTTTCTGCACCACATACCACTCTGGGAATTTCCAACCTGTCACCAGTGGCGTCGCCCCGGTGTATTGGAAGGATTCCCTCATGCGCGGTGGCCGGCGCAGTTCCACGTCAGACAGCGTGTGGCCGAAGGCTTGGTTGAGATACTCTGCCACGCGTTTGCTCAGCCGAGGTTCGCGGATCAAGTGATCGGCAATTTGATCCTCCCGGTAGGTCCAATGGTCAGGACCGCTGATGATGACCGCCGCATCTGGCAGGTCCACCATGGCCCCGGTGCCGAAGGTGGTGATGAGTTGGCTTGAGCGAAGTTGCTGAATGGACATGCGGGTTAAGCGTTTGGTTGGGCGGGAACGGGAGCGGCGTGGATGCCTCCCGTGATCGGCTCATTGAGTTCCTTCACGGAAAGCTCCGTGCTCGTCTCCACATCACGCATAGAGCGGTTAGCCCGGAACTTGCGGAACTGCTCTGGCAGGTTCTCCACCGCCGTATCCAGAAAGTCATGAAGCAGAGCCGCCGCACCGCTTTGGCGATCCTCACGCTGGTATTGAATGCTAGAGTTGTGCTGGTTACGCCATTCCGTTGCGATAGCCTTCCAGTCATCCACCATCACCCGGCAGCGGTTCAGGACATAATGATACACCTGGGAGGCGGGCATGGATGGCAGGTCGTCAGGTCGGTGATCACGCGCACGCTCCGCCATGAGCTGGCAGAATTGTTCCAGCCGGGCATTGAGCTCCGGGGAGAGGATGCGCTGCGCCCCGAGAGCCGGTGTCATGCTCTCCACCGCATGGCGGATCATACCCACCATTGCCGCCCCGAGAGCGCGGTCCAGTGCTCTGGGGGAAAAGGGCGTGACGCTCGTAGCTTCCACGGACCGATAGAACGACTGGTGATAAAGCTGGAACTGCTCAAAGTGAGATCTGTCCCTTGGCTTGTGCGGATTCAACAGGGTGATCACCAGGCCAGGGCGCGTCACCTCACGTCCCACGCGGCTGGTCGCCTGGATGTATTCGGAGCTGCCTTTCGGCTGCCCCAGAACCAGCATCAGGCCCAGACGGGTCACGTCCAGACCCACGGAAATCATGTTCGTCGCCAATACCACATCGCAGCCTTCTCCATCGGAGTGCGGCTTGCCCATTTTCTCCTTCGTCGCGGCGATGTCCTTGGTGGAGACTCGGGAGGTTAGCTCGCGGATCTGGCTCATGTCGATACTCCGGTTCGAGAAAATCGGATCAGCGGGCTCCAACCGCTGGCGGTTAGCGAAGCGGTCCAGTTGCATCAGCACTTCATCCTCCACGATGCGCCTGCTACCACCCAGCTCTCGCAGACTGTTGAAGTAGCCAAGCAGCGTCATGTAAGGATCGGCGCAGGCTTTCGCCTCGGGATCGCTGCCGGAATAAAGCGTCTGCGTCCGGCTCATGATCGCCAGCGCCACCCGCAGGAACACCTTCTTCAAGCTGCGTCCTTGGGCTGCCACTCCCAGATACAGCCGCCCGTTGGTCTGGCCGTCCTCGGGGTTGATTGCGACCGTCTTGGCGAAAAACGAATCGTGTCGGCTGGTCCCTGGCGAGGGGAAAATGCGCGTCGTTGGCCTGCCAAAGAGCGCCTGAATCTGCCGGTTCGCCCGTCGCACCGTGGCGGTGGAGGCGATGATCTTTGGCACCCGCACCTTCTGGCCGTCGATGGAGAAGCGCTCGCACAGCTTCTCGATGGCGACCTCATAGACCCCGGCGATGGTGCCCAGCGGACCGGAGATGAGGTGAAGTTCATCTTGGATGATCAGGTCCGGCCCTGGCAGCACGTCTTCCATTTTGGTGCCCTTGGGGGCGTCCATCGGGCCGTAGAAGCCAAGCGCGTCATAGTAGTTAACGCGTCCCAGTAGCGCCCCTGCACGCCCTTCCCAGGGCAGCGCGGCGAACTTATCCACCGTGGCGATCAGGAAGGCTGGTAGTCGTCGGTAGATTGTTTCGTCCACAGTCAGGATGGGCAATCCCGTGCCTTGGGAAAACTGACACTCATAGTTGTGGCAGGTGATTTGGAGGTTCGTTGGTGCTTTTTCGGTCGGCACCATGCGGAAGCTGGTTTTGCCAAATCGCGTCTCACACCACGGACAGCTTTCCAGCGGGATGGGCGCAGGATTGGCCAGGTCATTTTCACGGAAACGTTTGGTCTTGATGTAGGCCGTGTCATCCTTCCCTGGCCCGCTGTAGCCCTGGTGGCCCAGACGATTCGGGGTCGCGCCGGAGCCCACCCAGAGCCCGATCTCAAAGGGCCATGTGCCCAGAGTGGCGGGATCTTTCCGCCGTTCCAGTTCTAGGGCACAGATCAGTGCGGCGGCGCGGCCTAGCTGGTCCAGCGTTAGCAGCCGCAGCGTGTAGCGCATCAGCACACTCACTCCGGCGGAGCGGATGCCGGGGTAAGTCAGCCGCCGGTGCAGGAGTTGGAAGGCAGCTAGGCCCAGATACGCTTCCGTCTTGCCGCCCCCGGTTGGAAAGAATAGCAGTTCCACCATGCGCCGTTGATCGTTGTGCGGATCAGCCAAGCCCGGCAGGTTGAGCAGGATGAAAGCGAGCTGGAAGGGCCGCCACTTGATCTTCTCCCGTGGCACCTCCTTCAGGCGGCGCGCTGCGGCCTCCAACATGCAGTGGTTCGCCAGCGTGAACGCACGGAAAGCCTCAGCATTCGTTTCCAGCAGGGCGATCCCCTGCTCGATGCGGTCCGCCGCAGCACGGGCTTCATTGACCAAATTCAGCGCCACGTTCCGGCGCTTTTCCGTCGTCAGGCTTTGAGCCTCGGCCAGCCGAGCCTCAAGCCATTGACGGTATTGCACCACCAGCGGGCGCAAGGCAGCGCCCAGTAGGCCAGCATCCGTGAAGCTGGCCAGCGCCTGCATGGAGAACTCCACCTGCGGGATGTCACTCGCCACCACCCGTTCCACCTCGTAGCGCGGCACCCAGCTTGTCTCCACACTGTTCACCATCGCAGCGGGTCGGCTGTCATACACCACGCTCACGCCGTGACCGATGCCGTAGTCCAGCACATCGCGGAAATGCAGGTCCGCCAGATCATGATCCGGGTCCGAGTGCAGGGTCGTGGCCAGACCGCGCAAGTCGGGGCGTCCAACCAGTCCCTCGGCGCAGGTCACGCGCAACACCGCCTGGTAGGCGCAGGCGCGGTAGGAGTGGTCCTTGTCCGCCACCCGGTTGTTCACCAGAAACACCGTCACCGCCCGGCACCCTGGCGGGAGCGCCCCATGGCTTTGGGCGGGCCTGGCGATGCAGGTCAGCATCATACCGCCCGCGTCCCCAGTTTTGATCTTGCTGCCAGGGATCTCCAGCTCCTCAGCCTCACTGCTGTGCAGCGAAGGCAAGGCTATCGACATCGTCACCGCTCTAGGCAGCCGCCGGTAGCCATACAGCTCCTTCGGCTCGCCCTTCTCCCCCTTCGCTAGATATTTTTCCTCGATGTAGTCTCCCCACTCCACCGCCACCGAGATCTCTTTCGCGCCCGCAGGCACGATCACTGTCAGGCCCATGGAGGCGGGCAGGTAGTTCCCGCCGGAGGCGGAACGGTCCACGGGTGCATTGTCATCGTAGCCGCCGGAGACGGGCGCTTCGTCGATCTCATCCTGCACCGTGTCATCCAGCTTCGTGTCCATGTCCGCCTTCACCGGCACCAGGAACCCGGTGAGATACCACTGCGTGGGGGAGTCACTTAACAGCTCGTTGGCGCAGGCATGACTGTTGCGCGGGCCGATCAAGTCCAGTTCAAGGTTTTCGGCGAGGTCCGTGCGGGTTTGGCTGGGAGTCATGGTTTTCGAGAAGGCAAATGCATTCGTTCTTCAGCTTTCAGGCAACACCTCATAAAGCATTGGGCTACTCCAGATTTACCCCCAACAACCTTCCCTCGTCCGTCGAAGCGTCCAAGACTGGCGTGAGTCTCCACGGTGCGCGGTTAAGGTGATCAGGTGGAGCTTCAGTGGTAGTGATGATGTATTGAAATGGTGGCTCAGTGCCAAACAACTCCGCCCATTTTTGGACTGTGGTGAAAATCGACGAATAAATCCCTCGGGCGAGATCGGACTCGCGTGGGCTGTCGTGCATGAGGAACCGAGGATGATGGCAGTCCCGATTGGTGGTGCCAAACACCATGGCCGCTAAGTCGAAAGCTAACCATTTGCTTACCTTCAAGGCCGCACTTTCACGCTTCCCTCCAAACACAATTTCTGGATGGATGGATTTGCCAGCCTTGATTTCCACCTCGCCGGTCACTTGCCTCCCAAGCAACTCTTTGGCGAAGTAGTCATAAAGACGTTGGAAGGCACGCACTGCTGTGTCGTGTTGTTCAGACAGTTTTTGTAACGCGGCGGTCAGCTTTTGTTTTTGATCATGATGTTCATCAATCGCCGCATCCCATGTCTTCAAGTCTGCATACGACTGTTTGAAAGACGAAAGATACGTTTCGATTTGACCCGCCTGTAGGTTTGGAAAGTTGATCTGAGCAAGCTCCGCAGCGTGACGGGTTCTTAGTGCGTTCACTTTCGCCTGCGCAGTGTCTAGCAATGCTTTGCGTTCAGCCACCACTTTGTTGCGACGCGCTAGTTCCACCTTGTCGCGAGAGATCTCGTCTTCCTTCGGACTCTTGGGCGAAGCGGCAATCTGCTTCACAGCATCAACAACTTCGTCATCGTCAGTGGGCCGTTGTTTGGCGATTGGGCATTTGGCTCTCCATGCATCGTTCATATCATGCGAACAGTAGCCAGGGAATGGTCCCAGCCCTTTCATCATGTTGTTCATCACGTCCCGCCTTTTCGGCTCAATTCTCGGGGCAGCCGGAAGGGTTTCTCCTCTGAGTTCGGCCTCTTTTTTCGTGATCACATCTTCAAGTTCCCCAGCCCATTCATCTGCGAATGCCCACGCTGCCCGAGCCAAGTCGAGTTCCTTGATGAAGGGGGCAATTTCCTCCTCATGCCGAAGCTTGGCGGGCTCTAAGTTGACGCTTTCTCGGAGCTCTTTGACATGCTGATCCAGGTTCGCCTTCAGCAGGTCAGCTTCCACATCGTCTGGATTGGGAATCTTGGACCCTCCCAGAACCTGGGAGAGACGGGAGCGGTCATTCTCGACGATGCTTTCTTTTCGAGGGCGCTCACGGACCTTCTTTTCGTGCTGCTCGTATTCACGCGCGTATTTTTCCAGCAGTTCCTTCTCCTGACTGTTCAAAAGCCCCAACACCAGACGAAGGATGTGTCCTCGGTCATCATGCGACGGAACTGGGCTTTTGTGTTCACTGTCCTTATGTCGCCATTCCAACAGCCCACTGTAGTGGGCTTCTTGATCCCGTGAAAGCCATGGAATCAGGCGCTGCCAATCCAGTTCCTTTTGCGAATCAGGCAAACGCTTTTGAACCACCCCTCCAAGTGCAGCAGACTCCAGCGCTTCTTGATACTCCTTATATCCCTGGCGCGGCGGCTTTTCGGGGTAATCAAAGCTCAACGACTCACCTTTGAAGGCGAATGAGTGGTGCCCGTGATCACTGAGCGGGCGACCCACCAGCCAACGCTGGCCGCTGACCCAGACCTCGCCCACCAGCCATGGATTATCGAAACGCTGCCGCAAGCCTTCAAGGAACGCCGCTGTCCCAGCAGCGTCTTCGTTCAAGAGATGGCGTATGAGACGGCAAAAGGTTGATTTCCCCGCACCGTGGCCGCTGAGCCGATTCTCTTCTGGATTGGCCCCGTCTGGGTTCGCCCACAGAATGTTGAGCCCTCGGTGGAGGGTGAAGACTCGGAGCTGATTCTCCTCCACAGGTTTCCAATTTTTGAACACGCCAATCTTTGAAACCCAGATGGCAGGCTCTTCACGCCCTGGCAGAGGAACAAATGAAATGGGAGGCTCTTTCAGAGTCAGTTCCAGTGATGGCTGTGAAGTGTCGGTCTTCATGGGAATCAGGCGGCGAGAGCAAACACTTTTTGATCAAGTTGAGCCAGATCGAACTCCTCCAATTCAAGCTCCACTTCTTCTGCAAAGGGTTCGGAAATTCTAAGTGCTAACCAGGCATCATAGCAAACGTGTGGTTCGGGGTTCATGACGAATCCATCCTGAAGTTGGAAGACAGGCTCGCCCGACGGGCGTTCTTCCACTGCAAGTTTCCTCCCACCGAGGTTGATGAGCGCTTGCAGCAGGTGTTCTGGGCCAGCGACTTGATCCCAAGTCTTTCTCCAGGACTCTACTCGTTGCCTATCATCTGGCAGAGCATGACTCGCCATCAGTCTTGGGATTGTCGCCAGGATGTAGGAGTCACGAAGGCGCTTCCATGGCAATGGGCCTTGAGCTTCGTGAAGCAACGCCGCGACCAATGCTGTTGCATAGATGTTGGGATCACTCTCCTTGATACGAGGAGCCGAAGGCGGCCGGCGACCGTCTGGAACAACCGGTGCCTGGAAAAGAGCAAGATCCTCAGGTCCAAATTGCAAGGAGGCCTGCGCTAGGCGCGGGGTGTCTTCCTGGTTTGAAGCAGGTTGTTTGGGGACCTCTTTCTTCGCCGCCTTTTGGGTCGCTTTCTTGGCCGGGGTTTTCTGGGCGGCTTTCTGAGCGGTGCTGCTGTGGAGTCCTTGGCGGACTTCTTGGGCGTGGCGTTCGGCGTTGAGTTTCAGGAGGCGGGCCAGGACTTCGTCGCGGGTGGCGTCGGGCCAGCGGTAGCGGATGCTTTTGGGGACGGGGTCGCCGCCTTCTTCCTCGGGTTCGTCGTAGTAGTCGGGGATGAAATCGCACACGGTGCGGCCGGTTTCCATGAGGTCGCTCCAGCCGTAGGCGGTGAGGACGGCGTGGTCCATGGCCGTATGGAGTTCGCGCAGACGGAGGATGCCGGGGGCGGTTTCCTCGGGGTCGTGGAAGCGATTGTAGGTTGACGTCAACCCCTCGCTGTTCGTCACCAACAGCTCAGCACGGAACTCGTAGTACGCCTGACCCGCTGCCTCTAACGCCGAATCGGTCTCCCACCCTACTGGGAATGGAAAGGTTTCGAAGCAGTCGCTCGGGGTGTAGCGAAGGCCATCCTGGAATGATGAGCTCATCATTTGAACCCACGTCATGTGAACTCTCGATTGGAGACATGCAAACTGCGCGTTTCCTCTGTCCAGGATACACACATGAGGACCGCCAATTATGATGTTTGCGGGTATCCTACAGAAGGCGAGGTGTGTGAATGGTCCAAACGAATGAGCCAGTTGTGTTTTATAGGATGCCTTTGCTTCAAACATTTTGGTGGCCAACTCGCCGAACCTCCACCAATTCAACTTACGGGATTCCCGATTATTAGTCTCGCGCTCGGGCTTAACTCGTTCTTCGATGAGGGCGAACAAGTCACTAAACTGTCGTGCGCTCTCTTCAGACATTCCCCCGAAATAGATTACATGCCGGTGGGGGGTATGAGTTGGGTTGTTTAGCAATTCCGACCCTCCAATATACGGCAATACAACGGACCCATTGACAGGAGTCCTGTCCAGTAAGTGATGCATTAATGACACTGGCCAACTGCCTTTATCCACCTTTGTATCGTCAAAGAAAAAGCCGTTGCCTAAAGGGATTGCCCCCTGAAAACTGAGGGTAGAGTTTTCGATCAACGTTTCGGGAGAATTATGGCTCCCGCCGTGAAACAGATACGCACTGATGAAAGAAGTTTTTTTCCCATCCAAATATCTGTCCCCGGTGAAGATGCCTCTATGAAGGTGAACAGTTGAGACCGTGACTGCCGCAATTCCCGGCCATTTGATGCGGCGTTCAGCACTATAAATTTCTGCGTTGGGCGAAGCTTTCGTGCAAAGCCAAGCAAGACCACTCTCGCGAGTATCACCTTGTCCTATCGTATTTGTAGTGACAAAACCAACATTGCCATGCTCTCGAACATGGTTGTATGCCCTTCGAAAGAAGTGGGCGGCTAAGTCGGCGTTCCCGTGAGAGTTGAGGTGCTGGTGTTGCAGAAAAGGTGCATAGTTGTCTGCATTACCTGCCGATATTGTGTTTTTGCCGGCATAAGGCGGGTTTCCCACAAATGCGTCAAATCCAGCGTTCCCGCGTGCGAAGATTTCAGGGAACTCGATTTCCCAATGGAACGGGAGGACAGGATGCGGCGCGCCTTGGCGGAGCTGGGCGACGATGGCTTTGACTTCGTTGGTCTTGGTGAAGTTCTCTTTGGCATCCTTGGTGGAGGCGATCTCGATGAGGGTGTCCAGGTAGCGGTCCCGCAGCTCGGCGCGGGCGCGGGGTTTGTCGCCATTGAAGAAGGCGGCGACACAGAGGTCACCGGTGCGGCGTGCTTTTTCGAGTGCGGTATCTGCGGCCTGAAGGAGTTCGGCTTTGAAGCCGGGGAGCATGTGGTCGCCGCCCTCGAGAATGCCAATGCGCTTGTTGATGGCGACTTCAATGCTTTTCTCAAGCTGGTCTTCGCCGAGCTGGCGTTGTTTGGCCTGATCTGAGCTAAGATCCCAGTGGAAGGCGATGATTTGCTTCTTGCTCAATCCGACGAGAGCGTCGCCGGAGCGCAGGGAGTGATCCAGGAAGGTGAAGGGGTGATCCTTGGCCAAGGTGGCGAGCCAGAGGGAGAGCTTGGCGAGGTCGGTGGCCATGGGGTTACGATCCACGCCGTAGAGGCAGCGCTGGGCGACGAGGCGGCGGGCGTGTAGTAGCTCGTCCTCATCCGGCGGGATGACTGGCCTGTCACCGTAGTGCTGCCAAGCGGACACAAGGGCATCCCCGAGCTGGCGGCAGCCCTCTACAAGAAAAGCACCAGAACCGACGGCGGGGTCGCAGACTTTGAGGTCGAGGATTTGCTGAGGCGTGGGCTTGTCCCCCAACCGCGCGAGGATGGGCTCCAGGGTCTTTTTGACAATGGGGGCGGTGAGGGCGCGCGGAGTGTAGTGTGAGCCGGAGCGGCGGCGCTCATCGGTCGGCTGAAGGATGAGGGAGCCAGGCGGTGCCTTCTCCGGGGAAGCGGCGTGGGCGATCTTGCGCTCCAGTGCAGCAATGAGGTCGTCATGGCTTAGGGCGTCCTTCAGGGCGGTGGCGGCCTTGCCGGTGATTTTATGGTCAGTGGTCTTCTGGAGTTGCTCGGCGCGTTTGCCAGGCTCGGCAGCCAGCAGGGCGTCCAGATCCAGGAAGGCGGGTACGCCTTTACTCTTGGCAGGCTTCAAGGCGATGGAGGTGCCCTGGGCAATCTCCAAGGTGAAGCCGATCATGGTCTGATACACTGAGCCGATCTGCTCCACATCCAGCGTGCGGTAGGAGAGGCGCTCCCCCTGGAGGATGAGGAGCTTTTCCAAAACCCGGTAGAGCGTGCCATCGGATACAGTGGGCAGGCTGTGGGCGGGATCACGGACATCGCTGCGGTCATCGGAGCGACCTTCCAGGAAGGGGAAGCGCTGCGGATCAAAGAGGTGCCCCAGGCGGGCGGGCATGGCGAGGTCCCGGTGGTAACAGCCGCTGTGTATGAGGCGGGAGAGGGTGAGTATCTGCGGCCAGGAGCCGAAGCGCTGATCCATGGTGTCGTGATGCAGGGCGGCATCCCGGCGCAGGCGCTCAAAGAGGGCGTGGAGGGAGTAGTGCTGATTGAACAGGGAACTGGAGGGCAGCAGGCCGCGATCCTCCGCAAAGAGCAGGAAGACGAGGCGAAGGAGGACGGTGAGCAGGCCATGATATACCTCGTCAGGATCACGCGCCATCGGCCCACGCAGCAGATCACCATGGACACGGGCATCGGCAGCCTGGAAGCCGCGCACCAGTTCGTAGAGACTCTCCAAGACCTGCTCTGCCAAGGCGGTGGAGACGCTGGCCTGCATGGTGCGGCTGTGCTGGAGCAGTGCCGGGAGTTGGTTCCTAGCATCCCCCAGGAACAGCATGGGGCGGCCCAGCAGCAGGTCCAAGGCACCGAGGATAGGGCGGCCCATGGTGCTGAGCATGTCCGCGTAACGGAAGGTGAGGTGGCCGGGATTTTCCCCTTTAGGGGCATAGACCAAGCGAATGGCACTCTTGGAATACAGCAGCCCGATGGGGATGCCTGTCTCACGCAGCAGGCGCTCCAGACGCCGAGTGGCGGTGGTCTCCCAGGTGTTGGCCTGGTTTTCATAGACCTTATCAAACTCGCCCTCGGGATGGCCGGAAGGATAGAGCAGAAGCTGGAACGGTGACTGGTCTGCCGAGAGTTGCTCACGCTGGCTGCGAGGGAGATGCAAGGCGGCGAATGGCGCGAGAACCTCTGTGCTTTCCTTCAGCAGGATGTGGCAGGAGTCAGGCAGATCGGCGGCGTTCACCCACTCCTGGGCGGGCCATTGCAGGAAGTCGATGGCGAAGGCCTTGAAGTCGGTGACTTCCACGGTGCCGGTTTCTTCATCGTAACTCTGAGCGGTGCTGAGGTGATCAATGAGTTCGATCTGACGCTGGCGCTGGGCTTCCTGATAGTAGTGGCCTTTGTCCACCAGGGCAGCGGCGGAGACGACGAGGCCGTCCGGCTGGAGGTAGCCGAGCCAGCGCTTGTGGGCTTCAAGGGAACGAATGATCTCTGGGGCAGGCATGAGCGGGGGGATCAGGATTTCTGAGGCCAGAGATAAACGAGGCCCACGGGCTCGATGCGGGGTGTCTTGATCTCGTAGAACTCGCGGATGCGGGCGGGCTCCTCGACGATCTGGATGGCGTAGTCTTCCAGCCACTTGCGCTGAGCCTTGGCCTCGCGCTCCACCTGGGCAATATCATCAGCGGAGAAGCCGAGGGCGAGTTCGAGCTGGTCGGGGGGCAGGGTTTCGGAGAGCTTGGCTTCGACGCGCTTTTTCTGGGACTCTAACAGGTGGATCATGGCCTTGGCCTCGGCTTCGGCACGGTCCTGGAGCTTCCGGCGGGCGTCGGTCTCGGCCTCTTTGGCCCTTTCTTCCAACGCGGGAAGCAGCGCTTTGATGTCAGCGGGGATGGAATCTAGGAGGAGCTGCTGAGAGGCGTCCTGAATGGGTGCGGACTGACTAAGCAGGGAGCGCTCCAGGATCTCCATGGTGCGGGCCTCGGCATCGCGGCCATAGGGCTTCAGAGGAGCATCGCCACGCTTCGCAGGCGGCTCCCAGCGGGCGGTGACGGTGATGATTTCCTCATGCAGCCGGGTGGCGTGCTTTCCAAAAAGGCCAAGCCGCCCGAGAAGGACCACGCGGGGAACGGAATCGTCCGACTGCGCCAGGCAGGCGCGGGAGAGGTCGTGATTGACGAAGCCCTGGGAGAGGAAGCGGGAGAGCAGCCGCTTCGCGACGCGATGACCGAGATGAAGCTGGACGCTGGAGTCATCAATCGTGGGCGGCGCAGTGAAACGAATGGGCCGGACAGGGCAGTCCTTCCGCCACTGGTGATCCCGCCGACCTTTCTCTGGAGCGACGCGAAGGGTATCCAGCGTGGCGGTCCAACTGGGGTCAAGAGCCTGCTCAGTGGCGACATTGGGGAAGCGATAGCAGGTCGCGCCATCGGCGGCAGTGGTGTCCGCGACGAGTGGTGAGTAGCGGTTCAGCTTCAGGGAGGTGGAAAGCGCCTGCTCAAAGGCAGGGTGCGAGTAGTTGATCCAGCGGCGGGCCTGCTCGATGCGATTTTCCAGCATGGTCACCTGGGTTTGCAGGACATCCTGCCGCTCACGGGCGGCTTCGAGTTCCGCCTGGGATGCGGCCTGCTCTGCGGTGGCGTCTTCGGCGTCGATGCTGGCGACCAGCTTCGACACATCTGCCATGGTGATGCCGAGTTCGAGTTTCTGAGCGATGCGGCGGTCCAGCACCTGGGAGAGGCTGCCGAGTTCCTGCTGGATGCGGGCGGTTTTTTTCACCAAGGCCTCCAGCACGCGGTCTTCCTGGCGCTGCCGATAAACGAAGTAGTGGCAGTAAACCGTGGGCTCCGGTTGGAGCTTGCGATCAATGCGGCCATTGCGTTGCTCCAGGCGGCCCGGATTCCACGGGATGTCGTAGTGGAACAGGTGGTGGCAGTGGGATTGGAGGTTGATGCCTTCCCTTGCCGCGTCGGTGGCCAGCAGGATGCGAATGGGGTGCCTGTCCGGGGCGGCATTGAAGGCAGCTTTGATGGCCTCACGGACGTCAGATCCGGTGGAACCTCGGAAGATCTGGATGCGCTGATCCGAGCGGTCGGTCCCGCCGATGGCTGCCAGGAGCATGTTCCGCAGGTAGGTGAGGCTGGCCTCCCACTCGGTGAAAATGATCACCCGAATGTCTGTCCAAGCCGCGCCTGTCTGAACGGGCTGACCGCGACGGGCAATGCCGGGACACTGATGCTGGGCGATCCAGTCGAGGAGCTTGAGCACCTTCGCATCCGGCTGATAACGGGCTTCATTGGCGAGCCCGACCATGTCGCGGAGGAGGGTGGTGGCTTCTTTGTCGAGTGCGATGATGGGATCGGCTTTTTGCAACTCGGAGGCGAGCAGGTTTTCCTGTTCCTCTTCATCGAGCAGCGCTTCCTCGGAGTCGGGGTCGATGCCTTTGGCAAGGAAGGCGATGCTGGCCTTTGGCGAGAATTTCCGGTCGGCTGTCTCTGCGTGCTTGCCGATGGTGCGAGCGAAGGCTTCCGGGCTGGAAAGCAGGCGCTGCTGCAAATGGGAGAAGACGATGAGTGAGCGGTTGCGGATGTGCTGCTTCTCGTTTTTCACCTGCTCCTCCCGGATGGCCTGATAGCGGACCATCATTTCGCTCAGGCGCAGCTCGGGTGCATTGGCAGGCAGGCCATCAATATCAATCTGACGGACCACGCGGTCCGGGAAGCCGCCTTTGAGCGCACGCACATCGCCTTTGAGACGCCTGACCATGACATCGGTCAGATGGGACTTGGTAACGGGGACGCCACGGACAAAGCGCTGCGGGTCGAGAATCTCCAGGAGGGCTGAGAAGCTGTTGGAATGGCCGTTGTGCGGCGTGGCGCTCAAGAAAACGCGATGCTCGAAGCACTGGGCTAGATCCCGAATGACGCGGGTGAAGCGGGAGTCGATGGCGTATTTCGAGCCACTGGCCGGGGCTGCATGGTGCGCCTCATCCAGGATGAAGAGAGACTGAGCCTTGTGCCCACCGAGCCATTCCCGAAGCGGGGCGGCATAGGTGTCGTCAATCAGCAGGCGATGGGAGACGAGGAAATGCGGGTAGGTAGTCCAGGGATTGATGGCGAAGCCCTGCTGCTGGCGCACGTTTTCGATGTATTCCCGGTCGAGGATCTTGAACTCCAGGCCGAAGCGGGAGTCGAGCTCGGCGCGCCACTGGTGAAGCATGGAAGGCGGGCAGGAGACGACGACGTTTTGAACCCGCTTCCGCAACAGCAACTCGGACGCGATGAGGCCCGCCTCAATGGTCTTGCCCAAACCCACGTCGTCCGCGATAAAGAGATTCACACGAGGGAGGCGAAGAGCTTTGTGCAGTGGCTCAAGCTGGTATGCGTCCAGGTTGATGCCTGCACGGAAGGGAGACTGGAAGAGGTTGGGGTCCGTCGCGGTGACGCAATTCCAGCGGAGCGTGTTGTAGAACGAAGCGAAATACTCGCGTGAATCGAAGTCGCGGTTCCCATATTTCAGGCCAATGGATTCCCAGGCCTGCTGAGTGAGAATGCGGGTGTCTAGCTCTGCTTCCCAGAGGACGGAGGTCAGCTCCCCCTGCGAAGCGTCCTCCAAACAAGCCAGCTCCACCGTGGTGCCGTAGGGTGCCCATTGAGCAGACTCGACCACATGAACACGGGACCGGACGCGAACGATGTCACCTGTGGACGGTGCCTTCCGTGATTCGGTGTTATTAATGGGTGGGGAGGGCGGCATTCGATGCGTATCAGGTGGGTCTTAATGCGAATCTAGGCAGTTTTTCAAAGATTGTGGGGCTTTATTTTTCGCCTGTTCTTAAATGATGCCTATGCCGGTTTTCCCTCCGCCTGAGAGGATGGTCTGGGGCCGATTCGAGCCTCGAGACTGCGCAATCGTTTGTCTGCTGCTCTAGGGTAGCTTAGACAGGCAAATCGGATGCATTGGCACCTTGTAAAACCATGCGAATCACAGCGCTGGAAGCCCATTCGTGCATGACAAAACATGACAACCGAAGCTCAATACCTTGCGAAATGGTTCATTGGCACCCGCGATTACCCTTGAAGGAACGCCCGGAAATACGAACATTCACACATGGACCAAACACCCGCGCAAGCCCAACGGGATTCCGCACCCTAGCGAAGGGTTAGAGCGAGTCTCACGAGCTCAACCCTGGTCCCCGCAAATCGGACACCCCCTCCCGTCGAACCCCAACGGGGTTCCGTCCCTCCCATCATACGCCCCCGTCCACCTCGCCAGTGCCTCGAGAGGAGCGTGGACACTCCTGTCCGCATCTAAACCCACCGGATGCGCAGCATCCCACTCCCATCATCCGCCCCAAACACAACATCTACGCGCCCCATGCATCCCACATCCGCCCCCTTACCACACATCTTGTTAATCCTGTCATCCTGTTAATCCTGTAAAAAAAGCCCATCCCCACCCCCGAGTCCCGTCCGCCCCAAATCACCCCCTCCCAAAACTCCACCCTCAATACCCATCAATTTATCACTTTTAACATCGCTAAACATCATTTACAATGATCCAAAACCTGCTCTTCCGCCATGCACCCGCTCACCCTGCCAGATCCCCGCCACGAAGCCTTCGCCACTCATCTCGCCTCCGGCCACGATCCCGTCACCGCCTACCTCCAGGCCGGATTCAGCGCCAAAAATGCCAATCTCCGCAGCCGCCAGCTTGCCCGCTCACCGGAAATCGTCCTCCGCACTGCCCACCTCAGGACCTGCCTCCCCCAGATCGCCGAGCTCCGCGACCGTTTCGCGCCCTCGCTTCTCCTCATGCCCCAGACCCGCGAAGAAATGCTCGTCTGGCTCTGGCAGATCATGAATGGCAGCCGCCCCGCACTTCCCCTCCAGTTCCGCGCCGCCGCCCTCTACTGCCGCCTCCAGGGCTGGCATCTCAACCGCCCAAACCGCAGCAGCCAGACCGAGGCCATTTCCCCAGCCGAATCAGCCTCATCAGAACCCGCCCTCTCCGACACCCAGCGCGCCCTGCTCGCCAGCCTGAACCGCCAAACCCTCGCCAGCGACCTCACCGGCCTCCCACCCGCAGAGGAAGCCCTCACCCGGTTCACCTCCCTCATGGCCGACCTTCATGGATTAACCGCTCAGGCCCCCACACCGCAACCCGCCAACCCCTCGCTCACGGAAGCACCTCCTGCCAGCCTGGCCGACCACCCACCTCTCCCCATCTCGTCCCCATCCCAATCGCCTGATTCTCAGGCACTTGCCCCTACCCCATCCCCAAATGGGGAAAAATCCGCGCTTCCATTAAAGACTCCTCATCTCCCCACGGCAGCCCGGCCAAAGCCACCCATCCCCGCCCTACGCCTCATCGCACACCCATCCTCCTTCCCCGACCTCCACCAGCCGTCCAAGCTGCCTCCGCGCAAGCTTTGCTAAACACACTTATTGTTATAAAAAATCTAAAAATAGGGCGGATGGCAGACTCGCTCAGGCGCGAATCTTTGGTAAAAAGAGGGGAAAGAACAACGACCTCCATCTTTCACCAAAAATCTTTTTGCCATCCTTCTTCGTTAGGCTCAAGGCCACCAGAGGGAAACATTGCTGCTTTCAGGATCCGTGTCCCCCACGGCATTGCTGATGGAATGACCATGCGCTCCCTTGTAAGTACCTTTTTGGATCAGCAGGCCCGTGAATTTAGGCAGGGCTTTCGCAGGCTGGCTCCAGTTCGGCGCAAAGGTACCCTGCATCAGCCCCGTCTTGGCATTGAAAGTCAGCGTATAGGTCTCGTCGGCCGCATCCAGCTTCAAGAGCTTGTTGCCGTCCACATTCAGCCGCCACTCTTTCCCTGCGGAAAGCCGCCCGGACTCCACCCCCAAAATGGCATTGCCAGCCTCGTTCATCGCGTCCAGCCCCAGGGCAGATTGAAGGGTCAGCAAGGCATCATACCGCGCCCCCGCACCATCCAGGCTCACCCCTTCCGGCCAACCTGCCGTGTAGAGCTGGGTGGCCAGATTTTTCCCCTCAGTCACCGCCGGGCGGAACCATTGTGCATCGGTGCAGATGATATCGTCATCGGGCCGCCCTGCAGGTTTGAAGACCAGCGTCCCAGACAAGCTCCCCAGCTTTGTGGCGGCCCCCGGTGTCGGCTGTTGCAGGAAGAACGCGCTGCGCGTGGACGTCGTCAAAAAGCTGCTCGCCGTGATCTTGCTGCCATCAGCCAGCAGACCCGCCAACTTCACCGTGCCATTGGCAGAAAGCGTCAGGGTCACATAGCCCGTCCCCTGGGGATAGCTGGCAAGGCTGCGCGGAGGCTCCTGCCCCATCGCCGCCAGGGCCATCGTGTAGATCCCCGTTTTGCCCTTGGCATCCAGCAGGTCCGCCGTAGCCGCTTTCATCGGGCCCGCAGTGCCGGAACTTTCAGCCCCCGCCGGGCCGTTCAGCGCCAGGACCAGCCCCGTTTCAGTCCATTCCAGAAACAGCTCCTTGTCCTGAAAGCCAAAGCCCCGGGCATATCCCGCACCCTTTTTAAACCACACGCTGCCATCCCCCCGCATCACCGCCGTGAAAGGCACGATGGCACCCCCGGCATACACCTTTCCGCTCAGGCTACCGCTCGTCGGCGTCAGTGTGGCACTCACAAAACCCGTCGTCTGAATGTTGGCAGCCGTGCCTTCTTTAGGCCGCAACAGTCCCTGATGAACCGCCGCCTTGCTTCCAAACAAGGCTGGCAACGGGTTTTCCACAAACACTGCTTTCACACCCAGCACATCCCTCTCAGGCATGGTGAAAACCACCGTCTGCGCCACAGCCAACGCATCCTCCGGCAGCTCTTCCCAGTGGCTGAACAGATAGCCCGGCCGGGCCGTCGCAGTCACCTTCAGCACCGTTCCCGGCAGCACGGCCGCAGTCTGTGGCAGAGGCGCTTTGACCAGCGCCGTGGCAGCTTTGGCGGGCGTCGCCAGCAGGGCCACCGTCCCCACTTTGTCGGGTGTCTCAGATTGCGCAGCCGGGACCTCGCGGACCAGGCTCAGTTGGAAACGCCGCTCAAAGGTAAAGGTGTAACTCAGCGTGCCAATGTTGCCAGACGTGTCCTCCACCGTCAGGAGCAGCGTGTTGGCTCCGATGACGGGTACCAGACTCGCAGTGAATGGAACGGCGGTCGGTTTGGCACTCGTGCCCAGAGTCGCGGTCACGGCCTCAGCCCCGTTCAAGGAGATCTCCACCTTCGCCACACCCACATTGTCGCTGGCAGTCCCTGCCACCAGCAAGGGCGAAGTCTGGCTCACCACTTTACCCGTCGGCGTCGCCAGCCTCACGCTCGGCTTTTGCAGTTCCGGTTCTTTGAGGGTGCCATAGCCCTGAACATTGAAGGTGAAGGGGGCCTCATTGACATCAGAGCTGGTGATGGTCACTTGGGCGGTCCGCAACCCTTCAGCCGAGGGATTAAACAGAAGGCCAAAGCCCGTCCCCACCCCCGGCTGCACCGAGGCCGACGGCGGAGAGCTGACCGAGAAATCTCCCGCATGCTCTCCCGAAAAAAGGATCTGCGAGGCATTCCCCAGATTCAGCAGCATGGTCCCCTGATTGCTCAGCGTGAAGGCCCGGCCCGCGCTGCTGCCTTCCACTTTCACTCGGCCAAAATCGCGGTTGTCCGACACCAACGGCGGGTTGTTACCTCGGACGATGGGCACACCATTGCCGCTCACCGCAATCGCTGTGTAAAGATTCAGTCTGAAGACACTGCCACCACCCCGGCTGCCACCTTCCGAAGTCATGCCATAAAGATGGCCGTCAGCCCCCGTGATGAAGTGACCCTCCAACGGAACGGCCCCCTCCTCAGCCCCTTCCGCACGGCTGCTGCCTTTGAAATCGAGAAGCAGCGAGTAGCTGCCCGAAGTGGTCAACGCAAAGGCAACGCCCAGGTTCGATGTCCCCCCGGCCGAGGTCATGCCATAGAGACGGCCATCCGGCCCCTGGGTCAGGCTGCCGCGCGGCTCCGCTCCCTTTCGGCTTCCCGTCATTCCCGTGAACTCCACCAGCGTCGTAAACTGGCCCGTTGGGGTGATTCTAAACACCGTGCCCATATCCGACGCTCCTCCATACTGGGTCATGCCGTATCCATTGCCATCGCTCCCCAGGATCAGGCTGCCACAGGGACTGGCACCTTTGGCACCGGGCTCATCTCCGGTAAATTCCACCACCGTGGTGATCGCCCCAGTGGCCATCAGTTGGTAAATGGTTCCATAACCATAGCTGCCGCCAGCCGACGTCATCCCATACAGGTAACCGTCTGGGCCCACCCCCAGGCTCCCCACCGGATAGCGGCCATTGAGCCAGGTAAAATCGGCCAACTCCGTCACAGCTCCCCCTGCCGACATCTTGAACACCGTTCCCGAATCCGAAATGCCCCCCCGATAGGTCGTTCCATAGAAAAATCCGTCTGCCGCCAGCAGCAGGCTGCCAACCGGGGCATAACCGCGATAGGGCCCGCTGTAGGAGGAGAAGTTAACCAAATTTGTGGCAACGCCTTCAGGAGTCATTTTAAAAATGCTGCCATCGCCTCCGCCGCCTCCACTGGAGGTCATCCCATAAAAAGCCCCGTCATTTCCCCGCGTCAGATGACCTCGGGGGAAAGTTCCCGGAAGACCGGCCGTATCTCCAAAACGCACCAGGGTCGTCAGTTCGCCTTCAGACGTCAGCCGAAAGATGCTGCCCATACCATACTGCACTGTGCTCGAAGTCATCCCATACAGATCTCCGTCGGGCCCCAGGGTCAGACTGCCACGTGGTCCATAGTGGCCCACCCGGCCAAAGTCGATGACCGTCGCCTGGGCCCCCTGCGCGGAGATCGAATAAAAGCTGCCCAGATTGAGGTGCCCGCCTTGCGTCTTGATCCCATAATAAAGACCATTGTCCCCCTGGACAATCCCCGTGGAGGCATACGTAAGTCCCTCGAAAAACGTCGTGGCCGTTCCTTCCGGGCTGATCCTGTAAATGCCACTCTCCGTTACCAGACAAAGGTTCCCCGCATCATCCAGGGACAGGCCCTTGAATTCAGCGATGTTGCCGGGAACACGACTAGGCACGGAATAGTGATTGGTCAGGACCCCGGCGGGGGTAACCTTGAAGACATTTCCCCACCATCCCCCCTGGGCCAGGCCATAGAAGTTGCCATCCGGGCCCAGCAACAAATCTCCAAACGGACGCTGCCCGGCGCTGCCTCCATCAAAAGCGGCGATTCTGGTAAACAACCCCGAGGGCGTCATCCTGAACACCGAGCCTTGGTCATTCGGTACACCGCTGGTATTGCTCAGCCCATAAAAATTGCCATCAGGTCCCAGGGTCAGTTGTCCCCAGTAGCTTCTCCTGACCACTTGGCTGGCAAAGCTCGCCACCACACTGTGAACGCCCGCAGAGGTGACTTTGATCACACGCCCATATCCCTTGGTGCCACCCGCATCGCCCAGGGTGTAGAACTCCCCATCGGCACCTTCGGTGAGTTTGCCCACTGAATAGCCTCCACCAAAGCTGCCCAAAGAAGTGTACACGCCTTCAGGGCTCAATTTGTAAAAGCTGCCCACGCCCACCTCGTCCACAGGATTGATGACCCCGTAAAAATGACCATCACGCCCTATCGTCAGTTCCAAAGATGGAGCCGTGTTAAAATCCTGCGTGTCCTGAAACACATGAACCGGCTCAAACTCCCCGTTGAATCGAATTCGGAACATCACATAACGGCCAAGAAAGCGGCGTGTGGTGATGCCGTAAAACCAGCCGTTGCCAGGATGCTTCACCAATTTCCGCGCAATGTAATCCGCCCGTGGAATCGCCGGGAACGAGCATATCTCCTCAGCCTTCGGTTTGAGGGCGGCCAATGCCGTCTCCATCGAACCCACCAAGACGCTCAGCACAGCCAGCAAAGTCACAGAAAATGATTTCATCAAGATCCCCTGGAGATAAAGCGAGGGAACTTCCCCCGCAACTCAGATTAAGCATTGGCACTATTTTCCCTCCCATATTTCACTCCTCCCACCCCATCAATTCCTGACCCCTATCAGAATTGTGCTTTCGCCTGAGAAACAGAACGCATTGCAATCCACGCCCCAGGGTTTAAAGGGAAGGTTCGCTGTGACATTCGCCACTCAGATCACCCTCTTCCGTATCCTCCTCATCCCGGTTTTCATCGGGCTGGCGGTGTATTATGGGGAAAGCGTGGCCTCTGGAAAGGCCAATGAGACGCTGCGCTGGTGGACCATCGCGGTGTTTGCCATCGCGGCACTGAGCGACGCGGTGGACGGTTACGTGGCTCGGCATTTCAATCAGCGCAGCCGCCTGGGGGCCATTCTGGACCCGCTGGCAGACAAACTCCTGCTGCTCTCCGGTATCATCACCTTGAGCTTCACCGGCTGGCGGCAGCACTTCCCGCTGTGGTTCCCCACCCTGGTCATTTTCCGCGATCTGGCCAGCATCGGCGGGGCTTTCCTCATTGATTATCTCACCGGCAAGTGTGTGATCAAACCCCACTGGACGGGCAAGGTGGCCACCTTTGCCCAGTTCGCCGCCGTGCTGTGGCTGATGCTCGACATCCCTTTCCTCATCTGGCCCACGGCTCTCGCCGGAGCCTTCACCGCCATCTCAGGCTTCCTCAATCTTGCTGCTGGCGTACGCCAGGTGCAGGAGCATTCAGGCAAGCACGACTGACCCGGCCCCATCCCTTTTTAGAAAAACACATCCCATGCGTAAAACCGTCGCCATCGTAGGCCGCCCGAATGTGGGCAAATCCGCCCTCTTCAACCGCCTTGCCGGCATGAACATCTCCATCGTTCATGACCTTGCAGGGGTGACCCGTGACCGCATCACGGCCGAATGCCGCCGTGGCCCCCAGGTCTTCAACATCATGGACACAGGCGGCATCGGCGCCAATACGGAAGACGTCCTGACCGAGCAGGTGCAGGTGGAGGCCGCCATCGCCCTGGATGTTGCGGATCTGCTGCTCTTCGTGGTGGATGTGACGGCAGGCATCACCACCATTGACCAGTCCCTCGCCCAGATGCTGCGCCGGACAAACAAGCCTGTCATTCTCGTCGCCAACAAGTCCGACTCCGAAAAACGACGCCTCGGCTCCGGAGAGTTTGCCAAGATTGGTTTTGGCGATGCCGCCGAAGTCAGCGCCGTCCACGGCTACGGCATTGATGATCTGGTGGACTCTATTGTCGAGAAGCTGGAACTGACCGAAGAAGAGACGGAGGAAGCCCGTGAAGAACGCCTTTCCGCGCGGCCATTGAAGCTGGCCATCGTGGGCCGCCCAAACGCCGGCAAGTCCTCCCTGGTGAACGCCATCATGGGCCAGGAACGCGCCATCGTCAGCGACCTGCCCGGCACCACCCGCGACAGCCTGGACGTTCACTGCACGTATAACGGCAAGCATTACCAGCTCATCGACACCGCCGGCATCCGCAAGCAGGCGAAGGTGGAAGACGCCGTGGAAATCTTCAGCATCCAGCGCAGCTATGCCGCCATCAAGCGCGCCGACCTCTGCCTCCTCGTCATTGACTGCGCCGAAGGTGCCAAAATGCAGGACCGCAAGATCGCCCAGCTCATTGTTGAAGAACGCAAGCCCTGCATCCTGGTCATGAACAAGTTCGACCTCTTCCATCCCCATGCCCAGCAGAAGGATCGCCTGGAAGAACTGGCCGAAACCATGCGCCGCGAGTTCTTCTTCCTCAGTTACGCTCCGCTGGTGGCCACCTCTGCCAAGAACAACGACAACGTCGGCAAGCTCTTCGTCCAAATCGAGCGCGTGCGCAAAGGTGCCCAGGGCCGCATCGGCACCGGCGTGCTGAACCGCCTGATGCACGAGACCATCGAGAACACCCCCGGCCCGTTGGGACGCAGCCCGCAGACCTTCAAGCTGCTCTATGTCACTCAGGTGAACGAGACCGAAGACGTCTCCATCCCGGTGCCGCACTTTGTCATGTTCGCCAACCGCGCGGCCAAGATGACCGATGGTTATCTCCGCTTCCTGGAAAGCGTGATCCGCAAAGAATGGCCCGCCCCCGGCGTGCCCTTCCGCATGAGCGTGCGCGGCAAGCAGCCCAAAGAGAAGAAGCGCTAGTCTTCACCCAAAGAGCTGAGGGCAGGTGCCCTCAGCTCTGGATGGGCAAACGGCTTCACCCGTTATTTGCGCAGCACCTGATAGCCTTCTTTGCTGTCCTTGATGATCCAGCCAGCGGCATCGAGTTCCTTGCGCAGAACGTCAGCCGCCGCCCAGTCCTTGGACTGCTTGGCCTGCCAGCGCTTCTCCGCCAGTTCAGCGATGTCCGCAGGCACCTCGATGGCCGCTTCATCCGCCAAGACAGGAAGCTTCAAACCAAGGGCACGAAGCAGGAAGTGGAAGCCCTCGAGAGTCGCCGTGGCTTCGTCCTTGGACAAGGAAGCAGCCTTGGTCTTGTTGATCGTGCCGAAGATGTCGCCCAGGGCTCCGGGCACATTCAGGTCATCGTTCAGCGTTTCCCAGGCGGTCGCAAACGGGCCGGGCTCATTGCTTGTCACATCTCCTGTTAGGCCACTAACCTCCCGCAAAGCCTTGTCAAACTTGGCCATCTTTTGCAAAGCCTGACGGGCAGATTCCAAAGAGTGCACCGTAAAGCTGAGCGGTGTGCGGTAATGGCCGCTGATAAGGACGTAGCGCACCTCAACCGGAGTGAACCCACGGGCACCCAGATCCTCAAGCGTGTAGAGATTGCCGAGGCTCTTGCTCATCTTACCGCCGTCCACCATGAGATGGGTGACGTGGAACCAATGGCGGGCAAACTTGCCATGGGTGGCGCAGCAGCTTTGGGCGATCTCATTCTCATGATGCGGGAAGATGAGGTCCACACCGCCACCATGGACATCGAAGTCTTCGCCCAGATACTCCAGGGACATGGCACTACACTCCAAGTGCCAGCCAGGGCGGCCTTCGCCCCAGGGGCTCGGCCAATGGTTAGGCCCGTCTTCGGCCTTCTTGCCTTTCCAGAGGGCAAAGTCAGCGAGGGAGTCCTTAGTGTACTCATCGCTGTCTGTGGCGCTGGCTGCGCTCGATGCCCCCAGCTTGAGCTCGCGGTCCTCAAGATGGGAGAGACGGCCATAGTCAGCAAAGGAGGCGACCTTAAAATAGACGCTGCCGTCCGGGGTGGCATAGGCATGACCGCGCTCGATGAGCGTCTCGATCATGCGGATCTGATGCGGGATGTGGGCTACGGCGCTGGGCTCCACATGCGGGGGCAGCAGATTGAGGGCGGCGCAGTCGGCGTGAAACTTCTCCGTCCAGTGGCGGGTGAAGTCGGTGAGGGACTGGCCGGCCTTTTGAGAATCGCGGATGGTCTTGTCATCCACGTCGGTGAGGTTGCGCACATGCAGGGTGGCTAGGCCGCCCTGCTCGATCACGCGACGGAACACGTCCTGAGCGACAAAGGTGCGGAAGTTGCCGATGTGGGCCGGGCCATAAACGGTGGGGCCGCAGCAGTAGAAACGCAGGGTCTTGCCATCCAGAGGCGTGATCGCACGGGCGGTACGGGAAAGGGTGTCGTGAAGAGTCAGCGGCATGAAAAGGGAACGCGGGGGATAATGCGGAGCGGCGAGTTGTGCAACCGCTGGCGGAGCAAAAAACAGGACGAAAACATCCGTCCAGGGTCCGCATCAACAGTCAGCGGAGGCGGCTTCGCGCTGCTGTTCCTGCTCGGGCGTTTCTTCACCTTCCAGGTCTCTGGCGGCCCCGATCTTGAGGCTGACGCGGATGCCATGCTTCTCAGCCGCCGTTGTAAGCAAGGAGCGGATGGAGCTGGCCGTCATGCCGTTTTTGCCGAGGACGTGCTTGACGTCTTCCGGGGCGAGCTGGACTCTGAACGCCAAAACGCCATTGGCATTGTGGCCAATGGCGATGGAAGCTTGCTGTGGGTGGTCAATCAGATTGGCCACCACATAAGTCAGGAATTCGCGAAGAGCTTCGGGGGCGTCCATGACAAGCAATTAAAATGTTTCCGTCAGCCCGAGCAACAACGGAAACAAGAAATGTCTTTCGGCCAATTACTTGGCGGCAGCGACCTTTGCGACCTTTTTGATGAGGCTGCGAACGGTCTCAGTCGGCTGGGCACCCTTGGAGATCCAGGAGTTCACCTTGTCGAGGTCGATGTTGATGTTGCTTTCTTTTTTCTGGGGATCGTAGGTGCCCAGGATTTCGAGGAAGCGGCCATCGCGCTTGAAACGCTGGTCAGCGGCGACGACACGATAGAACAGACGGCCTTTGGAGCCTTCTTGACGGAGACGGATTGCTACTGCCATGAGATCAAATATATTTCGGACTTTCGGGGAGGCGGAGGGTGCTGGATAAACAGGGGAAATCAAGGTTTATTTTCAAGATTCTAAACATTCTTGAACAAATATTGGCTTCAAAGGGGCTTATCCGGGACCTGATGGGGTTTTAAGGCAGACAACCAGTGCTGCCGAAGGGAAGAAAAAAGCGGCCTCCCATTCAGGAGACCGCTTTTAAAAGAGGCCTAAAAGGCAGCCAGCTTACTTGCTGCTGGTGTAAGGAGCGGCCACTGGGGCCTCTTCCTGCACGTAAACGACCTTAGCGCGGTTCTGGCGGAAGGCCACCGGAAGGTGAGCCGTGCCCTGAAGGCGCTCCTGCCAGGTGTAGTCGTATTCACGGACTTCACCCTTTTTGTGGTAGCCAGCACCCGGGGTGCGATAGCGCTTGTAAAATTGTTCATTCACGCTGCCCACCATGTAGGGCTTCGTGGTGCAGGAGGAAAGAACAGCGAGGGTGATGAGGGAGAAAATCCATTTCATAGGAACAATGAGAGTTTGGCCAGAAACGAGTCCAGTTGTCAAAAAAAATTTCGTAAATGCTGCCTTTGCTGGTTGCCTCAAAATCAAACTCCTTTAACGCATAGGTCTTCATGAAGCTCTCCCGTAAAGCCGAGTATGCCATGCGTGCCTTGCTGGCGATGGCTCGCTCGCCTGAGACATCCACCTTTTCCATTCAAGACATCGCCGCGAGTGAGCGTATCCCGCTGAAGTTCCTGGAGCAGATTTTGCTGGTCCTGAAAAATGGAGGCCTGCTGCGCAGCAAGCGTGGCGTGGGCGGCGGTTACCAGTTTCAAAAAGCACCGCTGCGGATCAGCCTGGGGGAAATTGTGCAGCTCATTGACGGGCCGTTTGAGCCCATCCACTGCGCCACGATGACGGATCAGCCAGGGGCAGCCTGTGAATGTGGCATTCCTGGGGGATGCGGGCTGGGGCAGGTATTCGGTAGCCTGCGGGATGACGTCAATGAGTGGCTGCAGAAGACGACATTGGCGGATGTGCTGGAGCGCGACCGGCTGCGCCAGCCGCTGTCATTTGAGATCTGAGCTGGCCACGAGAAACTCGTCCAGGTTAGTCTCGGGTGAGTCGCCCAGCATGACATAAACATACTTGCGGCAGGACCAGGAGGCGACGGGGTAGCCTTCCACTCTTTCCACCTTTTCCGGGTTGAGCTGGTCAGGCGAGTCGCGAAGGGACTCTTTAAGCACGACAAAAAGGTGGGCTTCCTGATCACCCCGACCAAAACAGACCATGGCGACTTTCTGGCCGCGCCAAGTGACGGTGCGGCAGCCGAAGGGCCGGGCTTCCTTGGTGCAAGGCTTGACGACGTAGGGCTTGGGTGCGCCCTGGGTACCCAGCCAAGCGCTGACATTGGCTATCTCTCCGGTGACATGATCCAGGCCAAAGCCCTGGTTTTTCATGGAGTCAAAGATGTCCACGATCTCGGTCTCGAACTGAGCGAGTGTGGGGGTACCAGCTGAGGCAGGTTCGGAGAGAGTGAAAAAGATGCCCGTGAGGGCGATGGCGGCAGCGGCGGCCAGCCAGGGGAGGCGCTGCCAGCGGGGGACAGGAGCGGTCAGTTTGGCGGCGGCGAGGATCTCTGATCGCAGGGTATCCGGCACAGGCACATCGCAGGTGCATTTGCACATCTTGCGGTCGAACTCCTGCTCCTGGGCAAACCATTCCATGAGGGCTGGGCGCTGAGGCAGCGTCTCCAGGGCCTCTTTGAGGAGAGGATCATCATTGTCCTGGCCGTGGGGGCGGCAGGCACTCAGACGAAGCTGGATTTCAGAGTCATCCATGGCGGTTAGCACGTGGGGGTTCAGCAAAAGGAATCACTTTGGGTGAGGCGGGGGAATCGGTGTCTTCGCGGACGGAGGTGAGTTTCTGGCGGAGCTGGGCTTTCCCGCGAGAAAGGCGGGACATGACGGTGCCGATGGGGACATTCAGGATTTCGGCGATTTCTTGGTAGCTGTGCTGCTGAAGATAAAACAGGGTGAGCGGAGCGCGATAAGTTTCATCCAACTGACCGAGGGCATCCAGGGCGGACTGGCCATCCATCTCCTCCATCGTCCGATCCTGCACGGCAGGTAGTTCAGGTTCCGCATCGGAGAGTTCCACATGGGGAAAACGAACGGCGCGACGGCTGCCGGTGAGAAATTCGCGATAGAGGGTGGTGAAGAGCCAAGTCTTGGCCTTGCTGCGGTCCCGGAGCTGGAAGCCCCGAGTGGCCCAGCGAAGAAAGGTCTGCTGGGTGAGGTCTGCTGCGTCTGCCTCCCGCTGGGCAAGGCTCAGCGCGAAGCGATAAAGCCCCTGGTAGTGCTCTTGAACGAGGTGTTCGAACTCCATGACGCAGCAGATGAGGGCAACGGACGAGAAGGGCGGGAAAACCCAACGGGGCCATCCTACATCTTCTTGGTGTCACAGGACGCACATTTCGTGCAATCAGCCGGTTTCTTTTTGCAGCAGTTGGCGCAACTGGAGAGACCAAGGGTGAAGGCGGCGAGAGAAAGAAGAAGGAGAGCTTTCATGATGGGGTGGTAGAGAATTGAGTTTGAAAAAGCAGCCCCGGTATCGTGGCCGCCTATTGATCAGAGTACTCAGTGCGAGGGTTATTCCTTGCCCGATCCGATATTTTTAAGGCACCAGCGCCTCATCCCAAATCCACAAGGGTGTGAGAGCCCCGCCTTCCACCCAGCCGCGCAGGGTTTCGGTGCCGGAAGGAATCTCCACATAGGTCCAAGTGCTGCGCTTTTCCAAAACACGGACCTGGGAACCTGGAGGCAGATCCATGACGGTGCCGGAGGTGACGGTGGCGGCAGTGTAGGCCTTCACCTCGGGGACCGTGACGATGGAGATATCATGGACGCGCTCCACACCCTCGGGGCGGATCGCGGCCATGGAGGCAGCGGGGAGGAAGAGGAGCAAACCCAGAACAGAGAGGGTAATAGCCCCGCCGATGGCGCGACGCCCAGCGAGGATGCGCCAGAGAATGGCGAGGGCGACCAACCAGAATCCCACTGAGGCGAGGATAGCCCATTCATTGGGGGTGAGCCAGAGGCTCCACTCGGCCAAAGGCGATTTCACAGTAAAGGAGAGAAAACGGAGACGCTCATGGAGGTGCAGGAGATTCTGCCGAAGTTCAGGGCCGCGGGGGTCAAAGAGGTGGGCACGCTGATACCAGAGTACGGCACGGCCTAGATCATCCTGGCGGTAGCGCGCATGGCCGATGAGCTGGAAGACTTCCGGGCTGAGCTGTGGCGGCTTCTTTTTCACCAAGGATTCGGCGAGGTACTGGGCGCGAGCAAAGTTGCCTTTGTCCATTTCCGCTAGGGCCTCGCGATAAATATCGTCGGGAGAGGTGGCCGCTGGTGTGGCCGTCTGGGCCTGGATGCTGGAGCAAGCGAGGAGGCCGATGAGGGCAAGCAGGCTGACTTTGGCAATCACCTGTTTGAAAAGGCGGCTGAGGGCTTCGGTGATTTGGCGGCGTTCTGTCGCAGGGAGTGGCGTAGCCCCGGTGCCGGTAAAATTGGAGGTTTCGTATCGGTTTAGAATGGCCTTGAGGCCGGGATCCTCCACAGGGTGACCGGCCTCGGCCACATGGATGAACTGGGCGGCTTGGCGAAGGAAGTCTGCATCGGAGGAATGGCCGCTCTCAAAGGCAGCCCAGGCAGCGCGGATCTCCCCTGCCCTGCCCGCCATACGCGCCTGGCGACGTCGGTGGGTGATGGCAAGGATGCCGGCCAGAAGGACCAGGCCCACAGGCAGGGCCTGCAAGGTCCAGAAGGAGGAACTGCGAATGAGAAGGGTGCTGGTGGGGGCGAGCCAGCGGGACTGTGGGGAGGGCTTGATGACGATGTCCGTGATGTCGGGCTGGGGATCCAGCACGGGAGGTGGCACGGGAGCAGTAGCACCAGCAGTGCCGGTGGTAGCCTCCGTGGTGGCCGTGGGCGCAGCGGGCTTCATGTTCAGCGGGATGGCCTCGGTGCGGAGGGTGATGTACTGCTTTTTCGAAGAGCTGAAGTAGCTCATCTCAAAGGGAGGCAGGGCGGTGTGAACGGCCTCTGGTATGAAGACCTGAGAATAACCAATTTTGCGTTCAAGGGTGGGCACCTGGTTTTGATCGAGCTGCCCCTCGACGTTGTAGCGCTTGGGCGGATAGGTTTTCCAGCCACTGGGAAGTGTGAGGGCAGGCGTGGTGAGGGCATCGAAATTTCCGGTCCCCTCCACCAGGAGCTCCACGGCCACGGGATCGCCCACGGTCAATTCGGTAGGAGTGGCGGTTGCGCTGAGAGCGAAATCACCGACGGCACCGCTGAAGCTGGCGGGCTTGCCCTCAGTCGGGAGAGGCAGAACCTTGAGAGAGACCTGGGGGCTTTTTACGACCAACTTCCGAGGTTCCGTCTGCACGCCAAAGTACACCTGGGGAAACCCCGGGGGCAGACGGCGGTCCATCTGAGGGCCACCTTCGACGGGGACTTCCACCAGCATTTCGAGCGAGGCCGGGCCTACCTTGAGATCACCAGCGCGAAGGGAGGAAAGCGTGCTACGAAAGGTGTAGACGATGTAACCCACGCCATCAATGACGGTCATGGTCTGATCGCTCTGCTGAGGGAAACGAGCGATGGCGAAATCGCTCTTCACAATGTCAATGAGGCCGAGACGGCGGATCTGGGTCTGACGCGGGACGTAAAGACTGCAGGTCAGGGGCATGACCTCGCCCTGGTAGATTTCCTTTTTACCCAGTTCGATCTGGAGGATGGGCTGATTGGCATCTTCGCCACTGCCGGGGCCGCCGAGGCTGGAGCCGGCCTCGACGATGAGCTTGACCTCGTTGGTAGAGACCTCCTGGCCATCAATGCTGAGAATCTGCGAGGGAATGACAAACTCCCCTGGCTCTGAAGCTGCGACACCCCAAGTAAGCTGGGTAGAAAGACTGCGGCGGCCTGTGCTATCCAGGCTCATCTGCTGAGAGGGTGAGACATTCGTGCGCTGGACGATCTGCAGTGGCAGGCGAAGCTCTGGAACACTCTGGATGCTGCCGTCCTGAATGGCGATGACGTAAGTCACGATCTGGTTGGGCCGGGCCTTGTCTGGCTGAATGTAGGCACGCACAGTGGCGGCATGCGAAATGCCGGTGAGGGCCAGCCAACAGAAAGCCAGCAGCCGCAAGGCTGAAGACGATTCGCAAATCACTTTTGTCATGGGTCCCATCATGTTCGTTTCCAGTTACCAGTCCTTGCCATTCACTGCCGGATCACGCGGGCGCAAGATCAGGGCTCTTTTTTGGTCGTCGGCATATGAGCGGAGGAAGGAGCGGGCCTCATTGCGGCTGAAGCCAGTGGCATCGTCCTTCTCGTTTTCAGCAGCCTCGATCTCCTTGGCCAACAGGGCTTCTTTTTCCTTATCTTTGGGGTCACCTTCTTTAGCCGCTTTCAGCTCACCTTCAGGCAGTGCCACCTCTTTCTTTTCACCCTTCTGTTTGCCGAGGCTTTCCTTGCGGCTGAGGTCCTTGTCCTTCTTGCCTTCGCCGTCCTGATCGCCTTCCTCGCCAGAGTCGCCTTCTTCCTCCTCACCCTCTTCCCCTTCCTCGCCCTTCTGGCCTTTTTTGCCTTTCTTCTTGTCGCCTTTTTTACCTTTGTCGCCCTTTTGCTCCTCTTCCTCATCAAGTTTCTTTTGCAGCTCGACGACGCGCTTTTTGATGAACTCGCGGTTCTCAAGGACTGGCTTGTTTTCGGGGTCCATTTTCAGAATGGCATCAAAATGCTTCACGGCATCGCGCCAGGCCTTGAGGGTGAATTTGGGCTGCTTGGCGAGTGAGCGATCCCCCTGATCATAAAGGCTGTGAGCGAGGCCCTGGTGGGCCTGCTTTTGCACCTGGGGCTCGCCTGATTCCAAAGCCTGGCTGAAGGCGCCGACAGCGCGATCATAGTCCTTGAGCTGGTGGGTGGCATAACCCAAGGCTTGAGCATAACGATGACGCAAGTCGGGCGGGAGGCTGCCCTCCGCAAGCAACTTGCCAAAGAGTTCGGCAGCCTGTTTGTGGTTGCCCTTTTTCATGGCTTCCTCGGCGGCTTTGGGGTCGACCTCGGTGCGGTTAAACAGAGCGGCCCACAGGGGTGACTGCTGAGCAGCGGGGGCGCTTTCGGCAAAGAGGCCGAAGAGAACCAGGGAGAAGGCCAGCGCAGGCTGACGCCGAGCGGGGGAAGGACGGAGGAACCACGCGATCATAAGAAACAATACACCCATAGACAACGGCCACTGAAAACGTTCGATGGGTTTGACGAGTTGTTTGGCTTCATTAGCCTGGGCCTGGAGGGCGGAGAGGAGATCCCGCACGACCGTAGCGGCCAGGGGCTGAGAGCCAAGCTTTAGATATCGGCCTCGGGTGGCCGTGGCCACTTCCTGAAGCACAGCTCCCTGGAGGGTGGTCTTCACCACATTGCCGCTGCGGTCGCGCACGTAGTCGCCCTGGCGGTCAGGATCGGGATCAGGGATGAGCGAGCCAGCCTCCGTGCCGACGCCGACGGTGAGGATGAGGATGTTCTTTTTGGCCGCCTGCTGGGCGTATTCGCGCACCTGGGCATCGGGCTCGCCACCATCGCTGAAGAGGATGAGACCGTGATTGCGAGCGGGATTTTTTTCAAAGGTTTCCATGGCCAGTTTCAGGGCCTTGGAGATTTCGCTGCCGCCCCTGGGCACGGAGGTGAAGTCGAGCGACTGAATGGCCTCCACGACGGCCTCGTGATCCGTGGTGAGGGGGGCCTGGAGGTAGGCATTGCCCGAGAAGGCGATGAGGCCGACGCGGTCTGTTTTTAACGAATTGAGGACATCCTGGGCGGCCAGCTTGGCGCGGGTGATGCGATCAGGCGTGACGTCATTCGCCAGCATGGAGCGGGAGGTATCCAGAGCGATGATAATGTTTCTCCCGGACTCGATCTGGGTGACCTTGTCCTCGCCCCAGCGAGGCTGGGCGATGGCGAAGATGAAGCAGGCGAGGGCCAGGAGCTGAAGGGTGAAGATGATGCCAGCACGGGCGGCGGAAACTCCGACCAGCAACTGCGGACGCAGGCGGGGGGCAGTCATCTTTTCGACGATCCGCCCGGCACGCCAGCCTGACCAGAGGCGCAAGGCCACCAGCACGGGCAGCCCGAGCAGGTAGTAGAGCAGATCTGGAGAGGCAAAAGTCATGGAATGAAATCAGGTGGCCACCGCGACGGGGGCGGCATTCAGGAGGGTGAGGCGCAGGAGCAGGGCCAAGGCGAGGAGGACGGCGGCGAGGGCAGCAGGATAGAAAAACAGCTCTTCCGTTTCAGAGATGCTGCGGCGTTTGATCTCGGTCTTTTCAAGCGCATCGATGGTTTCAAAGATGCCTTTCAGGGCGGTGAGATCCTGGGCCATGTAAAAGCTGCCGCTGCCTATGCGGGCGACTTCCTGAAGGGTGCCTTCATCAAACTCCTGCCGGCCGCTGGTGATGACGCGGCCATCGGGAAGCGGAATGCGGTGAACGCCGGGGGTGCCGATGGCGATGGTGTAGATCTTCTGGTTCAGCGTGGCGGCGAGCTTGGCAGCATCGAGAGGGCTGAGCTTGCCACTGTTGTTTGCCCCATCGGTGAGAAGGATGATGACCTTGCTGGGCACGGTCTCCTTGTCCAGACGGCGGGAGGCGGCAGCGAGGCCGGAGCCGATGGCCGTGCCGTCTTCCATGACGCCAGTCTGGACGCGGTCGAGATTCGATTCGAGCCATTCGTGATCTAGGGTCAGCGGGCAGGGCTGATAGGGGGCCCCGGCAAAGGCGACGATGCCGACGCGGTCGCTCTTGCGGCCCCGGATGAAATCCCGCATCACGCGCTTGGCTGCCGTGAGGCGATTCACAGGTGAGCCGCCGATGTAAAAGTCCTCGATCAGCATGGAAAGGGATACGTCCACGGTGAGGCAGATGGCGATGCCTTCGGTATTGTCCTCCTCATGGGAAGTGACCTTCTGGGGCCGGGCCAGGGCGATGATAGCGGCAGCGAGGCTGAGAAGGACCAAGCCAAAGGTGAGGCCGCCGGAAGTGGACTTGGCCTTGAAACCGAGGTCCCGCAGGATGAAGGCGGTGGGGAAGGCCACGGCGGGCGCTTTGCCAATGCGACCGCGCCACCACATCATGAGAGGCAGGAGGAGCAGGGCCAGAAGCCACTCCCACCGGCCCAGGATGATGTCAGTCAGAAAAGGAATGTTCATTCAGACCGGGATGGTAGCTGCGGTTCAGCGGGCTGGGCGGGCCCATCTTCCTCAAGGGCGGTGATGGCCTTGGCCAGCAATTCCATGGACTCCTCCTCAGAGGCAGGGACGGGGGCAAAGGAAAGCTGATCCCACAGGGAGGCTAGGGCTGCGTATTTATGCACGCGCTGCTGGAGCGGAGTGCCGCTTTCCTGGAAGATCTCCTGGGTGGTGCGGAAGGGTGCGGGGATGCGGTAACGCGCCATGAAGTAAAGGCGCAGGATTTCGGAGACCTGGGCGCTGACCTCGGAGGGGGGCAGGCTGCGGGCCTTGGAAGACAGGGTCTTGAGGGCCTGCATGGCGTTTTTCCAAGGCCGTTTAGGCTCTGGCAATCCGGGCTGGCGGGGACGTAGAAGAAGCCAGAGAACCAGGGATAGCAAAGCGACAAGCGCGACCAGGGCCACGACATAGATCCAGAGTGGCGGGGGCACGGGCGGCAGAAAGACCTCCGGCAGATCCGGATGGGGAAGCGGCTGGGGCGGCGGGGCGGCGGGGGCCTGGGCTAACAAAAAGCGTGTCATCAGCGCTTCCTCCTTCTGCGGGCCCGGAAGTAGGCCTTCATGGCGGGTGCGTAGTCGTCATCCATGCGCACATCGATGCGCTCGACCCCGTTTTTGCGCAGCACGCGGGTCAGTGCGGCCTGGCGGTCGCTGATGGCCTGGGCGTACTTCTGGCGGACGGCGGGATGGGAGGTATTGACGATGAACTGCTCCCCGGATTCTGGATCTTCCAGGCAGATGCGGCCTGACTCTGGCAACTGCCATTCGCGGGGATCACTGATCTGCGCGGCGACGACGTCATGCTTGGCCGCCACGGAGCGGAGGCTGGCTTCCCAGGCGGTGTCAGTCGTCAAAAAGTCTGAGACCACCACGACGAGGGCGCGATGGGCCACGCGCTCCAGGGCAAGGTCCAGCGCCGGTGCGAGCTGGGTTTTCCGGCTTTTAGGCTGGATGGTCAGAATGTCACGCAGGATGCGCAAGGCGTGGGCGCTGCCTTTGCGGGCTGGCAGGTAATGCTCCACCCGGTCTGAGACGAGGATGAGGCCGACCTTGTCCTGATTTTGCACGGCGCTGAAGGCGAAGACGGCGGCGACCTCCGCTGCGCGTTCACGTTTGCTGTCCTCCTGGCTGCCGTAATCACCGGAGCCGCTGACATCCACGACGAGCATGACGGTGAGCTCGCGCTCCTCAATGTATTTGCGGACGAATGGCTCGTCCATGCGGGCGGTGACGTTCCAGTCCAGGAAGCGGACGTCGTCACCGGCCTGGTATTCGCGGAAGTCATCGAACTCGATCCCCTGCCCTTTGAAACGCGAGTGGTACTGGCCGCCGAGGGTCTCCTTAACCATGCCACGGGTGATCAGCTCAATGCGGCGCACCCGCTTGAGGATGCGGGTGAGCTGTTCATCGTTGTCAGGAGTGGTGGCAGACATGGGGGAGATCAGGCTGCGGATTTAGGCAGCGTGGCGGGGAGGTGAGTCACTGGGGCCGCATGCTCACGGCACGGGCAGCTTGTCGAGGAGCTGCCGGATGACATCCTCACTGCTGACGCCTTCGGCCTCGGCCTCATAGGAAAGGAGGATGCGATGGCGTAGGATGTCAGGGGCCAAGTCTTTGATGTCCTGAGGGGTGACGTAGTTGCGCCCGGCGAGGAAGGCATAGGCCTTGGCTGCGAGGGCGAGATTGATGGTGCCACGGGGGGAGGCGCCGCAGCGGATGAGCAGCTTCAGGTGCGGGGCGTAGGCCTCCGGCGAGCGGGTGGCCTGGATGATGGAGACGATGTAATCGCGGATCTTTTCATCCACGTAGATCGCATTCACCAGTGTGCGGCTGGCCACGATGTCTTCAGTCTTGGTGATCTGGTTCACTTCCAGCTTTGGCGCGCTGGTGGCCATGGCATCGAGCACGCGACGCTCCTCCGCCGGAGTGGGGTAGTCCACGCGAACCTTGAACAGGAAGCGGTCGAGCTGGGCCTCGGGGAGGGTGTAGGTGCCTTCCTGGTCGATGGGGTTTTGCGTGGCCAGCACCATGAAGGGATCTGGCAGCTTGTAGGTGTTTTCGCCGATGGTCACCTGACGCTCCTGCATGGCCTCCAGGAGGGCGCTCTGTACCTTGGCGGGGGCACGGTTGATTTCATCCGCCAGGACGAGGTTGGCAAAAATGGGCCCCAGGCGGGCGGTGAAGGTGCCTTCCTTCGGGTGATAGACCATGGTGCCGATGACATCGGCAGGGAGGAGATCGGGCGTGAACTGGATGCGCTTGAACTGGGCGTGGAGGGCGCTGGAAAGGGTGCGCACGGCGAGGGTCTTGGCCAGGCCGGGGACGCCTTCCAGAAGGACGTGGCCGTTGGTCAGCAGGGCGACCAGGAGGCGGTCCACCAAGGCCGTCTGGCCGACGAGCACCCGCCCGATCTCCTGGCGGAGGGGCTGCACCCATGTGGAGGCTTTCTCGATGGAACTGGCATCTGGGATGGCGGGCGAGGGGACGGGTTCAGACATGTGTGAAGGGAAAAGTCAACGGTGGCGTAGTGAGAGTCAAGACAGGACCTCTATGTTCAAAACGACATAGCAGGGTTTTTCTGCCGCAAAAGATTGCCTATTTTCCACCCTGGCGGCGTTCTCGAGGCTCTAGTTCGTGATCGGGGTCGCGGCGCTTTTCGTACTGGCGGACCTGGGCGCGGAGTTCGCGCTTGGAGCGACGCTCGACGGTCATCTGGCGTTTTTTGCGGCTGCGGCGCAGTTTTTCGATCTCATCGTCCAGTTTGAGGAAGCCTTCGTAGCGGCCGGGATCCAGCTTGCCGGCCTCCAAGGCGGCACGAATGGCGCATCCGGCGTCCTTGCTGTGCTTGCAGTCGCCAAACTTGCACTGGAGGGCGAGCTGCTCGATATCGGCAAAACCTTCCCGCAGGGTGATTTCATTGGTCCACATCTGGATCTCTTTGATCCCTGGATTGTCGATGAGGATGCCGCCTTTCGGCAGGATGATGAGCTCCCGCGCCGTGGTGGTATGGCGGCCTTTGCCGGTGAGTTCGTTGACATCATCGGTCCACTGGTATTCGTCCCCGAGAAGCTGATTGAGCACGGAGGATTTGCCCACGCCGCTGGAGCCGATGAGAGTCACGGTCTGGCCTTTTTTCAAGTACTGGCGCAGGACGGACAGGCTGCGTTTTTTGGTGGCGCAGGTGATGTGGACATCGGCCTCGGGATTGAGGGCGCGGATTTGTGCCGCCGCGTCTTCGTTGTCTTCCTTTTCGTAGAGGTCGGACTTGTTGACGAGGACGACGGCCTTGGCCCCGCTGCGCGCGATGATGGTGAAGTAGCGTTCCATGCGCCGCAGGCTGAAATCGGTGCCTGCATCCGTGACGACGACGACGACATCCACATTGGCGGCGATGACCTGCTCTTCGGTGCTTTTGCCGGCCATCTTGCGAGAGAAGCAGGTCTGGCGCGGCAGGCGGGCACGGATGACGTGCTCCTGGTCCTCATGGCCCACCTCCAGCGCCACCCAGTCGCCCACGGCAGGGAGGTCCGCATCGGTTTCGGCATCATGGTAAACTTTGCCGCACATGACGGCCTCGAACTCGTCTCCATCGCCGACGAGGGCCCCATAGGTGATCTTGTTGTCGCGGGTCAGGCGCGCGGGCACCCAGCCCTGTTTGAGGTAGGGAGCAAAGGCTTCTTCGAAGGCGGCATTCCAGCCGATGTCTTGCAACGTCATCGCCGCAGTGTAGGACGGGAAAACGAAAGGACAAATCCGCGATGCAGGAAGTACAGCATGGCGCTAGGCCAGGATTTCCTTGGCCACAGTGCCATAGACATCGGTGAGGCGGAAGTCGCGACCGGCATAGCGGTAGGTGAGTTTTTCGTGATCCAGGCCCATCAGGTGCAGGACGGTGGCGTGCCAGTCGTGGATGTGCATTTTGTTTTCGACCGCTTCGTAACCGTACTCGTCGGTCTTGCCGTAGTTCATGCCGCCCTTCACGCCGCCGCCGGCCATCCACATGGTGAAGCCCTTGTTGTTGTGGTCGCGGCCGTCCTCGCCCTGGCTGTGCGGGGTGCGGCCAAATTCACCACCCCAGATGACCAGGGTGTCCTTCAGCAGGCCACGCTGGCGGAGGTCCTGCAGCAGCCCGGCCACGGGTTTGTCGATGGCGTCGCAGTTGCGCTCCAGGGCGGCCTTGAGATTGAAATGCTGATCCCAGTTGCCATGGGTGATTTCGATGAAACGGACTCCTGCTTCGACCAGCTTGCGTGCCATGAGGCACTGCTTGCCAAAGGTGGCCGTGGTTTCGTTTTCGATGCCGTACAGCTCCTTAGTGGCGGTCGTTTCCTGACTGAGGTCGAGCACCTTGGGCACCTCCGCCTGCATGCGGAAGGCGAGTTCGTAAGATTCGATGACGCCTTCCACCTCGGCGCTGACGCCGCCATCCTGGGCCATGCGGGCCTTGTTCAGCGACTGCACCAGATCCATCTGCGTACGCTGGGCCTCGGTGGTGTAACGGTTGTTTTTGATGTTAGCGATGGAGGCCTGGTCCGCGCCACCGGCACCGAAACGGCGCGCCAAGGCACCACCGCCTGGGCCGGCATTGCCGCCGATCTTGGTGCCCTGATAAATGGCGGGCAGAAAGGCACTGCCGTAGCTGCGGGTGGCATTGCCCGGCGGATTGATGGTGATGAAGCCCGGCAGATTCTCATTCTGCGTGCCCAGGCCATACAAGGCCCATGAGCCCAACGAAGGCCTAACAAATTGCGTTGTACCTGTGTGCAACTGGGTGAAGGCCTGCGGGTGGGCTGGAAGGTCCGTGGCCATGGAGTTGATGACACAGAGGTCATCGGCCTGTTTGGCCAGATGCGGCAGCAGCTCAGAGACCCACAGGCCGCTCTTGCCATGCTGGCTAAATTTCCAGGGCGAGCCCATGAGCTTGGCCTGCCCGTAACGTCCGGCAATCGAGGGTGCGGCCTTGCCGTCATCGGTCGCCAGCTTGGGTTTGTAATCCAGAAGGTCCACATGCGAGGGAGCCCCCTGCATGCAGAGGAAGATCACATGCTTGGCCCTCGGGGCAAAATGCGGGCTCTTGGCGGCCAAGGGGGCGCTGGCGCGAAGGGCTTGCTGCTGAGCCAACGCGGCAAAGGCGAGGTAACCAAAACCGCTGGAGGTGGTCTTCAAAAACTGGCGACGGTTGAAAGGAGAGGTCATGGCGGCAAAGGGCTGGATTGACTAACCAACGATCAGTTTAAATAACGAAACTCGGCACTGGCGAAGAGGCTCTGGCAGAAAGCGGAGAGGGCGGCATACTGCGCCTGATCCCGGGCCTGCTGCGTGCTTTTGCCACCGGCCACCTGCGGGGGAAAGCGCATCCAGAAACTGCGGATGGCGGCGAGTTCAGGTTCCGTGGGGGCACGTGAAAAGACGAGTTGATACGCGTAGGCCAGACGGTCCATCGGGCTGCCCGGCTGCTTGGCGATGCGTGCCGCCAGCGCATCGGCAGCGCTGAGGACCTGGGGGTTGTTCATCAGGAAGAGGCTTTGGCTGGGTACATTGGTGCTGTCGCGCTCGCCATTGACCAGGCTGGCATCCGGGAAATCGAAGACGCTAAGCGCTTCCGGAATCAGGTCGCGGATGATGGGCAGGTAGATGCTGCGATAGTTGTAGGGCTTGCCCACAAGTTCGCGATTGAGCATCAGCAGCCCTTCCCTGCCCTCAGCCGCCCTGGCCACAGGAGAGCCGTCCACCGGATAGAGATTGAGGTTGCCGGAAACGGAGAGCATGGCATCGCGGACCGCCTCGGCCTCCAGTCGCCGCTGGTTCATGCGCCAGTGGAGCTTGTTGTCCGGATCCACCGCAAAGTTATGCGCATCATAGGTGGAGGCCATCTGATAGCTGCGGGTGAGCATGATCTCGCGAATGAGCTGCTTCACCGACCAGCCCTGCTGCATGAATGAGAGGGCCAGGAAGTCGAGAAGCTCAGGGTGTGAAGGCTTCTGCCCCATGATGCCGAAGTTGTCCGGGGTGCTGACGAGGCCGCTGCCCATGAGCTTCAGCCAGATGCGGTTGGCCATCACCCGGGCGGTCAGCGGATTTTCCTTGGAAGCAATAAACCAGGCCAGATCCAGACGACCGCTGCCCTCACTGATGTTGTGAGGTTCGCCCTCGGCACAAAGCACCTCCACGAGTCCGCGCGGCACGATGTCGGCAGGCTGTTTCAAATCACCGCGAACGAGCAGAGGGCTGTTTACCGGACGCGCGCGGTCCAGCATGCCCATGGCCAGTGTACGAGGAGTTCCATCGTCATGAAATTGGTCCAGATCAGCCTTCACGGATTCCGCCCGGTCGCGTGCTGCACGGATGCGTAGGAAGCTGGCAGCGCCATTTCGCTCCCGATCTTCTCGGCTCAGGCTGGTGATGTCGCGCTGGGCTTCTTCAGCCGCCTTTTGCGCCGTGTCATACCGCTGCTTCAGTTCGACGGCTTCCGCCGGTGCGATTTTGGCAAGGGCGGAGACCTGCTGGGCTGCGGGGTCCAGTTCGATGAGCGTACCTGGATTGTTATTCTGCAATTGCTGATGCGTCCCGTAGAGGGTTTCGCTGCTGAGGAAGATGCCTGCCAGGGCGTAATAGTCGCGCTGGGTCACGGGATCAAACTTGTGGTCATGACAGCGGGCGCAGGCCAGCGTGAGGCCTAACATGGATTGCGACAAAGCGTCAATCTGCTCATCCACCAGGTCCATATTGAACTGGCGGCGGTCGCGGTTGTTATGCCCCTTGGAGCCAATGGCGAGGAAGCCGGTGGCGACGATCTTTTCGGCCTGGTCGCGCTTGTTTTCAAAGCGCATCAAGTCCCCGGCGATCTGCTCCTTCAAAAACTGGTCGTAGGGTTTATCGCGATTGAAGGCATCAATGACGTAGTCGCGATAGCGCCAGGCATGGGGATAGAGGAGATTCACCTCCTTGCCGCTGCTCTCGCCATAACGCGCCACATCCAGCCAATGGCGGCCCCAGCGTTCGCCAAACCGGGGGGATTCCAGATACTGGTCCACCACGCGCTGGGTGGCCTGTGGAGAGGTGTCATTCACGTAGGCTTCCACTTCCTCTGGGGTGGGTGGCAGGCCGGTGAGGTCAAAGGCGATGCGGCGGATGAGGGTGCGGCGGTCGGCCTGGGCGGCAGGTTTCAGCCCGGCCTGCTCCAACCCCGCGAGCACCCACTGGTCAATCTTTGACATGGCCCAGTCTGGGGTCTTCAGTTCAGGCACTGGGGCCTCGGCAGGAGGCACAAAAGCCCAGTGCTTGCGGCCTTCGGCCATGTTGATCTCGCGCCTGCCGCCTGTTGCTCCGGCCACCTTTTGCTCGCGCGGGTCCGGGGCCCCCATCTCTATCCACTTTTTGAAGTTGGCGATGACTTCGTCCGGCAGCCTGTTTTTCGGTGGCATCTGCATGTCGTCATCCGCCCAGGTCATGGCGTGATAAAGACTGCTTTCCGAAAGGTTCCCTGGCGTGACGCCCGGGTGGCCGGATTCACCGCCGAGGACCGTTCCCTGCCGGGTGTCCAGCGTCAGGCCACCCTTCACCTTTTCAGACTCGGTGGAGTGGCACTTGTAGCAGTGCTCCACCAGCACAGGCCGGATGTGCTTTTCAAAGAACTGAAGTCGATCCGCCGGAATGTCCGCATGGGCGGCGGCCATCTCTTCCGCCGCCGGAACGGCGCGAAGTGACAGGCAAAAAAGTAAAACAAGACGGACAATGACCTTCATGACCTAGGGTGGGTTTCAGTGGTCTGAAACCCGGTTAGGCCATGAAGGTTGCGCAGCTTTTTAGATCAAGCCCAGCTTTGTCAGCGTGGCGCGCAGCTCTTCATTTTTGGCCTCTTCCATGGGCACCAGTGGCAGGCGCAGCTCATTGCTGCAATGGCCGGCCATGGCCATGGCGGTCTTGATCGGGATCGGGTTGGTGGCCAGCTTCAGGAAGGCGGCGAACAGCGGGTAATACTGCTGATGGATGCCCAACGCCCCGGCATAGTCGCCCTTCAGCGCCAGCTTCACCATGTCGCTGATCTGCTTTGGGATGAGGTTGGAGGCCACGCTGACGATGCCCACGCCGCCCACAGACATGAAGGGCAGAGTCAGACCGTCGTCACCGGAAAGGATTTCAAAATCAGCCGGCAGCACCTGCTTCATCTGGCTCACGCGCTCCGGATTGCCGCCCGCTTCCTTGATGGCGCGGATGTTGGGGCAGTTCTCAGCAAGACGCACCAGGACATCCAGACCGATCTCAATGCCGCAGCGGCCAGGGATGCTGTAAAGCATGATCGGCAGCTTGGTGTTATCGGCGATGGCCTTGAAGTGCTGATAGAGACCTTCAGGCGTGGGCTTGTTGTAATATGGAGCCACCTGCAGCGAGGCATTGGCCCCGGCAGCTTCGGCTTCCTGCGTCAGTTCGATGGCCTCACGGGTGCTATTGGAGCCCGTGCCAGCCATGACGATGCCGCGGCCTTTGGCGAATTCTACCGTCAGCTTCACCACCTTCTCATGCTCATCGTAGTCGAGCGTGGGCGATTCCCCGGTGGTGCCGCAAGGGACCACACCGGACACTCCGTTGTCGAACTGGAAGTCGATGAGCTTTTTGAGGGCTTCCTCATCGAGCTGACCGTTACGGAAGGGGGTGACAATGGCGGTGTGGGTTCCTGCGAACATGAGGGTGGGGATGAAAATATTTTAGAGAGCAACGGTGCCTTGGAAAACGAAATCCGCCGGGCCGAAAAGCGTGACGTCGGTGTATTCGTGGGGAGCGGTTTCGGTGAAGCCGACGTGCAGCGTGTCGCCACCCTTGACCAGAACGGTCACGGGGCTGGGTGCGCCGGTGAGTTCGTGGTGAAGCAGGGCGCAGGCGACCATGCCGGTGCCGCAGGCCAGGGTTTCATCTTCCACGCCGCGCTCATAGGTGCGGATGGAGATGCTGCCCGGAGCCAGCACTTTGGCGAAGTTGGCATTGGTGCCTTTGGGCTTGTAAGCCTCGTGGTATCGCAGACCGGCACCCCATTCACGGACGGGCACATTTTCCAAATCCTCGACAAACACGACGGCATGAGGCACGCCCGTGTTCACACTGTGGACGGTGAGAGTCTCTCCGGCGACAGGCAGGTCGGTGGAGAGCTTCAGGCTGTGAGGGGCGCTCATATTGATGCGCACCTGACCGTCTTCAAACTCGGCGGAGATCATGCCGGCCAGCGTTTCAAAACGGATCTTCGCCAGCTTGTCATCATGCAGGCGATTGACGAAGCGACCAAAGCAACGGGCACCATTGCCGCACATTTCAGCCTCGCCACCATCGGCATTGTAATAACGCATTTTGAAATCGCCGCCATCGGCCGCAGGCTCCACGCAGAGGAGGCCGTCCGCACCGATGCCGCGATGACGATCACAAAGCTGGGCGATTTGCTTCGTGGTGAGAGCCAGGGAGAGGTCGCGATTGTCCAGCATGACGAAGTCATTGCCGGCACCGTTCATTTTCCAGAAGTTAAGGGTCATGGGAGGAGAGGGAGAGGGGGACCGTGAGGAGGTCAAACGTCAACGGTCAAAGGTGGGGAGTGGCTGTGCGGAAGGAATCAAGAAAGGGCTTTAACAGCGGCGACCAGAGGCTTCACAAAGGCTTCCACCTGGGCGGCGAGATCAGGCGCAGCGCCGTTCTTTTCGATGAGCTTTACGATGGCACTGCCCACAACGACGCCATCGGCCATGCTGGCGACGGTCGCAGCCTGCTCAGGATTGGACACTCCGAACCCGACACAAACGGGGACTTCGGTGGACTGTTTGATCACGGCCACCTGTTCGGCGATGCCTGTAGCGATTTCCACCTGCGCCCCGGTGACGCCCAGGCGGGAGACATAATAGACAAAACCTTCCGCATTCTTGGCGATGAGCTCGATGCGCTCGGGCGGGGACGTGGGGGCGATGAGCTGAATGTGGGCCAGTTCCGGGGCGGGCTTCAGTTCGGCATTCTGCAGCGCCTCCTCAGGCGGGAGATCCAGCACCAGCACGCCATCCACACCGGCAGCAACCGCATCCGTATGGAAGCGTTCATAACCATAAGTGTAGATAGGATTCAGGTAGGTAAAGAGGACCAGAGGAATCTGGGACTTCGTCCGCAGGGTGCGGATCATTTCCAGCACCTTCGGAAAGGTGGCTCCGGCCTTCAGGGCGCGGTCAGCCGCCATCTGGTTCACCACGCCATCGGCGAGGGGATCTGAGAAGGGCACACCGAGCTCGACGATGTCCACCCCGGCTTTTTCAAGGGCCAAAACAACGTCAATGGTGGCGTCCAGAGTTGGGTCACCGGCGCAGATGTAGGCGACAAAGGCGCGCTTGCCGGAGGCGCGGAGCCCGGCGAAATGACGATCAATGCGGTTGGTGGGGTCGGACATGAAGGGCCTGTTATCTAGCGCGTCCTCTCCACGTGTGCAACCAAACGGCACAACTTCTGACGGACACAAAAAGCTGAATGCAGGCCACTCCTGAGCGCATAATGGCCCGCCTTGGCTTCGTTACCCCCCTACGATCCTTTATGAAATGCCCGCCTTTCTCCCTCCTCGCCGCCCTTTTGGCGCTCGCCACCCTGCCCCTTTCCGCCAACGAACCGACGCCACCGCCCGGATTTAAAGCCATCTTCAATGGCAAAGACCTCACTGGCTGGCATGGGCTGAACCCGCACTCGGTGGTGAAACTGAGCGGAGAGAAAAAAGACGTCGCCCTGAAAAAGATGCGCGAGGAATTCGCCCAGCACTGGCGGGTGGAAAACGGCGAGCTCGTCAACATCGGCACCGGCCCCTATGCCACCACGGATGCGGCCTTTGGGGACATGGAGTTCCTCATCGAATACAAAACGGTGGCCAAGGCCGACAGCGGCATCTACCTGCGCGGCAATCCCCAGGTGCAAATCTGGGACATCAACCAGCCCGACGATGCCAAAAAGCCGGACCGCCATCCCAAGCTGGGCTCAGGTGGCCTATTTAACAACACGCCCAAAACACCGGGTCGCGACCCGCTGGTGCTGGCGGACAAACCTTTTGGCGAATGGAACAGCTTTCGCATCCGTCAAGTCGGTGACATCACCTGGATCTGGCTGAACGACAAGCTGGTGGTGGATGGTGCCAAGATGGAAAACTTCTGGGACAAAACCCAGCCCCTGCCTGCTAGCGGTCCCCTCATGCTACAGACACACGGTGGTGAGATCCGCTGGAGAAATCTCTTCGTGCGAGAGATTGGCAAAGAGGAAGCGGCGAAGATTCTGGCCGAGAAAAAGTAACTGTGAATGACCAGCCGATGGCCTCCTCTTTAAAGAAGGTCATCGGCTGTTAAACACAGACTTAGCGGCGAATCGTCGCTGGCAGCGCCTTCTCGAGCGAGGCCAGAATGCGAGCGTGGACGGCATCCACCTCGGCGGTTTCCAGGGTCTTTTCCCCGGAACGGTAGGTCAGCGTCCAGGCCACGGATTTACGGTCGGCCGGCAGCTTGGTACCAGTGGGGTCCAGGAAGACATCGAAGAGATCAGCCTTGACCAAAAGAGGCTCTTTGAGGCCCGTGAAGAAGGCGTTGACCTTGGTATTGGCCAGATCCGCAGGAAGCTCGAAAGCGACATCGCGGGTGATGGCCGGGTAACGGGGCAGTTCCTCAAACTTGGCCGGGCCGCTGCTGCCCTGACGCAGGGCGCTGAGAAGGAGCTCAACCACGTACACCGGATGGCGGGCATCCAACTGGCGGGCACGGGACGGGTGCACCTGGGCGATCCAGCCAAGCACACGATTGCCGACCTTCAGCTCGCTGTGCAGGAGGAAGGTGCCGTTGTCGGCCAAGGGCTTGATGTCCAATGCCGTGACACCGGGCAGGGACTCGACGACCCCACGAAGATCAAAGACATCCGCAGCCTGAGGCTCGCGGCCATGCCAGGAGCTGGTGGCCACCGGACCGCTTAGCAGGATAGCGAGGCGATCTTCCTCACGGGTCTGGCCATTGGGCAGCTTCAGAAAAACGCGACCGGATTCAAAGAACCGCAGGCGCTGTAAACCCTGGCGATTGTTCAGCGCCGCCGTGGCCAGAAGGCCAGGGATGAGGCTGGGACGCAGGGTGGTGAGGTCCTCGCTGAGGGGATTCTTCAGGGCCACGCTGACGGCGGCCGGATTGACACTGCCCAGGCTGTCGCTGATCTGTGCGGTGGAGACGAGGCGCAGGGTCTGGGCCTCATTAAAACCACGATTGGCCAAAGCCTGACGAAGCTGCATGACGTGGTCATACTGGCGGTCCGTGGCATCGCCGCTGGCCATGACGGCGGTGAAGCGTGAAGGCACACGATCCAGGCCGACCACACGGGCCACCTCCTCCACGAGGTCCACGCTGCGGACGAGGTCCAGGCGGTAGCTGGGGATGGACCAGACGGTCTTTTCAGCATCGCCGCCTGTCTTGTTCAGCCCCAGCTTGGTGAGGATGCCGTGGGCTTCCTCCGTGCTGAGATCCGGGATGCCTAACAAACGATGCGCACGCCCTTCATCCAGCGTGACCTCCTGCAGGAGGACTGGCGCGGCACCGGCGGCGGCGAGGGTACCCTCCACCTTGCCACCAGCGATTTCGAGAATGAGCTTCACCGCCAGATCCGAGGCCCCCTGGACCTGCTGCGGATCGCAGCCGCGCTCAAAACGGTAGCTGGAATCCGAATGGATGCCGAGACGACGCGAGGTGCGGCGGATGCCTGAAGGTGTGAAGTAGGCGCTCTCCAGCAGCATGTTCACCGTGCTGTCGGTGACGCCGGTTTCTTCACCGCCCATGACACCTGCAATGGCGACCGGACGCTGGCTGTCGGCAATGACGAGGTCTTCTGGAAGCAGCGCTGGCTCTGTTCCATCGAGAGCGAGGATCTTTTCACCTTCGGCCGCACGACGCACGACAATGCCGCCATTGAGTTTGTCGAGGTCAAAGGCATGCAAAGGCTGGCCCATTTCCATGAGGACATAGTTGGTGATGTCCACGATGTTGTTGATCGGACGCAGACCGATGCTCTCCAGGCGGGCTTTGAGCCAATCCGGACTCGGCGCCACCTTGATACCTTTGATGACACGCGCCGTGTAATACGGGCAGCCATCGGTGGCCTGCATCGCGACTTCAGAATCTTGCGCAGGGCGCGACTGGGACGTAGCGGCAACATGATCGCGCTGTCCCTTCAAAGGAAGGCCAGTCAATGCGGACAGCTCGCGGGCGAGGCCCAGATGGCTGAGAAGGTCCGAACGGTTCGGGGTGATTTCCAGATCGAAAACCGTGTCCGAAGCGATGACTTCCTTGAGCGGTTTGCCGACCGGCAGCGATGCATCCAAGATCAGCAATCCGCCGGTGTCTTCGCCGAGGCCGATTTCCTTGCCGCTGCACATCATGCCGTTGGAGATGACATCGCGAAGCTTGCCTTCCTTGATGGTGAAGCCCCCTGGAAGCACCGCGCCCGGAAGCGCCAGGGGCACCTTGTCCCCGGCCTTGAAGTTCTTCGCCCCACAGACAATCTGGCGCAGGGTGCCGGAGCCGTCATCCACCTGGCAAACGCTCAGCTTGTCCGCATTCGGATGCTGCACAAAGGAGTCAATCTGCGCCACCACCACCTTGTCAGAAGCAACGCCTGTTTCCTCAATGCCTTCCACCTCAATGCCCGCAAAGGTCAGGAGGTCCGAAAGCTGGGCCGTGGAGTAAGCGCTGAGATCAAGATGGGTGCTGAGCCAGGAGAGGGAAACTTGCATGGGAGACGAGGGAGGAAAAGGGAGACTGAGATGAAGGGCGGGCCTATTTTACAGGATTAACAAGATTTCAGGATTAACAGGATTTTGGTTTTCTTGTTATTGGATATCGAAGGGGGCGATGCACGATTGGCTGGGGCGGTAGAGGCGGAATTTGCGCTTAAACTGGAGGCTGGGGGCACCGAAGTTGAGGATGAGGCCGTCATCAATGCCGGTGGCGGTGAGGTAGTTCACGGTCTGGGCTTCGTGGGCTTTGACGATGGTCTCGCAGGACTTGAGTTCAATGAGGAGCTTCTTGCCGATGGTGATGACCATATCCGCTTCAAATTTGCCGACGATTTTGCCTTTGTAGAAGACATTGATGGGCACCTCGGATTCAAAAGGAATTCCGGTAGCAGCGAGTTCCACTTCCAGGCTTCGATGATAGATGGATTCATTGTAACCAGGCCCCATGTGCCGATGAATCTCCATGGCCATGCCAATCACGCTTTCGGTGAGCTGGTCAATCGTCATAAGCCAAAAGATAAATCCTGTTAATCCTGAAATCTTGTCAATCCTGTAAAAGCGGGGTGCCCCTGTCCTTAAAACTGCTGCAAAAAGCGGGCGTCGTTTTCGATGAGGTGGCGGATGTCGGAGATGCCATGGAGGATCATGGCGAGGCGGTCCAGGCCCATGCCGAAGGCAAAGCCGGTGACCTTTTCGGGATCGAAGAGGTCATCGCCACGCTTCTTGCTGACTTCGGCAAACACGGCGGGGTCCACCATGCCGCAACCGGCGATCTCGATCCAGCGGGCTTCCTTGCCCTTGGCTTCCAGCTTCACGTCAATCTCGAAGCTCGGCTCCGTGAACGGGAAGAAATGCGGGCGGAAACGGACGACTGTTTTCGGGCCGAAGACTTCGCGGAAGAAGAACTCCAGCGTGCCTTTGAGGTCGGCCAAGCTTACGTCCTTGTCCACATAGAGGGCTTCGATCTGGTTGAAGACGCTCAGGTGCGTGGCGTCGATTTCATCGCGACGATAGGCGGCCCCGGGAGCGATGATGCGCACCGGGAGGGCTTTCACGGTTTCCATGGTGCGGATCTGCACGCTGGAGGTGTGGGTGCGCAGCAGGCGGCCATCTGGAAGATAGAAGGTGTCGCTCTCATTGCGGGCCGGGTGGTCCGCCGGGGTGTTCAACGCATCAAAGCAATGCCACTCGGTCTCGATCTCCGGGCCATCCGCAAGGGTAAAGCCGACGCGGCGCAAGGTGCGCACGGCGAGGTCGCGGATCTGGGTCAGCGGGTGCAGTGTGCCCACCCCTGCGCCAGGGCGACCAGGAAGGCTCAGATCAATGCCCGCCACAGAGGCGGCGTCCTTGGCCGCTTGCAGGGCTTCTTGACGGCTGGTGAGACCACCGGTGATCGCTTCGCGCACTTCGTTCAGCTTGGCACCCACTTCCTTTTTCAGGTCGGGGGCCACATCGCGCATGCCCGCGCTGAGGGCGGTCAGCTGGCCTTTTTTGCCCAGGTAATCAATGCGGAAGGCTTCCAGCGCAGCTTCATCGGACAGGGTATCGAGCGCGGCGAGGGCTTCGGTTTTGAGGGAGTCGAGTTGTGCGAGCATGGGAAAAGAAACGGCAAAGGGCCAAAGGGGGCCGCGATGATGGGCGCGAAACTGCCGTTGCGCAACCTGGAGCTGAGGGTCCGCGTGGCACAAAAAAGGCCGCCGGACCCACGCCAACACGCCCCAGGGGGCCGTGGACAAAAACTTCCCGTGTTTTTCTCGCTAGGTTTTGGGTTTTGCCGCTGTTCTTTGATGCCCTTTTGACTTTGTGAGTTTAAGGGCGAGGCGACAGTGAGGCGGTGAACAGCCCCTTTCCAAGTCTGAACGTTTTTTGACCCCGCAGTGAATCCCACCACCGAATCCACCCTCCGCTTTACCGGGGACTACCCTGCCCTGGCGGTCTGGGTGCTGGCCTTCGTGCTGGCTGCGGCCATGTGGTTTCTCTACCGCCGCGAATCCCGGCGTCTGGCTGGGGCGGCCTCATGGCTACCGGCGGCGCTCCGTTCCTTGGCTGTCTTCATTTTGGTCCTCGCCCTTTCGGGGCCGGTGCTGCGGCGCGAGACCACCCAGCGTCAACTGGGCCGGGTCGTCCTCGCCGTCGATACCTCCTCCAGCATGAAACTGGAGGATGAACGTCCGTCCGCACCGGGACAGGAGGCTCCCCGCTCCAGCGATTCCCGGCTCACCCGGGCCGAAAAGATGCTGCTCAGCGGCACCACCCCCCTGCTGAAAAAACTGACTGAGACCCAAGACGTGGAACTGGTGCTCCTGCGCGGCCAGCAGACCCAGCGCCTGTGGTGGCACCGGCAAAAGGGCAAGGACACCTCCGGTGACATGCCTTCGGAGTTTGACCTCCAGGCCGATGTGCCGATCACCAATCTCGACAGCACCCTGCGCGAGGCCCTCGGCCCGGCCAATCCCGGCACCGCACTGGTCGTGCTCACCGATGGCCAGCACAATGCCGCCGGTTCCCCGGAGGAGTTTGCCGCCACCATGAAGCAGGCAGGCACCCCCATCTTCACCATCGGCTTTGGCAGCGAGATTCCGCCGCCCGATCTCAGTGTGCTGAATGTCCTCACGGCGGAGTCCGTTTTCACGGAGGAGAATCTGCAGGGCCGGGTGATGGTCAGCGATTCCCTGCCCTCCGGCACCCCGGCCCAAGTGCGAATTTCCAGCGGTGGAAAAACAATGTGGGAGCAAAACTTCACGGCGGAGGGCAAAGGCGAACGCCGCTTTGACTTCACCTTTCCGGTCAAGCAACTGCCCGAGGCCGCGGCGGCTGAGCGCGACAAAACCCTGCGCCTTTTGCAAGTGCAAGTGGCCGTGCAGGGCGAGCGATCCGGCATTGAAAAAACACGCGCCAACAACACCCGCGAGGTGGCCTTGCATCTGCTGAGCCGGAAACGCAAGGTGCTCATCCTCGATGGCCGCCCGCGCTGGGAAACCCGCTACATCCACAACCATTTCGACCGCGATGACCGCTGGGAAGTCAGGCTGCTGCTGGATGATTATGCCGAGAAACCCCAGGACGGAGCCCTGCAAAAGGACTTCCCCAAAACGCGGGAAGATCTGCTCAGCTATGACCTGGTGCTGCTCGGGGACGTGCCGCCATCACGCTTCAGCCCGGCCCAAACGGACTGGTTGCTCGAGTTCGTCGAAAAACGCGGAGGCGGCCTCATCCTCATTGATGGTGTGCGGGGGCATCTGAAGCAATGGGCCCAGGGCAAAACAGCCTCCCTGCTGCCGGTGACCTGGGCTGCCACAGCCGCTCCGCCTAACCAAAAGATCGTCTGGAGCCTCAGCTCCGAAGGGGAGCGCGAATCGGCCCTCCGCCTGAGTGACAGCCCGAGCGCCAATAGCAGCCTCTGGCCCACTCTGCCAGACATGCGCTGGGCCTCCAGTGTGCAGGCACAGCCCGGCGCCACCACCCTGGCCTATTTCCAGACAGGCACCGCCCCATCTGCCAAGGCCGGCAGTCCCGCCGCCGTCTTCCGCCCGGTGGGTGCGGGCGCGGTGCTTTATCTCGGCACCGATGATCTCTGGCGTTGGCGCTATCAGGTGGGGGATCTTTACCATCAGCGCCTGTGGATGCAGCTCGCCGCCTGGATCGCCGCGCCGCCCTTTCAGGCCGAGGACAAGCAGATCTCCATCGGCACAGACAGGCTGCGTTACACCCCGGGAGAACAATCCGAACTCCGCGTGCGCATCCGCAATGCCGCCGGAGATCTCGTCAGCAATGCCGAACCCCGGGCCTTCCTGCTGCTGGATGGCAAGGAAGTGGCCACCCTGCAACTGGAGCCCGACCCCACCCACTTTGGCATCTACCGCACCCTCACCCCGCCGCTGAAGGCAGGAGCCTACGAGATCGCTGTCGCGGAAAGCCCGACCGCCACGCGCAGCAATCTCCGGTTGTCCCTTCGCGTCGCGGATGCGGGCAATCCCGAATGGGCCACCCTGACCATGAACCGCCCTCTTCTGGAAGCCATGGCCACAGCTTCCGGAGGCCGTTTCCTGCGTGAAGAACAGGCCGCCACCGAACTGCCCAATCTCCTCCAGTCCATTGACCGAAAACAAACCACCATTGCCGAAACCATCTTATGGTCTAGCTGGTGGTGGTTCGGGGCGGTGATCGCGCTCCTGAGCATCGAGTGGTTGCTGCGCAAAAAGATGCGACTGGTGTGATCCGTCTCCGGAAACTGAAGCTCTTCAACGCTCCGTGTTGAAGCGTCCCACCTCTTTTCCCGAAGCCACATTCCACACGTGCAGCACGCCTTCCTCGCCGCCTGCCACCAGCCACTCGCCCATCCGGCTTGAGGCCAGCGCATTCATGAAGTCCTTCACACCAGGAAGAGACTTCACCTCGGCCCCGGCACTGTTGATCAGCCGCACCTTGCCATCCCCCGAGGTCGTTGCCAGCACGTCGCTGCTGCCCAGGTAACCAATGGCCGTGATCTCCTTGTCCCAGCCGTCCACATTCTTGCGTCGGTCCCCCACGGTCCAGTCCCAAATTTTGACCACATTGTCTGCCCCCGCAGTGGCCAGCATCCGGCCATCGTAACGCCAGGACAGGCCTAACACATGATGCGTATGGCCTTCAAAGACCTTCACCACCTTGCGTGTCGCCAGATCGGTGATGCGCGCCACTTTGTCGGCCCCGCCGGAGGCCAGCAGCTTCCCATCGGGGGAAAAATCCAGGCATAACACGCTGTCCAGATGGTGCTCCGTGAAGTTGGCCATCACTTGATTTTTATCCAATGCCCAAAGGAGGATGTCGCCACTGCGCGAGGGTTCGCCGCTGCCAATCGCCAGCGTCTTGCCATCGGCTGAAAAGGCCAGGGCATTCACCCGGTCCGTGATCGCAGATTTGTCATCGCCGCTGCCCAGCGTGCGTTCCAGCTTCCACGCTGCCTGCGCCTCATCGGCATGCAGCACACTGGCATTGTCCCCGGTGATCACCCATCCGGCTGGCGTTGGCCATGATATCGTTTTTGTCTGCCCGACTTCAGTCACCGTTTGCTGGCTCACCGGCCCGCCTGTCTGGGTGGACCAGACGCGCACCTGCCCCCCAGCATCCAGCCCCGCGACCTGTAGGCCATCCGGTGAAAAACAAAGGGATGTCAGGGTTGGGATGGCACCGGCTTGCGCCTTGGTGGCTTCGTTCTTCGCTGCAGTGGCCGCCGCCGTTTCCTTCTTCGCGGTTTCCAGTGCCAGCTTGGCTGCTGCCACAGCCTCTGTGGCCTGGGCCATCGCTGTCGTCACCAGCTTGATTTCAGCCTCCGCATCTTTGATTCCTGCCTCGGCCCGCATCAGTGCCTCCTGCGCTTCCGCCAGTTGCATTGACGCCGTCTCAGACTTGGCTCCGGCCTCCTTGTTTTTCTGGATCAAGGCCACGTCAGGCTTTCCTTCAGGAACCTTGGCCAGCAGGCTTTCAGTTTCGGCCCGTGCCTTGTCTGCTGCCACCTTCGCCTCCTGTTTCGGTTTCAGCATCTTGGCTTTGTCTTCGTGTTCTTTTCTGGCGGCATCGGCCAACTCCTTAGCCTTCTTCAATCGAGCGGCGAGATCCGTGCCCTCCTTTTCAGCTTTGGCAATCGCCGAGGTTTGCCAGGCAGCTTCAGAGGTTGTTTTGGCAATGGCATCCGCCTTTTCCATCAGGGTCACCGCAGAAGCCAGATCCCCCTGAATGCCCAGCAGCAGCTTGCCCGTGGCCACCTCCCAAATCTTGACCTGGTGATCCGCCCCGGCTGTCGCCAGACGCTGGTTGTCCGCACTAAGCACAAAGGCGGAAACGGCCGCGCCATGCTTAAAATCACGCAGCTTTTGGCCCGTCGGTTTATCCATCAGAGCCACCGTATCTGCGACGGTGCTGGCCAAACTGAATTTCGTTTCCGCCAGAGCTGCCGGAGCATTTACAGGCTTCGGCTTCGACTCTTCACGCCGCCAGATCTTCACCTCACGGAAGCTGCCAGTCGCCAGATGGCTACCATCTGGGCTGAAGGTCATCGCAGGTACAATGTCGCGATGGGCCACTCCCGGCTTTTGATACAGGCCGGACTTCAGCAAGGCCTCATCCGTCAGGCGCGTCATGGCCGTGCCCGTCGGCAGATGATACAGCGTCACCTGATTGCCGCGTGCCGCCGCCGCATAACGGCCGTCCGCCGTGATGGCGGAGGCATAGATGGGCCGGTAGCTCTCAGGCAACGGCTCCCAGGCAATCACCTTTTCCTGCCGGGCCGAGTAAAGCGCCCCTTCATCAATCCATTGCTTCAGCAGGGCCAGCTCTCCTGAGGTCAGCTTCACCGCCCCCACCTTGTTGTTCTTCGGTGGCATCTCCGAATCCCATTCACCGACGGCGGCCAGATAGATCAGGCTCTTCTCACCTTGCCCGGCCTCGATGCCCTTGCCATTTTCCCCACCCTGAATCATCAGCGCAGGGGTCTCCATGTTCAGTTCCCCTTTGGTCGTGGTCTTGTTGTGACAGGCCAGACAATTGTCCTTGAGCACAGGCCAGAGCTGCTTTTCAAAGTTGATCGTCGCGCCCTGGATCAGCGGCCCGCAGGCCCAACAAAAAGTAAGACAAAACAGAACACGTTTCATTTCTTGGCGGGCTCCTTCACTCGGATGCGGATCGGGTTGGAATACACGATGAAGGTCGTGTCCTTGGCGGGATTTTTCGCAGCGAGATCTTTCGCGGCCTTCTCCGCCGTCACCTTCATTTGATCGGCCTGGGCCAGCTTCTTGGCCGCTGCATCGGCCTTGGCCTGGGCGGCAGCCAGCCCTGGTTTGTCCTCAGGCTTGATGGCCTTCAGGGCAGCTTTGGCAGCCTCCAGTTCCTTCTTCGCCTCTGACTGCGCCTGGGCCGCTTTCTTGGCCGCCGTATCTGCGCCAGCCACCGCCGCAGCTTCCCGTCGGAACGGCATCTTGGCCGGTCCTTGAAGAATGAAACCATACTCTCCGGGAGTCAGCTTCAGGGCCTTCATATCCAGTGTCAGCTTGCCCTCGTTGGCTTTGGCGGGAATGGCCAGTTCCGGTGCCTTGGCCACATCCACCAGCCCCAGGACTTTCAGTTTCAGCGCATCTGTGAATGAGCCATGCCGCACGGCTTTGAAAGCCAGCTCCAGCGTGCCATCGGCAGCCACCTCCTGCACTCCCGTTGTCGCCGATTCAATGAGCACCGGTGCCTGCTCAGCCACCACGCCCAACGCAGGTGCACCGGCGATGCGAGTGTGCATGGCCTCCCGTCCTGTATCCTTCACCGCCCAGCTCAGGAAGGCCGTGCGTTTCAGCCCGCCCAAGATGGCCGCTCCCATCGGGGCATCTCCCGAAGCGCGAAAACCAATGTAACCCAGCGACTGTCCCGGGCCCACAAATCCGCCCAAACACGTCACTCCAGCAGGCAATTCCGAGACCGTCAGTTCAGCAGCCGCACTCTGCGGCGTGCGACCGGGCAAAACCACCTCCAGCGCCGTCATGCCTTGCCGCCAGACATTGGCGCTCGCCATTTCATAAGGGCCCACAGCGGCCACCGGAGGCAGGGTAGGATGAAGGGCGATGGCATGGTCCAGCCTGTTGTCCCCTGCCTTGGATATCCGCAGGCGATAAGGATAACGACGCCCATTCGCCGCGTTCAAAGGATCGCTCAATGAAAGGCGAAAAACACCATCGGCCTTGGCCTCATACGCATACAAAGGATCCAGCCTCATCATCCTTACCCCAGGCGCAGGCAGGCTGGCAGCCGGGTCATTGACATCCGCCTGCAAGGTCAGGGTCTCTTTGCCCGCCGCATCCTTCTTCACAGATTCGATGGCCAGGATCGGATCCGTCGGCAAGCCGGATTGCTGGGAGACGACCTCGATGGTGAAACGGTCCCCCGCCTTGAAGGCCAGATCAAACACACGCGCCGTCCCTCTTGCTGGAAACCAGCCGCTGAATTCTTCCCCCACCTGAACCGCTGTCACGCCGGCCTGCACTTCGGGTGATTCCGTTTCTTTCCCCAGCAGATAGGGATGAAACGGGCTGTCGGCCATGAGCCTGGACACCAGCGAAGCTTCGGCTTGAAGCCGCTGAAGAGGTTGGCCCTGGCTTACCTTCAGTCCCTCCACCACCTTGCCGCCGGGCAGATTCCATCCATAAACCATTTCCCCGGCGACACCCCACACCACCGCACCTGTGGTTAGGCTGAGCCGATAACCAAACTCATCCCCGCTGCCATACATCAGATCATTCACCCGCAGTTTGAACACGCCGTCCGCCGGTGCTGCAAAGTCCAGCAAACCGTCGCGCATCCTGGCCACCTCACGGCCAGCTCCATCCATCACGGTCCCGACCAAGGACACCCGTGAATTGAAAGCAGCTCCGACAAAGACCGCCAGCACCCGCTGCCCCTTTTTGGCATCAAAGGCAAACCAATGCGGCACACCGTCTTTGAAGACGCCTTGAATGGCCGAATCCAGCGGCACTTTCAAGGCCGTGGCCGCTTTGACATTCGTTCCCGGAGACTCCACGACTGCGAGGTTACTAACCTGGAAAACCCGTGGATTGGACACTCCATATCGCCCGGTCAGCCGCGCATCATAAAGGTCGTGAGGCAGATCATCCGGCAATTGAACCGTGAGCACGCCTTTCTTTCCCGCCTGCGCTTCCAGCGGAAGACTGCGCGAATAGGCACTCCTCAAACTGCTGAGCAGAAGCGTTTTGGCCCCGTCGAGATCAGCCCCTTTAAACTGCATCTCCACCTTGCTTCCAGGCTTGCCACCCAAAGGAGCCAGCGAGGTAAGTATCGGCGTGGGAAAAGTGGCCTGGGCCAGGAGAGCCATCACTGGGCACAGGAACAGCGCCGCAATGGCAAGGGCATGACGATGCATCATCGTCGGTCTTGGGAAACGCATCGGCTTAATGGTTAAACAGAAACTCTTTCGTGTTCATCAAGGCCCATAGAATGTCCTCGAAGGCTTCCTTGCGGCTGTTCAGCGCTTCTTGGTCCTTTTTTCCTGCCAGCTTTTTGGCCAGATGAGATTGGGCCAGTTGCAGCTCTTTCGCTGTCGGCTCCCGGCTGAGTGCCAGGTGATAGACATCGGTGATCTTGTCATCATCTGGCCGGGCATCTTTAGCCATTCGGTCAGCCCGGCCATCGCCACGGGCAAGCTGGGTCTGGATGTCCGCCGCGTTCAGCAGGTGCAGACTCTGTGCCAGGCTCGCCTCCTGCGTGCGTTCGCATTCACAGGCGCTCGATGAATCCGGCCGCCCAAACACCGTGAGGAAATACGTGCTTTGATTGTAGCTGTTGTCCGGCAGCGCCACCGCACGCGTGCCTGGGGCCTGCCCGGTAAACTTGCTTTCGTTTTCCAGCAGGTTGTTCACCGCATCATACAGCACTTCGGCATTCAGGCGTTTGGGGTAATAGCGGCTGAAGCTCTGGCGATCTTTGGCATTCCACTGGTTAGGCTGCGCACTGAGCTGGTAGGTGGAGGAGTTGGTGATCGTCCGTACCAGTTGTTTCAGGTCGTAGCCGCTCTTCACAAAATCAGCCGCCAGGGCATTCAGAAGCTCTGGGTTCACCGGGGGATTCGTTTCGCGCATGTCATCTTCCGGCTCCACCAGACCGCGATTGAAGAAATGCTTCCAGTAACGGTTCACCAGCGTGTGGGCAAAAAAGGGATTGTCCTCACGGCTCATCCAGTCGGCCAGGGCCAGACGCGGATCCTGCTCCGGCCGCAGCTTCATCGCCTCGCCCCCCAGGCTTGTGGGTGCCACAGGCTGCTTGGTGCGCAGGTTTGTCATCTGGGCCGTACCGCGCTTGCTGAAGACCAGTTCCTCATCCTTTGCCCCTGCTGCCTTGCGACTGACATTGGCAAAGAACGCCGCGAACCCATAGTAGTCCTGCTGGCTCCATTTTTCGAAAGGGTGATGATGGCACTGGGCACACTGCATGCGCGTGCCCAGGAAGAGCTGAGCCACATCCTCCATCTGCTGTTTCGGTTCCTTCACTTGCCGATACCAGGCCACGGGCGGATGCTGATCCAGACTGCCGGAGGCCGTCACCACCTCACGCGCAATTTGGTCGAACGGTTTGTTATCCGCCAAGCTGTCACGGATCCACGACCAGAACAGATAGCTGCCGCGTGCATAGGCCGGTTGCGTGCGCTGATTGCGCAGCAGGGCGCTCCACTTGTTGGCAAAGTATTCGGCATACTCAGGACTGTCCGTCAGCTCATTCACGCGCAGCGCACGTTTGTTGCTGTCTTTCGAGGCCAGGAAGTCTTTCATCTCCTCCGGCGTCGGCAGTCTTCCCGTGATGTCCAGGGTGGCACGGCGCAGGAAGGTGGCATCGTCACACACTTCAGATGGCGGCATGCCGATGGTCTTCAGTTTGGCGATCACCAGATCATCAATGTAGTTGCGTACCGGCGGCAGTTTTTCCACCGGAGCCCCCAGAGGAATCGTGGCCCGGAAGGTCGTCACCTTGCCCTGATAACGCACCATCACCGCCACATCACCCGGCAGGTCAAAGAGCGTCACCTTGCCAGTCTCACTCGTCTCGGCCATGGCCTTTTCATTTGGCTCATAAAGCGCGCGTTTCGTCACATCGCGGGTTGAACCATCGGTATAGTGAGCGGTGACTTTGAGCTGTTGGCTGCCTTTCAGTGGCATTGTCAGCACTGCCGGTTCCACACGGATGTGGGCCATCTTCGGGTCCGTGTCCTTGCCATAAGGCATGCCTTCGCGGATCCAGCGCACGAGGTCCTGGTAGTCTTCCGATTTGGGATCCAGCTTCTTGCCGCCGCCATGCGGCAGTTGTGCCGTTCCCTTGGTCAGCAGCAGGCTCTGTTCGGGCGCAGCAGGAAAAAGACGGCGGCCCCGCGCCTCCTTCACGATGTGCTCATAGTCCTCCTGCGGCTCAAAGCCCAGGAGTGAAAGTTTGAAACCGTTCTGTCCGCTGGCCTTGCCATGGCAGCCGCCGGAGTTGCAACCGCCCTTGGTCAAAATGGGCATGATGTCGTTGGCAAAATTCAGCTTGCGCGGTGCCTCGGCGGCCAGTCCAGAAGCCGTCGCACCCAGTCCCAGCATCAGCGACAAAAACAGGCGTTTGAGTGGCATACTCCCATGAGACATGACTGCCCGCCCACGGGCCACAGCTCGGCTTGTGCCGATGCCATCGTGGTAGAATGAGGAGTCTTGGATGAGGAACATGTGTGCGGTGTTATTTCGAACCCAAAACAATACGGCCACCTGCAGGCCATTTATATCAACGACCTGCCTCAGATCAGCCCGGCGATGGGACTTCCCATATAAAGCGTGTGCGGCCTGCCGGTGAAATCATGCCACATTTGCTCACGCGGCAGCCCCAGGGCCTCATAGATCGTCGCGGCCAGATTTTCCGGTGTCTGCGGATCACTGTCCGGATAACCGCCGATTTTGTCGCTGGACCCAATCACACGGCCTCCTTTCACACCGCCGCCAGCGATGAGCAGGCTCTGCACACTTCCCCAGTGATCCCGCCCCGGGAGGGCCGTGGCGCTCAGTTTTGAAATTTTCGGCGTGCGACCGAACTCGCTTCCCACCACCACCATCGTCTCATCCAAAAGCCCGTTGGCATCCAGGTCTTCGATCAGGGCGCTCACCGCCTGATCCATGGGCGGTAACAAAAGGTTCTTCAAATTGGGAAAGGCCGACTGATGCGTGTCCCAGCTCTCATTGTTCCCCAGATTCACCTGCACCATCCGCACGCCGCTTTCCACCAGACGGCGCGCCATCAGCAGGCTCCACCCAAAGCTGTGGCGGCCATAGCGGTCCAGCCACTTCGGGTCCACCTTGTCCAGGCTGAAAGCCTCATGCACCTTCTTGTTGCCTAACAACGAGACGGCCGCCTGGCGGGTAGCATCAAAGGACACATCCCCGGCGATGGCCGTCAGGTCATCCGTCTGCTGCTCCAGCGCATTGCGCAGGGAGACGCGGTCCATCACACGGTCCAGGCTGAGGCCCTGTGGCAAAGACAGATGCGGAGCCTGGAAACGCAGGCTCTCATCCACTTCAAACCCGCGCTCATGATGAAACAGGTACTGCGGGAAGGCCCCATAGTGTTTGGGATGGTAAGGTGACATCTCCAAAAACCACGGGTCATGCTTGGCCCCCAAGGTGGCACCAAACTGGCCGGGCAACACACTGCCCGTGCGGTGGATCAGCTTGTCCGGCAGCACGATCGCCGGAGGCAGGTTGTTCGTTCGTGGCAGCAGCGCTGTCGCCAGCGAGGCCATGCTCGGGTGGTCGGACTTCTGCGGCTTCGTGCGGTCAATGCCCACCGGCAGTTCGCTGCGCCCCGTCAGCATGACATGATGGCTGAACGAGTGGTCATTGCTGCCATGCGTCAGCGAACGCACCAGCGACCACTTGTTGGAGATCTTCGCCAGCCGGGGCAGATGCTCGCAGATGTGCAGGCCCGGCGTGCGGGTGCGGATGGGTTTGAACTCCCCGCGAATCTCCATCGGCGCATCGGGCTTCAGGTCAAAGCTTTCATGCTGGGCCAGCCCTCCTGAAAGGAAGATGTAGATCACCGACTTGGCCCTTGGCGGTTTGGCCGGAGCCGCTAGTGATTGAAGGGCTGCCAGATGATTCATCCCAAGCCCCAGGAGGCCGACTGCCCCCGCCTGGATCACCTCCCGGCGTGTGTGCCTGCGTGTTGGATGCAGTGACGACATGCGCATTGATACGCATGTCTTCCTCAGACTCTTGCTGATTTGTCTCTACACCAGTTCCGGCATCGCCTGCCAGCCATCCACCAGATACTGAGGACGGCCCGAAAGATCATCCAGGGTGTTCTTGTGCGGATCAATGCCCATGAACTGATACAGCGAGGCAAACACCTCGCCGAAGTGGACCCCGCGCTCCGTCGGCTCACCGCCCAGGCGGTCTGTCGCGCCGATCACCTGCCCGGTCTTGAACCCGCCGCCTGCCAGCATCGCCCCGCCCACGCGTGGCCAGTGGTCGCGACCACCTTGGGCATTTACAGTTGGCGTGCGGCCAAACTCACCCCAGGCCACCACGGCCACATCCTTGTCCAGGCCGCGGTCATGCAGATCCTGCACCAGCGCACTCATGCCCTGATCAAACAAAGGCAGGTGCCGTAGCAACTGCGGGTAATTGCGGTCATGGAAATCCCAGCGGCCAAAGTTCAGCGTCACCACACGTGCACCAGCTTCAACGAGGCGGCGCGCCATGAGGAAATGCTCCAGGTTCAGCGGTGCACCATCGCCGTAGTTTTTCGGGTCGCCCTTGCCATAACGTTCACGGATCTTGGGCGACTCCTTCTCCAGGTCCAAGGCATCCAGCAGCTTGCTGGAGGTGAGCACGTTAAAAGCCTGTTGGTTAAACGAATCCATGCCTTCCACGAGACCCGAGTGATCCAGGTCACGGCGGAACTGGTCAAACCCGGTCAGCAAAGCGCGGCGATCATCCAACCGGCTCATGGAGATGTTGTTCAACTTGAGGTCTTCCACCCCGGCCCCGTTCGGGCGGAAAGCGGAGTGCGAAGGTCCCAGATATCCAGGATGCCCAGGTGAGCCATAAGGCGGATGACCCGCTTTCGGTGACAGGCCGATGAAGGCAGGCATCGCGGGATCCCCCTGCCCTTTCAAACGTGACACCACGGAGCCTAGCGAGGGATGGTCGGCCTGCCGTCCTGTGGGTGCTGCACCGCCCGCCGGATTGGGCGCACGCCCGGTATAACAAATGAAGGAATCATGGGCTCCCGTGGGGGATCCGTACATGCTCCGGATGGGCACCAACTTGTCCATCATCTTGGCCAGCCGTGGCGCATGCTCAGAGATCTGAATGCCTGCCACATTGGTCGAGATGGGTTTATAAGGCCCGCGAATCTCCAGCGGTGCATCCATCTTCAGATCCCACATGTCCTGGTGCGGCGGTGCACCGCACAGGTAGATCATGATGATGGATTTGAAGCTGCGACCTGCCTTGGCCTCGACTTCGGCCTTCAAAAGGTCCGGCAGAGAAAGCCCACCCATGGCTAGGCCACCGATGCGCAGAAAGTCACGACGCGAGTAACCGTCGCAAAGTTTGCCATGGGAAGGACCGGAAAGAGTGAGCATATCCTGAATTACGCCGCTTGATGCAGGAATCTTGCCAGCCTCTCGACTTGTTGTTTTGAGTGGGGCACTCTCTCTGTTGAGAAGAGTGGTGCTCGGGAAGGGACTCGAACCCTTAAGCCTTTCGGCACAAGATCCTTAGTCTTGCGCGTATACCAATTCCGCCACCCGAGCAGGGCTGCTGATTTGCAGGGCTGGGAGTATAGCCAGCGGTTGAAACATGCAACAGATGTTTTGCTTTTTTGAGCAAAAAATTGAGAGCCGCTTCGCATGTCTTCACTCTTCCCAGGGCAGGTCCCAGGCTTTCACCCATTCAAGCTTTTCACGCCGGTAGCCCTGGGCCAGTAAACGCTTCTCCATGTCGGGCAAATGGGCGGCCCCGTAAAAGATGGCCAGGCGCTTTTTGCCTGCCTTGATTTCCTTCTCCAGGACTTCCAGGGCATGGCGGTTGCGCTCGCCAATGATGCTGGTGCCGCCATTGGATTCCATGCCCATGATCAGCTTCTCCATGCTGTCGAACTCCTGCCCCACGAGGCGCTTCAGATCCATGGAGGGATCTTCCTGACGCAGGATCATGAGCAGTTCCACCATGCTGGGTTGCGGACGGTCGCGGTCCAGCGCGCCCTGGGCCTGCATGGCTTTGAACCACAGGGTGATGAAGGTTTCCTTCTTCGCTTCCTGGGATTCAAAGAAGCCTTCCACGCTCATGTCAGCATGGACAAAGTTTTTGGCCTTGTAATCAATGCCCCGGAGCTGGCTTTCCAGCTTCAGGATCTTGCGCATCATCTCTTGTACTTGGCCCAGCCACTGGAGTTTTTCGGACCCGTCTCCCGGCTTCAGGTCTTCCCGCAGTTCGATGGGGCGGCCCACGAGTTCATAAAGCACGGCCTCGTAGGTTTTGAAGCGGGCGTTTAGCGCATCAAAGTACGCCTTGTCCGCAATGTGAACGGCCCCAACGAGGTCCACCTTCACCCCGGCGGGTGAAACATAGGTCACGATGGCCGTTTGCAGAGATTCGCCGTCGTCGTTTTCGACGAAGCGAAGGAAATCCGTGGCCTCCTCTTCCACCAAGCCGCCCAGCGGTGCGGGACTCGCAGGCGCGGGCTTGGTCTCAGCCGCAGGGGCTGAAACCGTGGCCGTCACTGCGACCAGGAGGGAGAGGAATCGCAGCGTTTTCATGGAAGCTTATTCAGCGAAGATGCGGCCAAAGAAGGCCTTCATTTCATCCCAGGAGGCTTTGTCCGCCGCCTCGTTGTAGGCGGCGCCTTTGCTGTTGTCATTGCCAGCTGCCTTTTGGGTGAAGCTGTGCACGGCACCTGGGTATTGCACCAGCTTGTAATCCACCCCGGAATCCTTCATCTCCTGCTCAAAGGCGGCCAGATCCTTGACTGCGACGAATGGATCATCGGCACCATGGAGGGCCAGCACCTTGGCCTTGATGTTCTTGCCATCCGCAGGATTTGGGGAGTCCAGGCTGCCATGGAAACTGACGATGCCTTTCACGGCGGCACCGCTACGGCCGAGCTCAATCGCGGCGGTGCCGCCAAAGCAGTAACCGATGCAGGCCACCTTGGAGGTGTCCGTCAACGCATCCTTGTTCAGCAGGGCCAAGGCAGCGTTCACGCGGTCGCGCAGCAGAGGGCGATTGGTTTTGTACTTGCCGGCCTCCTTGCCCGCCTCAGGCGGCTGGGGGCGGATGCCTTTGCCATAGACATCGGCCACGAGGACGTTGTAGCCCAGTTCCGCCAGCATCTTGGCGCGCATCTTTTCATTGTCGCTCACCCCGGTCCACTGGTGGACGATGAGGATGGAGGGGCGCTTGCCCTGGACGGCGTCGTCATAGGCCTGCCAGCCTTCGCAAACGACATCGCCCGCTTTGTATTCGACAGGTTTTTCGACGATGGCAGCTCCTGACATGGCGGTCATCAGGGTAAAGAGGGCGATCAAGGCGGGTTTCATAGAAGGTAGGTTCGACACGATATTAAGCAGAACGTTGGATGGTAACCAAAACACTCTTGGAAGTGGGGGTGAGACTGACGTCGGCGAAGCTGCCGATGGGGACCAATACGTTTGCTTCGGGGAAGTAGGCGGCGCAATTGCCGGGCGGCTGATCATAGGGCACGGCGAGGAAACGCGGGGCATGCCTTGTTTCGCCCTTGAAGTGGCTGGTGATGTCCACCGGCTCCAGCGGCCCGATGCCGCGGTTCTTCATGTCCTGAGGGTTCATGAAGATGATCCGGCGCTCATTGCCGATGCCACGATAACGGTCATTCAGACCATAGACTGTCGTATTGAACTGGTCATGGCTGCGGAAGGTCTGGAGGACAAGCTGGCCTGGTCCCGGCACCAGGACTTGAAGGTCGTGGGTGTGAATCTCGGCCTTGCCGCTGCGGGTTTTCCAGATGCGCTGGCGGGCAGTGTTGGGCAGATAAAAGCCGCCGGGTTCACGGATGCGGCTGTTGAAGTCCTCAAAGCCTGGGACCACGCGCTCAATGAGGTCGCGAATGCGGTCGTAATCTTCGGCCAGTGCGGCCCAGTCCACCTTCGATCTTGCGCCAAGAGTGGCCGCCGCCGTGCGGGCGACGATGACCGGTTCGCTCAGCAGATGCGGTGAAGCGGGCTCCAGATGACCATGCGAGGAGTGCACCACGCTCATGCTGTTTTCCACCGTGCAAAACTGGGTGAGGTCCCCGCGAACCTCCCACTCGCTGCGGCCGAGGCAGGGCAGAATCAAACCGATGCGCCCGGTGACCAAGTGGCTGCGGTTGAGCTTGGTACAAACATGGACCGTGAGCTGGCAGCGGCGCAGGGCCTCGCCGGTGAATTCGGTGTCCGGCGTGGCCTGGAGGAAGTTGCCTCCCAAGGCATAGAACACTTTGCCACGGCCTTCATGCATGGCCTGAATGGCCGCCACGGTATCCCAGCCATGATGACGGGGAACCGGGAACTGGAATACGTTTTCCAGGTTGTCCATGAACCATTCTGGCATCTTCTCAAAGACGCCCATGGTGCGGTCTCCCTGGACATTGCTATGGCCACGGACGGGGCAAAGGCCCGCGCTTTCACGGCCGATGGCCCCCAGCATGAGGTGGATGTTCACCACCTCCTGGATCGTGGCCACGGCGTTCTTGTGCTGGGTCAGCCCCATGGCCCAGCAGGTGATCAACTTGCGCTGACCGTTAGCGGCTTGGCGGGCCACCATCTGCATGACATCGCGCTGGATGCCAGACAGCTTTTCCAACTCCGCCCAATCAAGCCCGCGCAGATGCTCACGATAGGGCTCAAAACCTTGGACATGCTCGGCCAGGAATCCTTCATCCAGGCTGCCATCTTCCACGAGCGTCTTCGCGATGCCTTTGAGCAAGGCCTGGTCGCCATTCAAGTTCACTTGAAGAAAGTGTTTCGCCAGCGGGGTGGACATGCCCAGCACGCCCTTCACCTGCTGCGGGTGCATGAAGCCGGTGAGGCCCGCCTCCTTCATCGGGTTTACGGCGATGATGGTGGCCCCGTTTTCCACTGCACGCTGCAGGCTGCTGAGCATGCGCGGGTGGTTCGTCCCTGGGTTCTGGCCCATGATGAGGATGGTTTCGGCTGTCTCCAGGTCCTTCAGGGTCACCGTCCCCTTCCCCACACCCACGCTTTGGCCCAGGGCCGCGCCGCTGGATTCGTGGCACATGTTGGAGCAATCAGGAAGATTGTTCGTGCCGAAATGCCTAACAAAAAGCTGGTACAAAAACGCCGCTTCATTGGTGGCGCGGCCTGAGGTATAAAACACCGCCTCATCGGGCGAGGCCAGCGCGTTCAGCTCCTGCCCGATGAGGCTGAAGGCATCATCCCAGGAAATCTCCTCATAATGGGTCGCGCCTTCGCGCAAAATCATGGGATGGGTGATGCGCCCGGCCTGATCCATCTCGTAATCGCTCCACTCCGAAAGCTCGGCCACGCTGTTGTCCGCAAAGAACTGCGGAGTGACCCGGCTCTTGGTGGTTTCGGAGGCAATCGCCTTGGCCCCGTTTTCGCAAAACTCAAAAGCGCTGCGGTGATCTTCCGGGTCGGGCCAGGCGCAGCTCGGGCAGTCAAAGCCGCCAGTCTGGTTCAGCTTCAGCATTGCGGAGGTGCCGCGCAGTAGGCCGCTGCTGCCGTACACATGCTTCAAGGAATTTGCCACGGCCGGCACACCAGCAGCTGAGTGCTTGGTCTTGCCGATGTGAATGCCGGTGAGCTTTTCCGGTGGCTGGGCAGAAATGGGTGTCGCAGACATGGTCGCAAATGGAAGGAAAGAAACGAAAGCGGTTGGGGTAAGGAGGATACGTCTAAAAACAGGCCCGGCACTCAATCAACCGTGAGTGAATGCCATCGGCGGCCACGGCGCGAGAGGCTGGCTGAGCAGGCACCCGGGCCACAGCCCTCAACGCTCCTGGGAAGATCCCCCGCTGAACGTGGGGATGGGGAAGAATGCGTTTTTCTCCCCATTTGGGGATTTTCGGGGTTAAACGGTTGAAAACGAACGCCTTGCGATGGGGATGAAAATCCCCATCCCTTCCCCACATCCTCCCCATGGGGCGGACGGATCGAAAGAGAAAAAGGGCAGGCATGAACATGGCAAAAACCCGGTCAGAGGAAGGTTGGCCGACAGGTCTTCTCTATTATCAAGGAAAGCCCCCACCGATGCAAGAAAGCAAAACGGGGGTTTGGGGGATCAGGGCATGCATAAACGCTCGTATATATGTGAACATGGACGGCAAATTTGTGGCATATTATCGGGTTTCGACAGCCAAGCAGGGCGAGAGCGGTCTTGGACTGGAAGCACAGAAGGCAGCCGTGGAAGCCTATCTGAATGGCGGCAAGTGGAACCTCGTTGGCAAGTTTGTGGAAGTGGAGAGCGGCAAGCGCAAGAATCGCCCTCAGTTAAACGCCGCTCTCGCTCTTTGCAAAAAGCAGAAGGCAACGCTCGTGATTGCCAAGCTGGACAGGCTAGCCCGCAATCTTCACTTCATTTCCGGCCTGATGGAGTACCGCACTGAGTTTTTGGCAGTTGACAACCCGCCAGCCAACCGGCTCACGGTGCAAATCCTCGCCGCCGTCGCGGAAGAAGAAGCCCGTGCCATCTAATCTCGCACCAAAGCAGCTCTCTCAAGCGCCAAGGCAAGAGGAGTGATTTTAGCAAAGCATGGTGCGAAACTGGGCAAGGAGAATCATACCAAAGCCATGCAAACCGCATCCGACTTGAAGGCAACAATTGAAGCCTTCAAATTGCAGGGCATCAAAACCGTTCGCGATATAGCCACAGCTTTAAATGCGTCCAAAATCGCAACACCACAGGGCAAACAATGGCACAGCACTTCCGTTTACCGTTTACTCAAACGAATCGACACTCCTCTATAATTTTATGCAAAAAGTAGCTATTCACACATTGTCTCTAGCATTTTCTCCGCTTTCAAATCAGGAATGCGAGTGGTTAAAGGATGACCCAGACGTGCACGCCTTGCATAACGAAAGCAAGCTTTATATGATTGGCCAGAGGGTGGAGGTTAAGTTTGAAAAGTACATTTTAAATGAGGCCGAAGGATGTATCACCTTTGACCTGATATGTGGTTCTGACTCCATCAAAAACGTTCGTTTGCCCATGGAGCAGTTTATCCAAAAAGCATCATCAGACTCCCTGCTTGCAGAGATTGGCCCAAAGATGATTCGTATCCGCAAGGCCGAAGAGGGAAAAAATCTAGAAGAATGCAAAGTTGTTCATTGGCTCACGCCTGACAGGCTGTTTACGTTTTATGCGCAAGGTATTCTGGAGGTAGAAGGACTTGAAAATTATCGGAAATTCACAACGGTTGACCTCCACTACGTGGGGCTTTCGCGCAGAAATGACAGTTTTTCTCGTTTGTTTAGAACAGCGCATGAAAATAGGAGCCGCATCTTGGGCAATGAGACCCAGATCACTCCAACGGCTCGCTTAACAGACGAATTGATGATCTTCATGTTCAATGTCGAAGATATGCAAATAGTGTCAATGGGTATAGAAGACCTGAATGAGGCAGACCTGAATTATGAAATACATCCTTTACCACCTGCTCAACTTGCTGCCGATGCTGAAAAGGCGTTCATCAAGATTTTAAAGTCTGAATACAATCTTGAGAGATATGAAAAATACCCACGAAGTTCGGATGGCCTCTTCAACAGCGGGTTCGCAAGATACGGCTTCGTTTTAAATGAATGCTATTCATTTAAAACCGAGACGGCGACAATTAAAGGTGCGCGATACTATGACTTTAATCGAGCAGACCAACCGGACCTCATCCTGGTTGAAGGCGAGACAGTTCGGTTGATTAAAACCGGCTCAATGAATGCTGATATAGAGAATCATGAGGAGAAGTAATTTTAAGAGATCAAAAGGCAGTCATTGAAAAACCTCTTTTTGCCAAACTGGATCATATCTTAGTAAAAATATAAGGCAAATTTTGCCTTCCAAAACAACGGAGCAGAAGGCTTCTGGCTCTCACTGAGAATACTTCTTTTGGATCTTTGCAGGCTTACAGCACTTCTTGCAGGTGGCAGATTTAATATCTGGTCCTCTTCTTTCATCATGCGTGGCAACCACCGTAAAATCAGAAAAGCTGTCTAAATGCTCCCATGCTGGCCCGCCATATCCACCGCCGTAATCTTTTGCAGAGTTCTCCTCAGTGACCCCGCAATCATCGCATGAGATCGTGACTTCAAGTTTATCGCTGTATCCCATATTTTGATCAAACAAGGCTCAAAAAGATTTTATAGCAAGCTAATGAATAGCGTCGCAACCGATTAATTTTTTTCCTCGCGACTTTCACCATCGTTTTTCAACCCCTTGAGGAGTTGAGTCATTTGGTGACAAAGGCTATTCTATACGTGCATTGGTTGGCTTGGCTTTGAAGCATAATAGTTCCGGGCAGATTTTTAATATCCTCATGCCCCAGCCTGTTTACATCCCCAAGAAGCCAGCCAAAAAGCCAGGCAGACCTACGCTGTTGAACCCCACGCGGCAAGCTGCGCTATTGAAAGCTATTGAGCTGGGAATGCCACTTAAACAGGCCGCCGCGATGGCGGGCATGTCATACGACACACTCAACCACTGGCAGAAGCGGGGAGAGAACGAAAGTGCCCCGCCGGAATATCGCCAGTTTTGCCAGCTACTCCGGCGCTCGCAAGCCGTCGCCATGCAGGTGCATGTTTCCTCAATCTGCGAAGCGGCAAAGCGTGACTGGCGTGCCGCAGCATGGATGCTGGAGCGCCGTCACCCCGAAGACTTCGCTAGACCACAGCAATTTGAACACAGCGGGCCGGGAGGGAAACCACTCATGCCAGACCCCGAAGTGAACCATGAGGTTCTGGTTCGGATGAAGAAACAGCAAGGCATCGTTGAACTGCTCAAAAAGATGGGCGGCATCATCAAGGAGAAGCGATTCCAGTTGGACGAAAACGCAAAGGCTCAAAAAGAAGCCGCCACGCTGCAAAAGCCGTTCGTATTGAACACGTCGCAGTTCAAGCCAAAGCTTGCGCCTCTCCGTGAATGAGCCTCAAAAGAGTGGCAATTAACTGTGGCAGTGTGTCATCACGCCTTATTTACCAGATCAGTGAAGTAGCTCAGAAGCTCGTTGCGATGCGTTTGCATGGTCCCCATGTGTTCATTGCTATCGAGTATCCCCGCGCCAAAAAGGTCCACCAGCGAAGATGGTGTGAGTCGGCATTGTAGCAAGGTTACCTGTGCCGCCTCAGCAACGGACATGCTGGCTCGATTGGAAATGTAGATGTCTGTGATTTGTTTGGGAGTCATCGCTCAGCATACGGCGAAAGCGAAACGAAGCCACATGATTAGCTCTTGCAAATGTCACACCAAAGCGGCACACTAAGGCGCGATGTCACTGGCGTAAGCCCTTGATTACCAAGGAAAATCTGACCGAAGGGCATTCTCCAATCCTCTCCGCCATTCGGGAAAATTTTTGCAGGAGGTTGTTCGATGTGGGGAAAAGGGATGAGCAAAGGAAGTTAGGGGACGGTTCCCCGCGAGAAGCGGAAAACGATAGGCGAGACGCACGCGCTTCAGGGGGCTAGCGGTCAGAGGGGCAGGCAAGAGTGCCCGCCTCACTTTGGGGGCGTCTTGCATGGGGAGAGAAAACGTTCCATTTTGGAGACAATTCTGCCCGCTGTGCCCGACCCCCGATCCAAACCTGACCTGATGGCGAAACTGCGTGATGTGCCCCACACGCCGGGGGTGTATGTGATGCGGGACCGGCTGAACAGCGTGATCTATGTGGGGAAGGCGCGGGACCTGCGGAAGCGGCTGTCGAACTACTTTACCCCGGCGCGATCCAAGCTGGTGGACCGGAAGACGCGGGCGCTGATCGCCAGCATCTGGGATTTCGACATCCATGAGGTGCGCAATGAGCCGGAGTCGCTGCTGCTGGAGGGGAAGCTGATCAAGGAATTCCGGCCGAAGTACAACATCAGCTTCCGCGATGACAAGCGCTTCCTGATGGTGCGGGTAAATCTGCAGGACGACTTCCCCAAATTCACCCTGACGCGAATGAAGCGGGATGACGGGGCGCGCTACTTTGGGCCGTTTGCCCATTCGGGCGCGCTGCGCACGACGCTGAACTGGCTTAACAAGAAGTTTGGTCTGCGGGTCTGCCGGCCCATCCGCCCGGATGAGCAGGACTACAAGCATTGCTCCAACGACATCATCAAGAACTGCTGCGCGCCGTGCATCGGGCGGGTGAGCGTGGAAGAGTACCGGCAGCGCATGGAGCAGGCGTGTTCCTTCCTCGACGGGAAAGGGACGAAGGACCTAGTATCCCTGCTGGAGGAGGAGATGCAGAAGGCGGCAATGAAGCTGGACTTTGAAAAGGCGGCTGAACTGCGGGACATGGTGGAGGACCTGAAGAAGACGCTGAGCCCGACACGCAGCTTCCAGCGCGGGGCGCGGGCGAAGGTGATCTCCACCCTGGACCCGATGGCGGATGTGAAGGAGCTGCAGGAGGCCCTGGGCCTGGGCAAACCGCCGCTGGTGATGGAGTGCTTTGACATTGCGAACATCGGCACGGCGCACTGCGTGGCCAGCATGGTGCGCTTCAAGGATGGTACGCCGGACAATGCCAACTACCGCCGCTACCGCATCCGGGCGGTGACGGGGCAGAATGACTTCATCAGCATGGCGGAGGTGATCCGCCGCCGGTTCTCCCGCATCCTGCTGGAAGGCCGGGAGGTGATGGGCGAGGAGGCGGACTACTCCCAGGAAACGCCGCTGGAGATGATGCGCAGGCTGGAATCTGCGAAGCTGCCGGAGCTGCCGCCTGAGAAAAAGAAGAAGTTTGTCCGGCTACCGGACCTCGTCATCGTGGACGGTGGCAAGGGCCAACTGGGCATGGCCATGAAGGAGCTGCAGCGGCTGGGCCTTTCTGACCTGCCCATCATCGGCCTGGCGAAAGAGCGCGAAGAAATCTACCGGCCGCATGAGCCGGACCCGCTGGTACTGCCGCATGAGATGGGGGCGCTGAAGTTGCTGCAGCGCATCCGTGACGAGGCCCACCGATGGGCCAACGGATATCACCAACTTTTGTTAGGCAAACGGGTGGAGGAAAGCCTGCTGGATGATTGCCCAGGGGTGAGTCAAGCCCGCAAAGCGACGCTGCTGAAGAAATTTGGCTCGGTGGCGCGGCTGCGCAAGGCGACGCCGGAGGAGATCGCGAAGGTGCCGGGGATCAGCAGCACGCTGGCGGAGACCATCGTGGATTTCCTGGTCTCGCGGGGTGGGGAGTGAGGGGAGCGGCGGGCTTTGGCCGTTTCTCTTTTGCCAGACTGAATAGGTGGAAAGGGTGGGAGTTTGGGGCGTTCGAGGCTGCTGACCGCACAGGGACTGTGCGGGCTACCTTGAGCCTGACTCGCCAAGCGTTTTGAATGGAGGAAGGTGTGTTGGTTCGTTACCCTCATTGAATGGAGTGGCGGCTGCGCCGCCTCATTTTTCGGCTTGCGGAGAAGTGCGAAGCCGCGAAGCGAATCTCCGCGCTCCCCTCGGGCGGCTGCGCCGCAAGAGGACTGACCGCACAAGAGACTGTGCGGGCTACTTTGAATCACCAAGCGTTTTGAATGGAGGAAGATGTGTTGGTTCGTCACCTTCATTGACTGGAGTGGCGGCTACGCCGCAAGACCGCACAGGGGACTGTGCGGGCTACCTTGCGCCTTCGTTAGGACTCGTACTCGATGTGCTCGAACACCGCACCGCCTAACAAACGATCCTTTTCATAGAGGGCGCAGATCTGGCCGGGGGTGAGGGCGCGCTGAGGCTGGGCATAGACGAGCTCTGCCCGGCCATCGCCGAGGGGGCGGAATTCGGCATCGCCTGCTGGGCAGCGGTAGCGCGGCTGGGCCTGGAGGAGGCGGGGGGCATCGAAAGGCAGGCCGGTGGTGGAAAGGCCAGTGAGGGTGCATTTGCGCGCCCAGAGGAGCGGAGTATCCGGACGCTCGATGGCGATGACGAGTTCATTCTTCTCATGGCGTTTGGCGACCACGACATAAGCTTGTTTGTAGAGGTTACTCGCCACGCCGATGCCTTTGCGCTGACCGAGGGTGTAGAGATGCAGACCGCGATGTTCTCCGAGCACCTTGCCATCTAGATTGACGATGGGGCCGGGTTTATCGTCCACAAAGGTGCGCAGGAAGTCCTCCATCTTCACCTCGCCGATGAAGCAGATGCCTTGGCTATCTTTTTTATCGGCGGTCTTCAGCCCGAGCTTGCGGGCTTCTTCGCGGAGTTCGGGCTTCAGCAGATGGCCGATGGGAAAACGGGCAATTCGAACCTGCTCCGGTTTCATCATGGCCAGGAAATAGGTTTGGTCTTTGTTAGGGTCGGCCCCACGCAGGATGGACAGCCCATCTTCGCCTTTCTGGGCATAGTGGCCGGTGGCGATGGCATCAAATCCGCGCTCTTTCGCCCAGTCCCACAAAACACCAAATTTCATCTCGCGATTACACATCACATCAGGATTTGGCGTGATGCCATCCTGGTAACCTTCTAGAAGGTATTTGACCACGCGCTCGCGATATTCACGCATGAGATTCACGACATGGAACTCAATGCCGAGTTGATCCGCCACAGCACGTGCATCCACGATGTCTTCTTCCCATGGGCAATGCCCAACGATGTTTTCTTCATTGATCCAGTTTTTCATGTAGGCCCCGACCACCTCATGCCCCTGCTGGACGAGCAGTGCCGTGGCGACGCTGCTGTCCACACCTCCCGACATGGCTGCCAAAATCTTCATCTTTGCCCATCGCATAGGCTGGGGCGGGCCTCAATTCTCAAAATGAGGTTTGGAGAAATGGCGGTGCCAAACGGGTGGTGGGTGTGACTGGGGGAGATCACTTCTTGTTTGCAAAGATTTATAATTACCATAACTTAGGTTTCTTGTTCCCTGCCCTGGTGCTGGGGTGCATGAAGACTGCCTTTTATGAAGCATTTTGTTCTCTTTCTTCTGTCCGGTTTGCTATGGGTCCCTGCGATGCAGGGTGAAACGGCGCGTGTCGCGGGTCCGGTGCATGAGCAGATCCGGGGGGTGATCGACGAATACGAAACGAATGTGCGGGCGAATACGCAGAAGATCATCGCGGCGACGACCGAGGAGGAAAAGGCGCGGTACCGGGGCACCATCCCGAGCGCGGGCCCCTATGCCACGCGGGTGATGCAGATCGTGGAAAGCCACCCGGACGATGCGGGGAGTGTGACGGGGGTTTCCTGGCTGATCACCCAGGCGGCGGCGTTTCCAGAATCTGAAAAGGCCCTGCAGATGCTGGCGGGCAGTCTGGCGATGAAACCGGGCATTGCACCGGCGGTGAAGGCGCTGGAGTTCCGGCCCCTGGAGCAGGTGGAGCCCGTTTTGCAGGCGATCCGGGAGAAGAATCCGCATGCGGAGGAAAAGGCCGCTGCGCTGCACGCGCTGGGGATGCAGTATTTTCGCCGCTTTGAGGCCGCGCTTTCTCCCACGGAGGCGGAAGCCGCGAAGAGCCGGGCGATGGACTGCTTTCAAGAAATCGTGGCGAGTCATGGGCAGGTGACCATCCAGGGTTTCCCCATCGCCGAGCAGGCGGGACGGATGCTTTTTGAGATGGGCAATCTTTCTGTGGGCAGTCAGGTGCCGGAGATCGAGGGCAAGGACCTGGACGGCCAGTCCTTCAAGCTGAGTGACCATCGCGGCCAGCATGTGATGCTGATCTTCTGGGGTGGCTGGTGCCATGCCTGCCACGGCGTGCTGCCGATGGTGAACCAATTTGTCACGGAGATGAAGGGGAAACCGGTCACCGTGCTCGGCATCAACACGGACCTTCCTGAAGAGGCCCGCAAGGCCTATGCCGACTACCAGGTGAACTTCCGCAACTGGTCCGACGGCACCACCTCCGGCCCCATCACGACGCTTTTTAACCTGCGCAATTTTCCGACGTTTTATTTGGTCGGTCCTGATGGGAAGATCGTGCTCAAACAGACGAGCCTGGAGGCGGTGAGGGAGAAGGTGAAGGGGCTATAGTGGCTTGTTTTTTCGAGGAACGGGAAAGAGGATAGAGCGAAGACGAGCGACCTAACTTTGAGTGTGTTATTCACGGAGAGCCACGTTCTTGCGGACGCGGACGCAGCCGCAGCTACGCTAGACTATTCGCCGTAAACGTCTTTTTCCGAACGGAAGCCGTCTTTGACGACGGTTTCGCGGAGGTTTTCCTCGGTCACTGAGTAGATGGGCAGGAAGACGGAAGGGACTTTGACTTTGCCGTTGTCGCTTTCTTCTTTGGCAAAGATGGGGCGGCCGGAGGCGAGCTTGACGGCGAGATCGGCGGCCTGTTTGGCGAGGACGCTGAGGGGTTTGTAAACGGTCATCGTTTGGGTGCCTGCGACGATGCGCTGGCAGCCGGCGAGGTCGGCATCCTGGCCGGTGACGATGACTTTGCCTGCGAGGCCTTCTTCGATCAAAGCCTGGATGGCTCCGCCTGCGGTGCCGTCGTTGCTGGCGAGGATGGCATCGATCCCCTGCCCTGCTTTAGTGATGGCGGCGTTGGTGATCTTTTTGGCGTTCTCGGGTTTCCAGTCTTCGGCCCAGTCTTCAAAAACGACCTCGATGCGGCCGGACTGGATGAGAGGATTTAGGATGTTGTCCTGGCCCTGTTTGAAAAGCACGGCGTTGTTATCCGTCTTTGCCCCATAGATGCGGATGAGGCGAAGCTTGCCCTGGGGCGGAAGACGGTCGGCGATGAACTGGGCCTGGAGCTCGCCCACCTTGACGTTGTCAAAGGTGATGTAGAGGTCGGTATCGGCCCCGGTGATGAGGCGGTCGTAGGAGAGGACGGGGATGCCTTCGGCATGGGCCATTTCGACCGCACGGGCCATGGCGGCACCATTGTGAGGGATGATGACGAGGGCATCCACCCCGCGGGTGATGAGGCTTTCCACGTCGCGGAGCTGGCGGGTATCGTCGCTGTTGGCGGACTCGACCAGAACTTCGGCACCGAGCTCGCGGGCCTTGGCCACAAAGAGGTCGCGGTCGCCGATCCAGCGCTCTTCCTTCAAGGTATCCATGCTGAGGCCGATGACGAGGCCCCCGCTTTTTTTTGCCGTGGAGCCGCCTTTGCCCCGCGACAGGACCAGCCCGGTGGCGATGCTGAGGACGCAGGAGAGAAGGACCAGGGCGATGCGGGGATTCATGACAGGGACGGTTTAGTCAGAAACCAGGTAGCATGGCCAGCACGAAATGCGAAGAGGCTCAGACCCGAGGCTGCAACTGCCCTTGCACGTGTTTCAAGACACCGGCGCAGCCGTCTTCGAGGAGATCGAGCACTTTTTCGAAACCTTCCGGGCCGCCGTAGTAGGGGTCGGGCACTTCGGTTTCTTCGTGATCGGTGCAAAACTCGCAGAAGAGGCGCACTTTTGCCGCGTGATTTTTTTCGCGATCGAAGGCGCGGATGTCCTGGTGGTTGCTGCGGTCCATGACGAGGACGAGGTCGTATTCTGAGAGATCTGCATCCCTCACCTGGCGGGCAAAGCTGGTGAGTTCCAGCCCGCGAGACTGGGCTGCTACCCGCATGCGCTCATCGGCCCGCTTGCCGGTGTGCCAGCCAGCGGTGCCTGCTGAGTCGATGTGGATGGTTTCGGTCAGGCCGGCCTCCGCCACCACACGGCGCATGACGCCCTCTGCGGCGGGAGAGCGGCAGATGTTGCCGAGGCAGACGAAGAGAAGTTTGAAGGTGGGAGGCATGATTGAACTCTGCCACCCTGGCGCGGAGGGCGCTTTTACTCAAGCGACACAAATGTAGCTTCGAGATAAACAGCCACCAGCGAACAAACTCTTTCCAACATGATCAAGACACCCTGACCTGCTGTTTCAAATGTGACCAAGGTTTAGCATCAATACCCTTACGACGAAGAATGGGGGCCGTCATTTCCTGCAATCGAATCAGCATTTCGATTTTTTCTGCGAAACTGGCCTTCACCAAAGCTACCCGGCGTTCGGCCTTGGCATTCAGAAGGCTTTTCAGGAGTTCAGGGGATGTGTCCATGAGCTGAATCGTTGATCAAGTTGATGCTTGGCCAGAATAGACTCCAAACGCGTTTTGTCGAAGACTGCCTGCTCTAAAAAAGCAGTCAAACGCTGACGGTCCTTTGAACGCCCCGTCTGCACCATGATGGCTGCGAGGTATTCTGGCAACAGTACACGGGTGATTGTTTCGCCCAACTTAGTGTCCTGAGCCGCACTCAAAGCTTCCTCAACCAAGGGATTGTAGGCTGGCAAAAACTGCACCGGAACTCCTTCAATCACCACGCATTCCTTGTCCAATGAGTAACCCATTCCGTTTAGAGCCGCGTAAAGAGGCTCCAGGGTTATCAGCATTCCCTGGGTCGGCAAAATGACAAAGATATCCAGGTCAAAAGTGGCAAAAGGCTCCATGTAAAAAATGGCCGCCACAGCCCATCCAATGGCATAACGACCAAGAACGCCTTTGCGCTCCAGTTCGTTAAGCACTTGGAGAGTGGCTTCCATGGCACTTACAGCTTCCGTTCCTTCACCTCGGCGGTGACGTCGGTGAGGAATTCGGCCACGGATTTCACGCCGAGGTCGCCGCGCTTGCTGTGGCGGATGGCGACGCTGTTGGCAGCGGCTTCCTTTTCACCGAGCACGAGCATGTAGGGGATCTTGTCGAGCTGAGCCTTGCGGATCTTGGCACCGATCTTGTCGGCATCATTGTCGAGGGTCACGCGCAGGCCAGCCTCTTTGAGCTGGGCGAAGATCTCGGCAGCAAAAGCGTCGGTCTTCTCACTGATGGTGAGGATACGGACCTGCTCTGGGGCGAGCCAAGTCGGGAAGTGACCGGCGAAGTGCTCGATCAGCACGCCGCAGAAACGCTCCATGCTGCCGAAGGGCGCGCGGTGGATCATCACGGGGCGGTGAGGCTTGTTGTCCGGGCCGTTGTAGCTGAGATCGAAGCGGACAGGGAGGACGTAGTCCACCTGCACGGTGCCGAGCTGCCATTCGCGGCCAATGACGTCTTTGATGACGAAGTCAATCTTCGGCCCGTAGAAGGCGGCTTCGCCGGGTTCCTCGGTGAAGGGCACGCCGAGAGTGGCAGCGGCTTCGCGGCAAGCGGCTTCGGCCTTGTCCCACTGGGCGGGATTGCCGGTGAACTTGTTGTTATCCGGATCACGAAGACCCACACGCACGCGGTAGTCGGTCATGCCGAGGGTGTTGAGCACGATCTTGACGAGGCTAAGGCAGCCGAGGACTTCGGCGGCAACTTGGTCTTCGGTGCAGAAAAGGTGGGCATCATCCTGGGTGAAACCACGGACGCGGGTCATGCCATTGAGCTCACCGCTCTGCTCCCAGCGATAGACGGTGCCGAACTCGGCCAGACGCACAGGAAGGTCGCGGTAGCTATGGGGCTGGCTGGCGAAGATCTTGATGTGATGCGGGCAGTTCATCGGTTTCAGGAGGAAACCGTCGAGCAGCTTCTCCGGATCCATGATGCGGTCCTGACCGATGATTTCGCGGCCCGCGCGCTCATTGAGCTGGCTGGCAAACTGGGCAGAGACGGCATCCAGACGGGCGGTCATTTCGGCGCAGCCGCAGCCTTCATGAGCGATCTTTTCAAGCTGGTCCTGCTCGATGATAGCCGGGAACTGGGCATCCTTGTAATAAGGGAAGTGACCGCTGGTCTTGTAGAGGGCCAGCTTGCCGATGTGTGGAGTGAAGACCTGATGGTAACCCTGCTTGCGCAGCTCTTCGCCGATGAAATTTTGCAATTCCTGGCGGAGCACGGCCCCGTTTGGAGTCCAGAGGATGAGGCCCTGGCCCACGTCTTCATCGATGTGGAAAAGCTTCAACTCCTTGCCCAGCTTGCGGTGGTCGCGCTTTTTGGCTTCTTCCAGATTCACGAAGTAAGCGTCCAGTTCTTCTTTGGTCGGGAAGGCGGTACCGTAGAGGCGCTGGAGCTGGCCTTTGGACTCATCGCCGAGATAAAAGGAAGAGGAGACAGAGGTCAGCTTGACGTTTTTGCACTTACCGCTATAACCGACATGAGGGCCAGCGCAGAGGTCAATGAAGTCGCCGTTTTGAAAGCAGGAGATCTGCTCGCCTTCCGGGATTTTATCAATGAGGTCCAGCTTGAAGATACTCGGGTTACCGGGGCGCTCGGACAGGCCACCGAGGCGACCGCTTTCGGCCATGGCCTTGGCTTCTTCACGGGTGACGCCTTTCCATTCGAATTTCTGGTTCTCCTTGGAGATCTTCTTCATTTCGGCCTCGATCTTCTCGAAGTCATCCGGGGTCACCCGGTGGGCCATCTTGAAGTCGTAGTAGAAGCCGTTTTCAATCGGCGGGCCGTAGGCGAACTGGGCGTCTGGCCAGATGCGCAGGATCGCGGTGGCCATGATGTGGGCACAGGAGTGGCGCAGGCGCTCGATGTCGGACATCTGGGCGCGTTCTTCAAGGGTCTTGCGTTCGGTGGACATGGGAAAGGGGTGGGCAGTCTGGCGCATGTCGCGAAATTTGCGACATGAGATTTTAGGGAAGGTTCAGGAAGGGGCTGCTCAAAGCGACGGCGACGAGAGCTGCTCGGTCATCCAGTCGGCAAAGAGATTCGCATCCCACAGCATGGTGTACCAGCCGTGGCCTTTGCCGGGGCGGACGAGCACCTCGACCTTGCGGCCTACCTCGGCAGCGCGTTTCTGGAAACGCTGAGACTGATCCACCGGCACCAGGGTATCGGCATCGCCATGAATGATGAAGACGGGAGGCAGGGCGGGCGTGATGTGGAAGATGGGGGACATGTCCCTGCCAATGACCTTCCAGGCGGCCAAATTGGTGCCATGGGGGCCGAAGGACTGACGGAAGCTTTTGGGCGGGCCGCCATCGTGAAGGTTTTGGGTGGAGTCGCCGAGGTTGATCAGGTCCGTCACGGGATAAAAGACGGTGGCGGCCTGCACGGCGCTGCTTTCACGGTCCACCGGATCATTGGAAGCCGGGCTGCCAGGACCACCCCGGGTGGCGAGCATGAGGCCGAGGTGGCCACCTGAGCTGCCGCCAATAACGCCGAGGCGCAGGGGGTCCACTCCGTACTCCTTGGCATGGTGGCGAACAAAACGGACTGCCCGGTGCACATCCTCGACGATCTCCATAATGCTGGCCTCGGGCTGGGAGAGATGCGATACTGCGATGACGGTATGGCCTCGGCGGAGAAAGGAGGCCGCCATCCAGGGCTGAAATTTCTCTGGCGTTGACTGCCAGCCGCCGCTGACCATCATGAGAATGCCCGCTCCACTGGGTTCAGCGGGGCGGAAGATATCCAGCGTCAGATCATGGCCATTCCGTGTGGTGTAAAGGACGCCGCGAGTGGCGGTGACGGGAGGATGAAAGTACCACCAGGCGGCCCCGCCCAGCAGTGCGGCCAAAAGCACCAGTCCCAGGACCAGCTTCAGAAAAGGGCGGAGGAAAGACCGGGACTTGCCTCGGGATTTGCGGCGCGGTTTGGGCATGGGTCAGGAAAACGGGGGCTGATCAGCCTTCTTCAAGGATGCCTTGTTTGAGGATGAGACGGCGATCGCCACGTTTGGCCATCTGCTGATCGTGGGTCACCACGACGAGGGTCTTTTGGGATTCATTGACCACACTGATCAGCATGTCCATGACGCCTGTGCCCGTGCTGGCATCCAGGTTGCCCGTGGGTTCATCGGCGTAAAGAATGCCGGGGTCGTTGATCAGAGCACGGGCAATGGCCACACGCTGCTGCTCGCCCCCGGAAAGTTCGGTGGGCAGGTGGTCAATGCGGGGCGTGAGGCCGACGCGGTCCAGCAGTTCCCGGGCGCGGGCTTCGGCCCGCTTGCCACCGATCATGGAGGGGAGCAGGACGTTCTCCAACGCGGTGAGTTCTGGCAGCAGGAAGTAGTGCTGAAAGACGAAGCCCATGGTCTGGTTGCGCATCTTGGCACGGGCCTTGGCAGCACCATGGTAGAGCGACTGGCCATGGACGCGGACATCTCCCAAGGTGGGCTTTTCCAAGCCGCCCAGCACATAAAGCAGCGTGGTCTTCCCAGCACCCGACTGGCCGCAAAGAAAGACCTTTTCACCCGCAGCGACTTCCAGATTCACTCCTTGCAGTACGGGGAGCTGATGACCGCCCAGGGTGTAGGTGCGGTGGACATCGGTGGCGACCAAGGGGACGGCGCTGGCGGAGGCGTTCATGCGGGTGCTATTGGGGCATCCGATGGGCGGTTTGTCCACGTTTGATTCACGGATGGCGAGCAAAGGTTCTGGCGGAAATCACGGCGGTTGGGGGAATGGCCCCAAATAGTCACACTCAAGAATAGGCATGGTGCAGGAGGCATTCATCACTTGCCAAGCAGGGGGGCTGTTGTGCATATCCCGTCGTGACTTTCTTACTCGCTGCCGCTGCTCATACTGCTTCCCTGCCCCCGTATTGGACGGTGGCTCCCTTTGCCCTGCTGCTGCTTTGCATTGCACTGATGCCACTGTTTGCAGGTCATTTTTGGGAGCACCATTACCCCAAGGTAGCGGTGGGCCTGGGGCTAGTGACGGCCCTTTATTACGTGGCGGTGCAGCATGACTGGCATCCGCTACAGCATGCGGCGAATGAGTATGTCAGCTTCATGGCGCTGGTGGGATCGCTGTTTGTGATCTCCGGCGGCATCAATATCCGGGTGAAAGGCGAGGCCACCCCCTTCCGCAACACGGTGTTTTTGGCGATCGGTGCCGTGCTGGCGAATTTCATCGGCACCACGGGCGCCTCCATGCTGATGATCCGCCCCTGGATCAAAATGAACAAGTACCGCATCACGGGTTTTCACGTGGTGTTTTTCATCTTTGTGGTCAGCAATGTCGGCGGCTGCCTGACACCGATTGGCGATCCACCGCTGTTCCTGGGTTTCTTGCGTGGGGTGCCGTTCGGCTGGGTGCTGGAGCATTGCTGGAGCGGCTGGGGACTGGCCGTGGCGATGCTGCTGGCGGTCTTCTTTGCGGTGGATACGCTGAACTTCCGTCGGGCCCCCAAAGAAGTGCGCGACAAGGAAACGGGCGAGGAGCATTTTCACATCCGTGGTCTGCTGAACCTGGTGTTTCTGGGCGTGGTGCTGGGGGCCGTCTTCTTGCCGAAGAGCCTGCAAGAAACCGTCATTGGCGGGGTGCTCAGTGTACCTGCCATGGTGATGATCGCCGCAGCCGTCGCCTCCTATTTTGCCACCAAACCCGAGCTGCATGAGGCCAATGATTTCAATTTCGGCCCGGTGAAGGACGTGGGTTACCTTTTCGTGGGCATCTTCCTGACGATGATTCCGGCTTTGCAGATCCTGCAAAGCGGGGAGGCGGTGAAGATCACCACGCCCATTGGCTACTACTTTGCCACGGGCGCACTGTCCGCCTTCCTGGACAATGCACCGACTTACCTCAGCTTTCTCGCCGCAGCCATGGGCGCAGAGGGGCTTTCGGTGGACTCCCCCGCAGACGTGCTGGCCTTTGCCGGATCTCACCCTCACCTGCTGATGGCGATCTCCATGGGGGCGGTGTTCTTTGGCGCGGGAAGCTACATCGGCAACGGGCCGAATTTCATGGTCAAGGCCATCGCGGACAAGGCCAAGGTGCACACGCCGGATTTCTTGCGCTACATGTGGCAGTTCTCCATCCCGGTGTTGCTGCCCATTTTGGTCATCGTCGGCTTTTTGCTGCTGAAGGGCGGGCATTAAGAATCACAAGCGCGCACCGCCGTGCTCGCGAGGGCGGATGAGCAGGACAAGGAAGGCCGACACCACGCAGACGGCCGCGAAGACCCCAAAGATGACATTGAGGGCGACGCCTTTGTCCCTCATGAAACCAAAGCCCCAGTCAGCCACACCGCCGCACATCATGCTGACAAAGTTCATGATGCCATAGCCCGTCGCGCGGAGTTCTGGCCGGGCCACCTGGGAAAGGATGGGCATGTTGTTGCAATCAAAGAAGCCCCAGCCGACGCCGAAGAGGATGAGGGCCGCGACTGCCAGGGTGAAGGAACCGAGAGCCGGGGCATTGCCCACGCCAAAGAGGGCGGGAATGATGCAGAGCATGCCAATGGCACTGACATAGATGCGGCCACGCGGAGTCTTGCGCATCCAGCGATCCGCCAGCCAGCCGCCGAAGATGGCGGAGACAAGCGCGGCCCCCTGCCAATAGAGGGCGGCAGAGACGCCAGCCTTGCCCTGGCTGATGTTGAATTCCTTTTGCAGAATCGCTGGCATCCAGTCCCGCACCACCCAAGCGGCTAAAGCGGGCAGGGTGAAATAAAGCACGAGGAGGAGGAAGGAGGGATTGGTAAACAGCTCCGTGATGGCGGTGCCCACGGAGGGTTTTGCTACCGGGTTGGCGAGTTCCGCAGCCGAGCGCGGCGCATCCTTCAGCAAGAACAAAAGAGGGATGGCATACAGGATGCCCACCAGCCCCGTGATATCGAAAGCCCCGCGCCAGCCGAAGTCCGGCCAATCGGCGGCATACCCCGCAAAACCACCCACCATGACCCCGCAGTAGATGCCCATCTGGTGAACCCCTACGGCGCGCGAGCGAGTGGGACCGGTATGGAAATCAGCGATGAGGGCGAGGGCCGCTGGGATATAAAAGGCCTCGCTGATGCCCATAGCCGTGCGGGCCCAATACAGATCGTCAAAGCTGTTTACATGTCCGGTTAGGTAAGTGATGAGAGACCAGACAAAGAGGCTGCCGCAGATGGTGTACTTGCGGCTGAAACGATCCGCGATGTATCCACCGATGGGGCTGAAAATGGCATAGACCCATTTAAAGGAAGCCAGCATGTGGCCCCAGTTTTCCTCACTGCCAATGTCTTTAAGATCGCCCATCACCGAGACCTTCATCGAGGCGATCATCTGGCGGTCCAGGTAGTTCAGCAGGGCGACGGGAAAGAGCAGACCCACGATCAGCCAGGCGGTGCGCGAAACGGAAGAGGTACCGGAATCCAGCGGTTGGGAGGTGTTCATGGGGTTGAGAAGGCTGCCATTAATCACATCCAGCCCACCAGGCAAAGCCCAAAGGGATGCCAATGCTTGACCTGACGCTGCCTCTTTTTGCCCAACCTGCTCCTGCCTGACCAGAACGAACTGCCTGTTTTTTCTGGGAACGGGTGAAGGAAAAAGATTCCAGCGGACGCTTTGACCAGAGTATCAACAGCCACTCCATGATTCCCGAATCTCCCAGCCCGCAGGAAGCCGCCGTCTATCGCAAGGTGACCTGGAGGCTGATTCCCCTGCTCTTCAGCTGTTACATCCTGGCCTACATTGACCGAGTGAACGTGGGCTTTGCCAAGCTCTCCATGAAGACAGAGGCGTGGTTCACAGACGCTGTTTTTGCCACGGGCGCGGGCATCTTCTTCCTGGGGTACTTTTTCTTTGAGGTGCCGGGAAATGTCATCCTGCATCGCGTGGGCGCACGCATCTGGATCGCGCGCATCATGATCGGCTGGGGTTTTGTCTCCGGGGCGATGGCTTTCAGTTACAGCGAGACTTCGTTTTATGCACTGCGCTTTTTGTTAGGCGTGGCGGAGGCCGGGTTCTTTCCTGGCATCATTCTTTACCTCACCTACTGGTACCCGCGTCGCCGTCAGGCGCACATGGTGGCGCTGTTCATGACGGCCATCGCTGTCTCCGGGGTGATCGGCAGTCCCCTTTCCGGCTGGCTGCTGAAGATCACCGATGGCTGGCACGGCCTGCCTGCCTGGAAATGGCTTTTCATCCTGGAGGCCATCCCCACCGTACTGCTGGGCATCGCAGTACCGTTCCTTCTTTCAGATCGACCTGCCAAGGCCAAGTGGCTGACACCTCAGGAAAGGGATCTTCTTGAAAGCAACCTGGCTGCTGATGAGAAAGCCAAGGCCGCCGAGGGCCACGGCATCCAAGGACTGCTGGGTGCTTTCAAATCATCCAAGATCTGGATCTGCTGCGGCATCTATTTTGGGGCCATTGTCGGCCTTTATGGTACCTCCTTTTGGCTGCCACAGATCATCAAGGACACGCTGACTCAGGATGAATTTAAGGTGGGGCTGTATTCCATGATCCCCTGGGGCTGTGCCGCAATCGGCATGGTGTTGGTGGGGCGTCACAGCGACCGCACGGGCGAGCGCCGCTGGCACATCGGCCTGTCCTCCACGGTTGCTGCCATCGCCTTTTCCCTCAGCGGTCTTCCCGGCCTGCCTGCCCCGCTGGTACTGGCGATGATGGCCGTGGCCCTCACGGGGGTGATGAGCAGCATCTCGTGTTTCTGGACCCTGCCCACGGCCATGCTCTCCGGCACAGCCGCTGCGGTGGGCATCGCGGGCATCAACTCCATCGGCAATCTGGCGGGCTTTGTCGGACCCAAGCTGATTGACTGGCTGAAGACGCCGACGCCTAACTTCCTGCTGCCGAAAGGGCTGGTTCAATGGGCGCTGGAAAATGCAGGTCATCAACTGGCCATGAATGGCGTGGCCGCCTTCCTGGCCATGTCCGGCATCCTCGCCATCTTCTTCACCCGACCCATCAAGGCTCAGGCCCCGAGACCTTGATAGTAGGGGGCAATGCGGCGCGCATGCTCGTCATAAGCCGCCTCGAAAATTTCTGTGGCTTTCTGGGCTCCGACCAGCACCCCGGCCGTCAGCACCTTCGGTGGTTGGCCAGCCTGGGTGAGGCGCTGTGCGATCTCCGCCTTTACGGCATTGACGATGAGACAGCCGCCAATCGTACTGCCGGGAGCGACGGGTGTTTCCAGGCCTTCGATCTTCACCATGGCATCGCCAATCGGTGCCCCCGTATCCAAAATGATGTCGGCAAAGTCTTGCAGCTTTTTGCCTGCCGGGTGGCGGCTGGTGCTGGCCTCGGCGTGGTCTTTGGAAATGAGCGCCACCACCTTGACCCCGCGTCGCTGAAACTCCTCCGCCATCTCCACAGGCACCACATTGCAACCGCTGGAGGAAACGACGAGCGCGCTATCGCCTGCCTTCAGATCAAAGTTGCGCAGGATGCGACTGGCCAGGCCGGAGACGTTCTCCAGAAACATCGCCTGTCGCTGGCCATTGGCCCCGACGACCAGATTGTGGAAGGTGAGGCTGAGCTCGACAATGGGATTGAAGCCCGGAAAGGAGCCATAACGCGGCCACATTTCCTCCACCAAAATGCGGCTGTGGCCCGAGCCGAAGACATGCACCATCTGCCCGGCCAGGATTGTCTGGGCAAACAGGTCCGCCGTCTGCTGGATCGCAGGAAGCTGGGCACGGACGCGGTCAAGCAAGGCCGCAGAGCAGTCGAGAAAGGATTCGGCAGGAGTCATCCCGCATCGTGAATCAGAAAGGCCTCGCCCGCCTCCGAAAAGTCGTTTTGTCACGGTTCAGGGAGCGGGATGAGCAAGGGATGCTCAGCGAGGTGCCGGAGTTTGCTTTGCCCGATCATGAATGAACTGATGGATGCGAGGCGTCAAAATCCAGCGGCGTTTGTCATCTCCTGGCCCTTCCCTCGAATGGCGGTAAACGACTGTGCATAGATCATCTTTATAATTGAAGATTGCTCCGTCGGCGGACGGTTCTTTGTTCTTCTCATAGATCTCGTAGGGGTTCACATTCCAGGCGATGGAATAGTATTTCCGGATGAATCGAGTGGTATGAACGGGCAGCAGAAGGTCCTTATAATAGGGCTGAAGATCGTCCCAGGAAGAGGGCCAGCGGCCTTCATGCTTCTTCATGTATTTCACGATCGCTGGCTCCAGAGCCGTATTACCGTACCCCAAATATAGCCCATCCAAGTTGGCTTTGATGTAGTAGCCAAGGAACCCAAAAATGATGACCGTAGTCAAAAGACGTTTAATCTTCATGGTGCCGAGGATGTGCCGGGGTTTTCGACCTCAATGTCGAGAATTTTAATCACTGAAGTCGGATCATCCTTGAATCTGAGATAGCTAGGCAAATGCAGCAGACCGTTCTTCTCCTCAAGCTTAACAACCTCAACCGAGGCATCATTGCGACCAAGTATAATGGTGTTGCCTGGCCAACTGCGCCCCCGTTCCCAAGGTGGTGGCAATCTGCGGTCCGAAAACCATGATTTGGAAGAACTTGGCGTTTCTGTATAGGGCAACCACTTGGGCGGCCAGATCGCTTCAAATGCATTCTCCATGACCAAAAGAGAGTTGCTGGCAGAGGTGTTGTCCGAGCCCGCCATCATCATCCAATGGTTTTCGCCTGGCGTGAGCGCCTGCTTAAAGTCTGGAGCTTCCCCCAACTTTTTGTCAGCGATGAATGCTGAACGAGGACAACTGAAAATGGTTTCGTCGAGGGTAAATTCATCTACCACCACTGCCCGGATCAAATCACGAAAAGCCACGTTGGAAGTCATTTTGGAGGGATCCTTCCCGAAGTCAGGATAATGCCCCTCATGCTCGCTGGCGTAAAACAGCAAGAGTCCAATGATCTGGCGGGCATTGCTGCTGCCTTTCATTTGCAAAGCCTTGACCGTGGTGAGGCCATAGGTCGGAACAAAGTTAGAGGCGATAAGAGCAAGGACCACCAGCACCACACTCCATTGCAGGCAACCCCATCCCCCCTTGGGCTTCTCCGGTTCATTCTCGCTCATGCTTAATCATGCTCGAAATCATCCGAGCGAGACAAGAACTATTGTCGTATTTCAGGCACCTCGACGTCGAGAATTTTCAACGTTGGCAGCGGCTCCTTGCCTTCAGGTTTGAGGATGGTGGCGGGCAGATGAAGCTGATTGTTTTTTCGTTCCAGTATCACAGTCCGAACAGATGCATCGCAAAAGCCGATGATGATGGTATCGCCTTGCCAACTGCGTCCGCGAGGTGGCAGGATGCCCCGGATTATGGAGACCAGCCAGGATAGCTTGGACGACGAAGGCAACCAATGTGGAGGCCAGGAGGCTTCAATAGAGTTTTCCATGACCAGTGGATAATGGGCGGGACTCAGATTGTTTAAACCAGCGATCATCATCCAATGGTTTTCGCCAGGAGTCAGTGCCTCTGCATAATCAGGTGGCATGCCAATCTGCTGATCTGGATTAAAGCGGGATTCTGGGCAGCCAAAGATCATTTCGCTGGAGACGAACTCAGTCTCGTCGGCGGCAGTGGATCCAAGCAAGCCTTCTTTGAAGAAACTCCGGAAGGCTTCATTGGAAGTGAATTTTGCCAGATCTTTTCCATGATCGGGGAAATAGCCGTTGTACTCGCTCGCGTAAGTCAGCAACAACCCCAGAATGTCCCGTGGACTGTTAGCAGCCCTCATCTGATCACGCTTCACCCAGAGGTTGCATCCAACAGAAATGACGAAGCAGGCCAGCAAACCGAGGACGACAAGCACCACACTCCATTGCAGCCATCCCCATCTCCTCTTGGGTTTCTCCGGTTCGTTCTCGTTCATAACTAATTCTGGTAACCGACACCCACCCCAGCCCTACTTCCATGCCGCACGCCATTGATCCGACGTCCAGCGGCCTTCGTCCATTTCGATGAGGTCGAAATCGGTGATGATGCGACCGTCATCGGGGAAGCCGTATTGGCGGATCATCTCGGGGATGAACTCGTCGGTTTCATCATCGTGCCAGCCGCGCTTGCTCATGAAGCTGTTGAAAATGAGCACCTGCTCGTCATTGAGGGCGCGTCCGTTTGCGTAGCACCAGTCCAGGGTTTCCTCATCGGTCTTGCCCGCGAGAACCTGGGCGCGCAAATCGTCATAAGAGACCTCCATGTAACGGACCGTGCGGCCATCGAAACCTTGGCCCAGAAGCTCGTGATATTCTGCCGGAAGCTGGCCTGCGGCATGCAGCCGGATCTTGGAACAGAGCCGGGCAAAGTAGAACAGGCCACGGGTCTTGTCGTAACAGCTTTTGATGCCTTCAATTTTCATGGGGGGGGAGGAATGCAGAATGGAACAAAAGCAGGAGAACATCCCCTGCCCGGCTTTTACAGCAAACAGGAACCGACCTGGTTCACAAAACGCTCGATCTCCTTGTCGTGTTCAGCGAGGTCGCTTTCCTTGGTGGTGATGCGGATCTTGATGAACTTGCCTTTGCGAACCATGAGGAAGGTATCGGAGATGCGTTTGCCCAGGTAGATGACTTCGGAGCCGCCGATCTGGCGCAGGCTGTGGCGGGACCACAGAAATTTGAGGCCGGAGGGTTTGGTCACCTTTTCGCCCTGCTTCAATTCTTTGACGCCTTCATACTTGCCCATCTCCTCCATGGTGTGCAGGCCGCTGGCGACAGAGGCCATCTCCGCCTTCACCTCGGGGGAGGCGATGCCATCCTTCATGTTAGGCTGGCCGTTGTCATAGACGTAGATGTCGGCCTTGAGCAGCTTGTCATTTTCGTACCGCAAGCTGTAGCCCAGCTCTTTTTCTGGATAGTCCGTGCGCTCAAGAAACTCTAAGTTGCCGATGATTTGGCTGAAGTTGAATTCATCTGTCGCCACACTCTGGGCCATGGCTAGGCTGGTGATCCAGGCCAGCAGAAGAGGCAGAAAAAAGGAACGCGTGGATTTCATAAGATAAGCCATGCCACCATGAAAGCCTTACCGGAGTCAATGCTTTTCAAGGACTCATCACAGCTCAGAAAAACCGTCGCCCAAAACACGCGGGACGTAGCTTTAACCATTCATGCCCGCCTCCCAAGCCAAGACTCACACCCTCCATTCACCACGCACCGCCGGGGTGGATGTGGGCGGTGTCAAAAAAGGCTTCCACGCAGTCTTGCTGGAAGGGCTGGAGATAGTCGCCACCCTTCAGTCCACAAACGCCGAGGAAGTAGCAGCCTGGTGCCGAGAACAAGGAGCCATGGCCGTGGGTGTGGATGCTCCCTGTTGCTGGCGAGCCCCTGGAGGCAGCGCACGTGCGGCGGAACGACAACTGATGCGGGAAGGCATCTACTGCTTTTCCACACCCACGGAAGAAGACGCCCGCAATCACCCGCGAGGTTACTATGAATGGATGCTTCAAGGCATGGCCCTGCATCACGCTTTGAGACAAGATTTTGCGATCCTCAGTGATGAGAAACCGTTGAAAAATCCAGTCTGCTTCGAAACCTTCCCCCAGGCTGTGGCCTGTGTGCTGGCAGGTCGGGTGGTGAAGGCCGGAGATAAAAGAACGGTCCGGCGGGCTCTGCTCGAGGAGGTAGGCATCCAGACCTCTTCACTCCGCAGCATGGATCTTCTGGATGCAGCCCTGTGCGCATTCACCGCCCGGCAAGTCATCAAAGGCCGTTTCCGCATCGTGGGAGACTCTCTCAGTGGCTGCATGATCCTGCCCGTAAACCCTGATTTCACTCAGAGGCAGGCAAACCCGGAGATGAGTTTGGCCCAAAAGTGACTTTTTCTCGACAGGTCCGGCTCCCGCTGCGTTCTTACAGGGAACAACCATCATGATCCTTCGTCTTACCTGTGCCCTGTTCCTCCTCTGTTTCTCTGCGACCGCCCAGTGGCCGCAAGATACCAGCGACCTGAAAGCCGATCCGAAAGCGACGTTTGGCAGCCTGAAAAACGGGCTACGCTATGTCATCCTGCCGAATGTGGAGCCCCCAGGGCGTGCCAGCATCCGCATCTACATGGACGTGGGATCTCTGATGGAAGAGGACGACCAGCAGGGCATGGCGCACTACCTGGAGCACATGGCCTTCAATGGTAGCCGCCATTTCCCCGGCGGTGAGATGGTGGAGTACTTCCAGCGTCTGGGCATGGGCTTCGGTGCTGATACCAATGCGCACACCTCCTTCAAGGAAACAGTGTACATGCTGGAACTGCCCAAGGTGGAAACCAAGATGCTGGGCGAAGGCATGCAGCTTTTCCGCGATTACCTCGATGGCATGAGCCTGGGTGAAAAGGAGATCGACAAGGAACGCGGCATCATTTTGAGCGAGAAGCTGAGCCGAGACTCGATTGACTACCGCACGATGCTGGAAGGCTACAAGTTTGCCCTGCCAGATTCCTTGCTACCGAATCGCCTGCCCATTGGCACCGAAGAGACGATCAAGACGATGCAGAAGGCGCGTTTCGTCGAATTCTACAACAAGTGGTACACCCCTGAGCGCGCCGTGATCGTGGCCGTGGGTGACTTCAAGGACGTGGAAGCCGTGAAGGCCGAGATCGAGAAAAACTTTGCCGATGCCAAAGCCAAGTCTCCCAATCCGGCAGACCCTAGCCTGGGCAAAATCAGCACCGGTCGCGGGCTCATCGCCAAGCTGCACACCGAAATGGAAGCCAAGGCCGTGGACATCTCCGTGGAGATGCTGCGCCCCGCCAAAAACAAACCCGACACCGCCGCCAGCCGCCGCGAAAAAATGGTGCGCGATCTGGCCGATGAAATGATCAACCAGCGCCTGTCCAAGCTGGCCAAGGCCGAGGGTGCCCCCTTCCTCAGCGGAGAGTCCTACAGTTACGAGTATCTGGAGTTTGTCGAAGTGATCGGCATCATGGGCCAGTGCGCGCCAGACCAGTGGAAGGCAGCTTTGACCCTTCTGGAAACCGAGATCCGCCGCGCTGTGCAGCATGGTTTCACCGAAGCCGAATTCGAAGAGGCCAAGGCCTCCCTGCTGAAGACGGTGGAACTACGCGCCGCCCAGGCCGACTCCCGCAAGTCACGAGATCTGGCCAGCGGTGTCGTGAGCATCCTCGCTTCCAAGAAAGTCTTCACCCATCCGTCGGATGATCTCGCCCGTGTGAAGGAGGCCCTCGCCAGCCTAAAAAAAGAGGAGTGCCACACCGCCCTCGCCGAGACCTGGAAGGGCGACGATGTCCAAATCTTTGTCGGAGGCAACCTGAAGCTGGAAGGCGATTCCGCCGAGCAGATCAAGACCGTGTATCGCGACAGCCAGAGCAAGCCCGTGGAAGCTCCGAAGCAGGAGGAAACCGCCGCCTTTGCCTACACCAGCTTCGGCACACCGGGCAAGGTCGTCCAAGAGTCCATCGTGAAGGAGCTCGAGCTCACTCAGGCCACCTTTGAAAACAACGTGCGCGTGAACATCAAACCCACGCCTTTTGAAAAGGGCACCGTCCGCGTGACCATCAACTTTGGCGGCGGCAAGCTCAGCACTCCGGCAGACCAACAGGGCATCATCCCCTTTGCCCAGAGCACCTTCATCATGGGCGGTCTCAAGGAACACAGCGTGGATGACATCCGCCGCATCTTCGCCAGCAAAAGTGTCGGCACCGATTTTGCGGTCGGCGATGAAGCCTTCATGCTCAGCGGACGCACCACCCCGGGCGATCTCGATGCCCAGTTGCAGCTCCTCACCGCTTACATGACGGCCCCCGGCTATCGTGAAGAGGCCGCACGTCAGTTCCAAAAGAACCTGGAGCCGATGTATGTCCAGCTTCAGCACACGGCTGAAGGCATCATGGCAGACAAAGTCGTGGCCTACATCCACAGCGACGATCCACGCTTTGGCTTCCCGCCGATCACCACCATGCAGAAGCGCAATCTGGCCGAGCTGGAAGCCTGGTTGAAGAAGCCCCTCACCGAAGACTACGTGGAAGTTTCCATCGTGGGCGATGTGGAGCCCAAAGCCGTTCTGGAATCCCTCGCCAAGACCCTGGGTGCGCTGCCAAAACGTGCCGACAAACCGAAGTATGAAAAAGAGCGTGTCGTCCCCTTCCCTCAGGGCCCCGTCACCAAGGACATCGCCTTTGATACCGAGATCCCCAAAGCCATCGCAGCCCTGTATTGGCCCACTAGCGACATGCTGGACATCCAGCGCACCCGCCGCCTGACCCTCCTCGGTTCCGTCTTGGATGACCGCCTCCGCATCAAGGTGCGTGAGGAACTGGGCGAAACCTACAGCCCCGCCTGCTACCACGTCGCCAGCGACACCTTCACCGGTTACGGCTACATGACCGCCATGATCGAGTGCAAGCCCGAGCAGGCCGCGCCCATCACCGAACTGGTGGTGAAAATCGCCGCCGAAGTCGCTGCCGGCCCCATCAGCGACGATGAGTTCGAGCGCGCCCAAAAGCCCCTCATGACCCAGCTTGAGCAGATGCGCCGCGACAACCGTTACTGGTCGCAAAACGTCGTGCGCAACTGCCAGGAGCATCCTGAGCGGATCGAGTGGGCGAAGAACCTGCTCAGCGACTTCGAAGGCATCAAAAAAGAAGAGATCCAGGCTCTCGCCAAAGAGTTCCTTCAGGCGAATCGTGCCGTGGCCGTGAAAGTGCTTCCCAAGGAGAAGAAGTGATGCCTAGTTCCCCTAGGTCTCCTTCTTTCCGCCCCTGATCCTGCGCCGCACACGCCATGAATGACTTTGCCCCGGACTCTGCCTACGCACCGCCACCTCAGTTCCCCGTTTCCGAATCACCCGCATTGCCTCCTGAGTTCCCGCCCGCGATGCCCGAAGCCTCGCGCACACCGGAACTCCTGAAGCAGATCCGCCTCGCGGTGGAGCAGGTCTTTGTCGGCCAGACGGAGGTCATTCATCAGGTTCTGGCGGCGCTTTTGGCCGGTGGCCACGTGCTGCTGGAGGGCAAACCCGGCCTGGGCAAAACCCACCTCGTCCTCGCCCTCTCACGCACCTTTGGGGCCACCTTCCGCCGCATCCAGTTCACCCCGGACATGATGCCCTCGGACGTCACCGGGCACACCCTTTATGATCTCGGCAGCCAGAGCTTCCGCGTGCGTTTCGGGCCCGTCTTCACCCAGTTGCTCCTGGCCGATGAAATCAACCGCGCCCCCGCAAAGACGCAGTCCGCCCTCCTCGAAGTCATGCAGGAGGCCCAGGTGACCATCGATGGCGAAACTCACGCGCTCACCCCGCCATTCATGACTTTCGCCACGCAAAACCCCATCGAGCAGGAAGGCACCTACCCCCTGCCCGAGGCCCAGCTTGACCGCTTTCTCGTCAAGGTGCTCATCGACTACCCCAGTGCCCAGCAGGAGGCCACCATCGTCAAATCCGTATCCTCAGCCGCCGCTGGCCGTGGCCTGTCCGCAGAGCAAGTCCAGCCCGTCTGCACCATTGAGGACATCCTCCACGCCCAGGCAGAAACCGCCGCCGTCGAGGCCGTCGAGGCCGTCGTCACCTACGCGGTGAATCTCACCCGCGCCACCCGCAGCCACGGGGCCATCGCCCTCGGTGCCGGCACCCGTGGGGCCATCAGCCTTGTGCGTGTGGCCAAAGCATACGCCCTGATGGAAGGCCGCCGCTACATCACCCCGGGCGATGTCAAACGCGCCGCCCTCCCCGTCCTACGCCATCGCGTCGCCCTGACACCCGAAGTCGCCATCTCCGGCCAGACCGTTGATCAGGTCCTCGATGCCGTGATCCGCAGCGTGGAAGCCCCCCGCGCGTGAGTGCCCCTCCGCAGCAGGCTGGGAAACCACCTTCCTCATGCGCCCCTCCCTCCTCACCCTCCGCCTCGTGGCTGCATGGACCGTGCTCGGTCTCGCCGCCTCCATCTGGCCGGTGATGCAGCCCGTCTGGGTCGGCGCGGGCATCCTGTTTATCATTATCGCCCTGGCAGATCTCCTCAGCCTGCCGCGCAAACAGCGCCTGTCTGTGCAGCGCAGCCTGCCAGGCCGCTTCGCCCTCGGTGTCAAGTCCCCCATCACCCTCACCCTGCGCCATTCCCTGGGCCGCCCCCTCACCGTCCAGGTGCATGACGGCCTGCCTCCCCAGGCCCTCGCCGAAGGCCTCCCCTGGCAGGGCACCCTGCCTGCCCTGGAGCATGTGGACCTCGTTTACGATGCCCACTTCACCAGGCGCGGACTCCACACCTTCAGCCCCGCCCACCTTTTAATACACTCCCGGTTAGGCCTCTGGCGCAGGCTCTACCGCACCGGCCCCGCTAGCGAGACCCGCTGCTACCCGAACTACGAGCCCGTCGTCCGCTTTGCCCTCCTCGCCACCGCCAACCGCGAAGAGCAGATGGGCATCGTCAAACGCCGCCGCAGCGGCGCCACGCTGGATTTCCACCAGCTCCGCGAATACCAGGACGGCGATGTCCTCTCCCGCGTGGACTGGAAGGCCACCTCCCGCCGCCAGGTCCTCGTCAGCCGCGAGTATGAGGAACAGCGCAACCAGAGCATCATCCTCGTCCCCGACTGCGGCCGCCGCATGCGCGCCATGGATGGCGAGCTCACCCAGTTCGATCACTGCCTCAATGCCATGCTCCTCATCGCCTACATCGCCCTCCGTCAGGGGGATGAAGTCGGCGTCACCGGCTTCGGCGGCAGCCAGCGCTGGCTCAAGCCCGTCAAGGGCGCACCCGCCATGCCCACCCTGCTGAATCATCTCTACGATTACGAGACCACCACGGAGCCCAGCGACTTCATCGAGGCTGCCGAGCGCGTCATGGCCCTGCAAAAACGCCGCGCCCTCATCCTCCTCCTCACCAATCTCCGCACCGAGGACACCACCCACCTCACCAAAGCCGTCGCCCTCCTGCAAAAGCGCCACCTCGTCCTCGTCGCCACCCTCCGCGAGGCCGAAATGGAGGCCCGCCTGCACCAGCCCATCGCCAGCCTCCAGGAGGCCCTCTCCTACGGCGCCCAGTGCCACTACCAGCAGCAACGCGCCCACCTCCTCGATTCCCTGCGGGCAAACCGCATCGTCACCGTGGATGAGACCGCGCAAAATCTCCCCATCGCGCTGGCCAATCGTTACCTCGATCTCAAGGCCGCAGGCCGAATCTGAAGCGCCTCCCTCACCCGGATTGCCTGGAAGTCCTCAACCTCAGTTCCCCGTGCGGATCAGCGTCTGCGACTTGCCCTGGATCCTCTCCACCTCGCTCATCTGTAGGCGCTCCTCCACCGTCGTTTTCTCGCTCTTCTGGCGGTCATGGTAAGAGGCCCCCCAGAGGAAAAAACCCACATCCGCCACCAGGAAAAACATCGAAATCAGAATCCCGTACTTCTTCAGGTTCTCATCGATCACCTTGTTCCGGTTCACCGAAAAATCCTCCGCCCGGCAAAACTTCGACTGATACAGCCGCCGCCACTGCCGCGGCTCCCGCGAAACCACAAATGACCACACAAACAGCGCCGTCAGGACGATGCAGATGATTTGGTAAATGAGAGGAAAGCGCTCGTCCATGGACGGGGGGGAGTTTTTTGGACTCCCCTCCGTTACCGCCACTGCCGAAAAAAGGCAATAAAGGATATCTTTACACCGCCAGGAATCGGTCCTCCGCAGGGCTCCCGCCCTCCGCCAGCTTCGCCTTGCCATTCGCAGCCAGATGGCTCGCCATGTGCCACGCATCCTCCGCATCGATGCCCAGCGGCCCCGCGATCTCATCCGCCGTCGCCCCTGCGCCTGCCGCAGGCAGCGCCGCCAGCACTTGGCCCATCTGCTTCAGGAAATCCGTCGCCGCCTTCTTGCCCGCCTCCACACCCGGCTGGTGGTAGGCATTCACGTTGATCAGCGTCGCATAGAAACCGACCGCCCGCTCGAACAGGCCCACCAGCATCCCCAGGCTAAAGGCATTCACCTCGCTGATGGTCAGCGTGATGGACTCACGCCCTTTCTCAGCCAGCGCCGTCCGCGTACCGCGCAGGAAACCCTGCAAGTAGTCCCCGCTCGTGTAGCCCGGCTCCACTTCAAATCCGGCCGTATCCCGCGACTTAGAGACCTGGATGAAGACCGCAAAGAAATTGTTCACCCCATCGCGGAGCTGCTGCACATACGCATGCTGGTCGGTCGATCCCTTGTTGCCATAGACCGCGATCCCCTGGTTCACCACCTTGCCATCCAGGTCATGCTCCTTGCCCAGAGACTCCATCAGGAGCTGCTGCAGGTATTTGCTGAAAAGCACCAGCCGGTCCTTGTAAGGCAGCACCACCATGTCCTTCGCGCCCTTGCCCTTGCCCGCGCTGTACCACATCAGGGCCAGCAGCATCGCCGCGTTCTCACGGGTCGGGCGATTGCGCGTCTCCGCATCCATCGCCGCCGCCCCCGCCAGGAACTGGCGCACATCCACCCCCTGCAGCGCCGCTGCGATGGTGCCCACCGCACTCATCACGCTCGTCCGCCCGCCCACCCAGTCCCACATCGGGAAACGGGCCAGCCAACCCTGCGCGATCGCATACTTGTCCAGTTCACTGCCCACGCCCGTCACCGCCACCACATGCTTGGTGAAGTCCACCCCCTGCGCCTGGTACGCCGCCTGCGCCTCCAGCATCCCGTTACGCGTCTCCTTCGTGCCACCGGATTTCGAAATCACCAGCGTCAGCGTCGTCGCGATCTCCGCGCCGATCTGCGCCGCGATCCGGTCCATCCCGTCCGGGTCCGTGTTGTCAAAAAAATCAATCGCCATCGGCGGCGTCGCTGGGGTGATCGCCTGCGCCACAAGCTGCGGTCCCAGGGCCGAACCGCCGATGCCCACGATCAGCGCCCGGGTAAACTTCTTCCCGTTCGCCGCCAAAATCTTGCCCGCATGCACATCCGCCGCGAACTGCAGCGTCGCTTCTAGGGTCGCGTCAATCTCCGCCTTCAGCTCCGCCGTCGGTGCCAGGTCCGAATTGCGCAGCCAGTAGTGCCCCACCATGCGCCCCTCATCCGGATTCGCGATCGCACCGCCCTCCAGCGCCTTCATGTCCGCATACGCCTTCTCAATGGAAGCCGCCTGCGAATCAAACAACCCCTCCTCAAAAGCCATGCGGCTGATATCAATCGAAAAACCGATCTGCGGGTAACGGACGAAGAATTTTTGAAAACGATCCCAGTGACTGCTTGTGGTGCTCATGCGTGACCTAAGGAGCATCTCCCCCGCCAGCGCGCAACTGTCATGTGCCAGCCCGGGCTATGAATTCCCTGCATGCGATGGATGAATGGGAAAAGTACTCATTACTCTCCGAGGCATGCCCACCCGACTCCGCAGCCCTCACCCTTCCCTCATCCAATACAAAGCCCCGCAAACGGAGCCCGAGCACCCTAATCGCCTAGCTCTCCCAGCGGACCGTAGTCCATTCCGCCCTTCTCGCTCCTCCGTCCTTCAATCTAGCCGGAATCCGCCGCATCTCGCCTGCCCATTCCCCAGGCAGCCGCTTTGATAGGAAACGAAGCAGACCTCTCTTCCAAAAATATCCTTCTCCGTCCTATAAAATCCAGTTGGATTCATTTCCTGACGTCACCAAGATGATCCCGCACGGAATCGCCCTGCCCATGCCATGACCGATCTGATCCTTTACACCACCGAAGACGGCAAAAGCCGCATCCAGCTCCGGACCAAAGATCAAACGGTGTGGCTTACTCAACGGGAAATCGGGAAGCTTTTTGACGTTAGCACGGACAATGTCGGCCTGCACCTGAAGAACCTGTATGAGACGGCGAACTCGACCGGCAGGCAACTACCGAGGAATCCTCGGTAGTTCAATCGGAAGGCGTCCGCGAGGTGCAGCGCCCGGTCACGCTCTACAACCTCGACGCCATCCTTGCCGTGGGCTACCGGGTGCGCTCACCCCGTGGCGTGCAGTTCCGCCGTTGGGCCAGCACCGTCCTGAAGGAGTACCTCCTCAAGGGCTTCGTGATGGACGATGAGCGAATGAAGAACCCGGACGGCCACCCGGATTATTTCGACGAGATGCTGGAGCGCATCCGGGACATCCGCGCCTCGGAGAAGCGCTTTTACCAGAAGGTACGGGACCTTTTGGCCCTGAGCAGCGACTAAGACAAGACGGACGCGGCCACACAGGTCTTCTTCGCCACGGTGCAAAATCTCCTGCTCTACGCCGTAACCCAGAAGACCGCAGCCGAACTCATCACCGCCCGGTCCGACCACAAGGATCCCAATTTCGACCTCCTGCACTGGAAGGGGTCTCAGGTCCGCAAGCAGGACATCCTAATCGCCAAAAACTACCTGACCGAGGACGAGATAGACACCCTCAACCGACTGGTGGTCATCTTCCTGGAAACCGCCGAACTGCGGACCAAAAACAAACAGGAGATCCGCATGACCTTCTGGAAAGACAACGTGGATCAGATCATCACCTCCAACGGCTTCCCATTGCTGGCCAATGCGGGTTCCATCAGCCATGAGCAGATGGAACAGCGGACAGCGGAGCTTTATCTCGAATTCGACCAGCACCGCAAAAAGCAGCAAGCCATCAAAGCTGACGAACAGGACGAAGCCGACCTCAAGGCACTGGAAATCAAGATCAAACGACGCCCCAAAAACTAACCGGCACTCGTTAAAAACAACTCGGCAAGCCCCTCTGAAACATCGCCGACCAAAGGCGGGGAGCGATGAATCAGGAAAGTATTCATCACTCTCCGAGTGATGTCCCTCCGACTCCGCTGCCCCAGCCACTTTCCCCATCTCGCACAAAGCCCCGCAGCCGAAGCGCGAGTATCCTACTCGCCTAACGCTCCTCCCGGCTTCGAGGCCAAAAGTGCATAGGCAGCCTCTTCAACGCCGCGCCCATAAAGGTCATGATGTACCCGCCAGCCCCATGAATTCCCTGCATGTGATGGATGAATCCTCCCGTCACACCACTCCCCTCCACCTCTCGCAAAGCGTCCCGGAGTGCGGTGGCAGAGAAGCCAGAGCCAACGGCTTCGGCGACACCGCTCTCGCCCGCCAGACCAAGGCACCCCAACCATCTTCCCGACAGCCGCCATCACTCGACCCACTCCAAAGTAAGGCGCATCTGGTAAAATAACAGAACCCCGAAGGGTGCCACCAAAGTACTCCAGAGCTTTAGCTCGTCAAAACCCCGCGTCAGATTCGACTCCTTATTTCAACAGGTTGGTATTCGTGGATCACGAAACAGACTCTCTAAACACAGCGCATCCGCCGATGAGGCTTGGCGAAAAGTAGCCCGCACAGTCCCTTGTGCGGACAGCACCTCGAAGCCCCAACCCCCATCTAAAATTTCCAGAACCACTCCGTAACAGCCCCCCAATAAAGCCCCATCCTAAGACCGACGTCGAGTCCGGTAATACAGGCTCCCCAACTCCATCACCCCTTCCCGCTGAGGTTTGAGGTTCCGGTCAAAGACCAAGTTGTGTACATCCAGATCTTCCAAATCAAGCAGGTTGTCCCCACCACTCCTGAAGACATCCTGCGCTTCATAGCCACAGAGCGCCCTCCGAATTCCAACCTCAGAGGCAATCAACTCGTAGAGACGATCCTCCAGCAGAGCCACCGTCTCCGGTTCGTTCAATCCTTCGCCATAACCAAAAGGCGAATATCCCGGCCCTTTAGGATTCGCATAGACATACCACAGCTCGCCCTCCGGTTCCACCAACACACGCGCCATCGAAATCTCCCTCCCATGAACTTCCGTCGTCCAAGCCCGCAGCTTGTCATGAATGCGCACCGCATCCTGCTCCTGATAGCATTCGATGTAAAAACTATAATAGACTGCCATATGTCACGAACGCTGAAGTTGGAGAGGACCGCGATATTCACCTGAATAAGTTAGTTTATCATTATCGTGAGAGATGTTCGAGGGTGTCGGCGAAATGATGAACTATTTCCGATAGCCTGAGACTGGGCCCGCCCGGCTGCGGGTGACAGAGCCAGACAATTCCGAACCCAAACTTTTTCGCCACTTAGCCCAAGTGGGGGTCCCAGGCACTTGCACGGGCGGGGGGATGGCCGGACAGTATTCCAGGCCCATGCCCAGACCCCATGCCAGCGGTTCCCCATCATCCGGCATCCCGGCCCAAACCCGGCGCAGCCGAGGCAGGTTTCCTAGGCCCCAATCCCGCATTCGGGTCCCCTTCCCAGCGCCCACCCAGCCACGGCAAACAACGCCAACGCAAAGTGCCCACTCCCAATTCCCCCTCCGGCTCCCCGTCCCCTCAAACAACCGCTCAACCACTGCTCACCCACCGCCAACGCGCGCAGCGCAAACCTCCCCAAATTCCCCAAATTCCCCAGATCTCCCCAAATTCCCCAGATCTCCCCAACTTCCCCATCTCCTCCCCAAACAATCCCCATCCCAACCCCTTCAACGACAACGTCTTACCCACCCAAATCCCCAAATGGGGAAAAAACAAAACCATCCCCATCCAGCCAATTCCCCGTTCCCCCAAACAACCGCGCAACCACTGCTCAGCCACCGCCAACGCGCGCAGCGCAAACTGCGCCGTCCTTCCCCAGCCACCGCCAACGAGCAGCCCCAACTTCCCCGCCCCCAAACAACCGCTCAACCACGGCTCAGCCACCGCCAACGCGCGCAGCGCAAACTCCCCCTGAGCAACTTCCTTCGAAAGACCCACACTCCAGCGCCTGTTTTTCATTGCTCCCTTGGGGGGACACTCGTAACCCTCCCGTTCCCTGACTTTTAACCATCTCCCATGTCTTCCATTCCTCACCTCCCCGCTCTTCGCAAAGGCCGCCCGTACGAATCTCTGGATAAAGTCCCGGTGAAAGACCACAAGACTGGAGAAATCTGCGCCGAAGTCAGCCAGGTGAATGCCGGCATCATCCGCAAGGACCTGGGCAAAATCAGCGAGGCACGCAAGGCCCTGAAGAAGTTCACCGTCGCCCAGCTCATCGAGATCACCGCCAAGGCGGGCGACCTTTTCCTCAATGGCACCCTGCCCCTGGGCGACAAAGGCCACACCCAAAGCCCGGAAGAATACATCGCCACCCTCTCCCGCACCAGCGGCCTGCCTCACATCATGGTGAAGCGCAACATGGCCAAGCTGCACTACGCGCTCACCCACATGGATGTCATCCTCAACGGCCTCTCCCGTGGCCTCGACATGAGCGTCATTGACAAAGGTTTCGGCACCCAGTCCGGCTGCCCTGTGGCCTACTTCCCCACCACCGATGCCCTCGGCCTCGTGATGCCCAGCAACTCCCCAGCGGTGAACTCCCTGTGGCTGCCATCCATCGCCCTGAAGATCCCGGTGGTCATCAAACCAGGCCGCGAAGAGCCCTGGACCCCCTTCCGTCTCATCCAGGCCTTCATCGCCGCCGGAGCACCAGCAGAAGCCTTTGGCTTTTACCCCACCGACCATGAAGGCAGTGGCGAAGTGGTGAAACTCAGCGGTCGCAACCTCGTCTTTGGCGATGTGGCCATGGCCAAAATGTACGAAGGGAACCCCCGCGTGCAGGTCCACGGCCCAGGCTGGAGCAAGATCATCATCGGCGAAGACAAGATCGAAAACTGGAAGGAATACATCGACGTCATCGTCAGCTCCATCAGCGACAACGGCGGCCGTTCCTGCATCAATGCCTCCGCCGTCATCGTGCCGAAATACGGCAAGGAAATCGCCGATGCCATCGCCCAGCGCCTCGGCCCCGTGGAGCCCCTGCCAGCGGATGATGAAAACGCCCGCCTCTCCGGCTTCGCCAACACCAAGATGGCCGACTACATTGACGGCGTCATCGACTCCGACCTCGCCGACAAGCCCGGTGCCGAAGACGTGACCGCGAAGTACCGCAACGGCCCCCGCAAGGTGGAGTTCCAGGGCGGGACCTTCCTGCGCCCCACGATCATCCATTGCAATAGCTGGGACCACCCCCTGGCCAACCGCGAATTCCTCTGCCCCTACGCCAGCGTGGTCGAGGTGAAGCAGTCCGAAGTGCTCAGCAAAATTGGTTATTCCCTCATCGTCACCGCGATCACCGAAGACCCCGAATTCACCGATCAGCTCCTCGAGTGCCCCACCATTGACCGCCTGAACCTCGGCCCCATCAGCACCATGAAAATCAGTTGGGACCAGCCCCATGAAGGAAACATGTTCGAGTTCCTCTACAAGCGCCGCTCCATTGACCGGGCTTGAACTGGCACGGCGATTGCGCCCGTGTTTCACTTCCTCCCAGCCCGTCGGTTTGCTCAGAGTACTTTCATCATGCCTTTTTCCCCCTTCGACTATCAGCCGCGCACTCGCCTCATCTTTGGAAACGGAACCCTCTCCCAGGTCGGCGAACTGACCCGGGAACTGGGCGGCAAGCGGGCGCTGATCGTCAGTGATCCAGGCATCGTGAAGGCAGGGTACGTGACACGGGCCGCCTCCTACCTCCTGGCAGCAGGCGTGCTGACTCGCGTCTTCGGAGACGTCCGCGAAAACCCCAGCACGGAGGATGTGGATCGCTGTGTGGATGCGGCCCGCGAATTCCGTGCCGACTTCATCATCGGCCTCGGCGGTGGCAGCAGCATGGATACCGCTAAGGGCTGCAACTTCATCTACACCAATGGTGGCCAGATGCAGGACTACTGGGGCACGGGCAAGGCCACCAAGCCCATGCTGCCCATGATCGCCATCCCCACCACGGCAGGCACCGGCAGCGAGTGCCAGAGCTACGCTCTCATCTCCGATGCGGTGACGCATGTGAAGATGGCCTGTGGCGATGTGAAGGCCGCCGCCAAGGTGGCCATCCTCGATCCCGAGCTCACTGTCTCGCAGCCTCACCGCGTCACCGTTTGCACCGGCGTGGATGCCCTCTCCCATTCCCTGGAGGCCGCCGTCACCAACAAAGGCAACGCCTACTCGACCGTCTTTGCCCGCGAGTCCTTCCGCCTCTGCCACGAAGGATTCACCCGCATCCTGGCCGAGCCCAAGGACCTGGAAGCCCGGGGCCAGATGCTGCTCGGCGCGGCCTATGCAGGCATTGCCATCGAGAACTCCATGCTCGGTGCCGCCCACTCCTGCGCCAACCCCCTCACCGCCAAGTTCCACGTCGTCCATGGCGAAGCGGTGGGCGTGATGCTGCCGCACGTGATCCGCTTCAATGCCGCCCTGCCCGAATGCGCTGCCGTGTATGCCAGCTACTATGCAGGCGACCTCGCCGCCCGCATTCAGGAACTCCTAGCCCTGGCCCAGATGCCCGTCAAAATCTCCCACCACGGCGTGACCGAGGCCGACCTGCCCGCCCTCGCCGAAATGGCGCTGAAACAATGGACCGCCCAGTTCAACCCAAGGCCCCTGACACTCGAGGACTTCGTCAACCTCTACCGCGCCGCCCTTTAATTCCCTCTCAATATGGCCCCCTCACTTGACATGCGTCAGCATCCAGGAGGCCAGGGTGGCATAGACCGGGAATTCAGTGATGAGCACATTGTGATGATCCGCCGAAGGGATCTCGACCCATTGTTTCTCGATCCCCTCCGGCAGCGCGGCGTAGAGCTTGCGGCCAGATTCGATGGGCACGACCTTGTCATCGGTGCCATGGAAGATGAGTGTGGGGATCTTCAACCGGGCGGCGTATTCATGCGGCTGGATGGCCCCCAAAGCGAGGCCAGTCTTCCACTCATAAATCCACCCCGCCCCGGCGGCCCACGGACGGCCCAACCACGAACCCGCAAGGCGGGAGGCCTGGAGCTCCATCGCAGGCTGAAACGCATGAAAGCTGGAGATGATGGCGAGAGCCTTCCAGGGAGCCTCAGGCTGCCCTGCGGAGTGCATGGCGACAGAGCCACCCATGGACATGCCCAGCAGCCCCGCCGGCTGCGGAGCAAAGGCATACTTGTCCGCAGCCTCCTTCAGAACTTGGGCAGGCAGCCCTGCCTCGCGAACTCCATAGTAGATGAGCGATGAAGGATGGTCGCCATGCGAGGGCATGTCTGGCAGCAGACAGCGGAAGCCGACCGCACAGAGGCGCTCCGCTATCGGCAGGTAGTCTTCCTTTCGCCCCTTGCGGCCATGGGTCAGCACCAGCGTCCCATGCACCTGGCCCACAGGTGACAGGGGCAGCTTGCGGGCGGCAAACTGTTCGCGGATGGTTTGCCCCCGTGTGCCAAGTTTCCCGCCGGGCTCCGGTAGGCACATCAGGCAGGGGGTGCCATCGGCCAACGCGAACTTTTCGATCTGCATGCCATGAGCCGCAGGATGGGCCAGGAACTCGAGATGGTAATCATGCAAAGGCCGACGCGATGGGCTGGCCAGCTCACTCCCCGCCCACCAAGTCACGGCAGCGCCGATCACCACAAGGAGAAGAAGAAAGAGACAGAACAAGCGGCGAAAGAGGCGGAACACAGGCAGGATTCTGCAACAGCCATCCAGCTCCCGCAAGACAGGCTGGCGAATGTTTGAGACGCGACTCAAACCCCTCAAATCACCTCTTTCTCGCCTTCACAATCTGCATGCATTCGTCGCCAAATGCGCTTATAATTAGGCGAACGGAATGGGTGAAATGGAGGAGAAAAGCTTGTTTTTGGCACGTTGGCTGTCACACCTGCCCCATATCTCCAGTTGAGACGGGAGCGTTTCTTGCTATCGAAACGCTTCAAACGTGGATTCTCAGAACCCCGCTTGCAAAAATCCCGAAGCTTAAGCATACTTAATTAAATCAAAACATGGACGACCTTACCATTGTAGAAGTCATCGCACGTGAAGTCCTGGACTCACGTGGCAATCCAACCGTTGAAGTGGACGTCCTTCTGGACGGCGGTGCCATCGGACGCGCGGCGGTGCCAAGCGGTGCCAGCACTGGCGAACACGAAGCCCTGGAACTGCGCGATGGCGACAAGAAGCGCTACCTCGGCAAAGGCGTGCTCAAGGCCGTGGACGCCGTGAACAACGAGATCGCCGACGCGATCATCGGCAGTAACGCCGCAGACCAGGTCTCCATTGACAAGGCCATGCTGGAAGTGGACGGCACTCCGACCAAGTCCAAGCTGGGTGCCAACGCCATCCTGGGTGCCTCCCTGGCTGTCGCTAAAGCCGCTGCTGCCGCCATGGGCCAGCCCCTCTACAAGTACATCGGCGGTCCAAACGCCAAGGTGCTGCCCGTGCCGATGATGAACATCATCAACGGTGGTGCTCACTCGGACGCCCCGATTGACTTCCAGGAATTCATGATCATGCCGAAAGGCGCACCGACGTTCTCCGAAGCTCTCCGCTACGGTGCCGAAGTGTTCCACGCGCTGAAGAAGATCCTTCACGACCTGGGCCTGAACACAGCCGTGGGTGACGAAGGCGGTTTTGCCCCGACCCTGAAGAGCGCCCACCACGCCCTCGAAGTCATCGCCCAGGCGATCGACAAGGCTGGCTACAAAATGGGTGAAGACATCTTCATCGCCCTGGACGTCGCCTCCTCCGAATTCTACGACAAGGCCAAGAACAAGTACGTCTTCAAGAAGAGCGACAAGTCTGAGCGCACCGCTGCTGAGCTGGTGGCCTACTACGCCGAGCTGAAGAAGGACTTCCCGATCATCTCCATCGAAGACGGCTGCGCCGAAAACGACTGGGACGGATGGGCCATCCTCTCCAAAGAACTGGGCGGCAGCACGCAGCTCGTCGGTGACGACCTCTTCGTCACGAACACCAAGTTCCTCCAGAAGGGCATTGATCAGGGCATCGCCAACTCCATCCTCGTGAAGGTGAACCAGATCGGTTCCCTGACCGAGACTCTGGACGCTGTGGACCTGGCCCACCGCCACGGCTACACAGCCGTGATGAGCCACCGCTCCGGTGAGACCGAAGACTACACCATCGCCGACCTCGCCGTCGCCACGAATTGCGGCCAGATCAAGACCGGTTCCCTTTCCCGCAGCGACCGTATCGCCAAGTACAACCAGTTGCTCCGCATCGAGCAGGAACTGGGTGAAAACGCGATCTTCGGTGGCCGCATGAAGGTCTAACCAACAACGTCGCACGACGGCACCGCCATGGAATACCGCGAATTTCAAATCGAACACGAGAGACCGCAGCAGATGGAACGCTGGCTGCGGGCCCTCGTGCGCCTTGGGAAATTCTGCCTCCTGCTCCTGGCGGTGCCAGTCGTCATCGCGATCTATAAGAAACCGCTGGCGGAACAAAACGCCATGCGTGCCAAGCTGGCCGTCATGGAGAGCCAGCGCGACACTTTGAAAAACGAGCGCGACAAGCTGTTGCGCCAGGTGGACTGGATCAAGACCGATCCCAACTACCTTGAGATCCGTGCCCGTGATCATGAAAACATGCACAAAAAGGGCGAATACGTGATCCGCTTTGTGGAGTAGCCCACCGCAGGGCTGAAGCCACAGCATATACGCGAACACGCAGTCACAAGGACCTTGTCCTGCTGCCGCGTGCATTCATTCCTGGCCGCCACACCGAGCAATCCGCTGCGGGTTACTTTTTGTTAGGCAACGAGCCTGCCATGGATTGCCGCTGTCATTTGGCCCAAGCCTGGACAATCTCAGACCACTCCTCTTCCGCGAACTTTTGCAATGCGGGCTAAGTTCGGATTGGCCCCAATCCAGGCCATTTCATCAAGGGTTTTTAAGGGTGAGTTCTTTGAGCCAGATGTCGTGGGCACCGGACCAGAGGGACTGGAAGCCGGCGTATTCTGAGGCGGGGTGGTTTCCGGGGTTGGTGGTGAACTCAAACTGGAGGCCGGAATCGGTCTTCATTTCCCAGCGGCCAAAGGCTGATTCGTTTTGGCGTTTCATCGCGGTCAAAGAATCGGGCAAGACGGAAAGCGATTTGTCCCAGGTGACCGTACTGCGGAAAGTGAAGGGCATGTTCCAGCGGAAGGGGGTCTGGCGATCCTTGATGAAGGGGATGCGCAGGTAATCGGTCTCCCAGGCATTGGGCAGGCGGAGCTTGGTGGCATCGCCGCGTTTTTCGACTGCGTTTGGCAAACTGTAGGTTAGGCGAAGGACGGCGGGTTGGGAGAGATCGGTAAGGTTGTCAAAAACGAAGTCCTCGAGCCGATAGCTGCCCATGTCATCGAGCAGATCCTGGGCATGCTGAAAACGGGCCTTGGGCTCCTGGCGGGCAAAGGCGCTCCTCATGCCGCTGGCGTAGTAGCCGTGCAGGGTCAGCTCTTCCTCCACACGAATGCTATCGGGTGGGAGCAGGGTGAGCTTGCGGCGGGATGAAACATCGCCGCTGCTTTTGAGAGGTCCGGGGACTTTTTTGATGGTGGGGCCTTCTGGATCCAGGACAAAGGCCGGGAATCCCCACAGGCCATAGGGGCTGTGGTCTGCCACCGAGAGATAGGACGCGGTGGTATCCATGAACTGGGTGTCCTTGAGCGCAGGAACATGGACAATGACGTGGTTGAAGGCATCCAGCGTGGGCTGGTTCAGTTCCAGCTCCCACTGGGTATTGATGAGGGCCAGATGGGAGGTGATGCCGCAGGCCCGGAGCATGTGATGGAGGAGGAGGGCCTGATCCTTGCAGTCGCCATAGCGTTGCTGAAGGGTCAGGCCCGGGGCATTGGGGGTCTGCCCGCGCACTCCGAATTCGATGGCCTTGTAACGGACGGACTTTTGCACAAAGGAGGCCAGAGCCCGAGCTTTTTCCTTGGTGCTCACGAGCCCCGCAGTGAGTTCCTTGGCTTCCTTCTCGATGGCAGGGTCGGGCTTCAGACGATCCGCAATGTTTTTCAGGTATCGCTGGCCCACCTCGGCCCAGGTTTCCTTTTTGCCCGAGAGGACAATTACGGGCGCCCAGGTTTCGATGGGCTGCTGGTAGGATTCCGATGCTGATGAGAGAGGCGCATTGGCGACGGCATAGATCACGCTGCCGGGTTCACGGGTAACCGTGATCCGGTCCTTCATGAGGAGGTCTTCGGAGAGGGAGTCCGTGTCGCCCGTGACGCTGATCAGTTCCGAGTAAGTGGGGATGCTGGCAGCAAACAGGTGGCGGGTGAGAGGGAAACTTTCAGCAATGGAAAGCCGCTCGACGGTGACTTCGCAATCCAAGGTTAGACCTGCCTTCATGCCTGGAACCTGGATATGCACGGTGCGTTCCGTGGTGGCCATGGAGCGGTCATCCGAATCGAGGACGTAAGAATCATCAATGCCGGCACGGGCGATCACCTTGCCCTCAGCATCCAGGACTTCGGCCTTGTTGACATGAAGGCGCTCCATGAGGGGATCGTAGGTGTACTCCATGGAACTGAAGGCATCGGCCCCTTCCTCGTTGAGGATGCGGATGACACGACGGGTGGTGCTGCGCATGGGTTTGTCCTTGGTGTAGTGGATGGAGCGCGCCCAAAGCAGCATGGCGGCATTGTGCCCCTCGCCAAAAGTAGGCGGCAGGGCGCGGAGCTTGTCCAGGCTGGCGGCGACGGATTTTGGCAGAGGGACGGCCTCGATGGGTGTCTTGATCTCGGTATTGCTCCCCTGCCCCAGGTAGGCGTCAGCATCCTTCAGCGCGGATTTCACGTCTTCATCATTGGGGGCCTTGCTGGCGGCTTTTTCAAAGCTGGACTTGGCATCGCGATACCATTTCCGGCCCATGTGGGCCCAGCCGCGCAGGAGATCCAGGCGGACCGTTTCCTGCTTCTTTTGCTCCAGCAGAGCGGCGATTTCCAAGGCCCGGTCGTGATTGCCCTGGCGGTTAGAATACTCTCCGAGCGCATAGAAGGCCTCGACATAATCGGGCTCTGTTTTGACCAAGGCCTCCAGCAGTTCGGCCGCACGTTTAGGGTCGCCTGCCTGGTCCGCCACCTGGGCCTGCCACAGGCGGGGGCGAGCTTCAGGATAGGCCTTGGCATAGGCATCGGCCACGGTGCGGGCTTCGTCGTGATGGTCTCCCTTGAGGAGTTCATTGATGAAGCTCAACACGGCCTCGTGCTGCTGGTAGCCTTCCTTGATGAGGGTGTGCAGCTTGGCGGTGCCCTCCTGGGTCTTGCCGGCTTTCAGCATCAGCCATGCGTGGCGCATCTGGTGGCCGTGATCACTGGCAAAGGAGCGAGCGCTGGCTACATCCATCACGGCGAGCGCATCTTCAAATTTGCTTTGGGACTCGAGCACATGAGTGATGTTCTCGTAGTAGGTGCGGTCATCAGGATTGATGGAGCTGGCCTCGCGGAAGTAGCTGATGGCGGCGGGCCATTCTTCACGGTCGTGGTACCAAAGGCCGACCTGGTTGACGAACTTGGACAGGCTTTCGGTCCGGGTCTCGCTGTTCAGGGAAACGGGAGGCTGAGTGGTGGGCTCGAAAAGTTCGATGCCGTCCATGGCTGTGCGCACGGTGGCCAGGGTGATGCCGGGAGTTTTGCGAGTCCAGCCAGCGAGCATCCAGGCGTGTTTGCCGGACTGGTGAATGCGAAAGAGGTAGAGGTAACGGTTGCCATCATCGGACTCCCTTTCGGTGGTGATCTCCAGCCCTGGAAAGGGCTTCTCAATCGTCCGCGTGGTGTAGTCGCTGCTGTCACGCCGATAGGTGAAATCATATTCGGCGAGGCAGGCCCGTGCGAGCGCCTCTGCGGCGGGGACGGGGGCCTCATCCATCTGGTGATGATAGGGCATGACCAGGACGACACTGGAGAGGGTCTGCGCGCCAAAATCCGCGAGGGTGGGCAAAGGATCGGCCCCTTTCTCAGCCGACCAGGATTGCCAGCCCATTTTGGAGATGGCGGTTTTGTAGCCGTGAGCGGGACGGTTCACATCGAGCTTGGCATCCAGACCAGGGGCCTGCCGTGTCATGTTCAGGACGCGAAAGCCCTCCACGAGGGCGCGGGCGGAATCGGCCACAGTCGTCCTTTTATCGGAATCGCCCCACACCATGATCTGCCAGGCGAAGCCCTGATGGGTAGCGATCCAATGCTCATAGGCGATGTCTTTTTTTACGGCCTCCGTGAAGGCGATGGAACTGAGATTGATGAAGTCGAGGCCGTTGAGTGTGACCCGCTTTTCCTGCTGCTGACGGACTTTGCTTTTGGAGGCGAGGCTGGTCTTCACGGAATGGAGCATGGCATCCAGGCCATTGTCCAAAAGGGCGGCGCTGTGCTCGGCAATGACCATGGCATAGACCTGGTCTGCCGGTTTGTGAAAGGCGGTGCAGGCGAGAGGCGAGAAGGCGGAGGGAGCCTGGGGCAGCCAGCTTTTGTCCGGAGGGGTGAGGGAAAAATTCCACTCTTCCTTGATGGCGGGGCCACCGGCAGCCTGGGCATTGGCTTGATCGGCCACTTTTCGGGCCAGTTGACCGAGAGGCTCGGCCAGGTGGATCGCGGCGATGCCGGCCATGGCCATGAGGGTGAGCACCAGGGCCCAGACAGCCTGCTTGCGCCCCTGATTGAAGCGCTGGCGGTCATACAAGGCGAGGCCGACGATGGCCAGCACCAGGGAGGTGAAGAGCATGGGCACGTTCACCAGCAAGATGGCCCAACTGAGGGTCGCAGGGATCCAGCCGCTTTCGATGACAAAGCTCCACACATAACCGCCCATGAAGACTGCCAGCAGCATGGCCAGGGGCAGCACACAGAGCGTGCTGGTGTGCGGGCGGCGCATGATGGCGATGCACTTGCAGATCCCGGCGAAAAGCATGACCAAAGCCAGGCTGGTGCCGATGTAGCGCCCTGACTCATATGCAGCGGAGGAGGTATCCGTGGCGAGCAGGAAGGCGAGGAAAATCATGGAGGGGTTTTAGCGGATGTTTTTATGCTCTGCAACGAGGATAGCAGGTGAGATTCTGAATCTGGCCGCGGCGGCTGCCTATGCCGATCTTCCCCTTGGCTTTCATGAAAGGAATGCGCTATTTTTCACCATGCGACGCCTGCTCCTCTGCTGCCTGCCCCTGGCCCTGACCCAATGTGTGGATCCTTATGGAAACCCCATGTCGCCTTTTGGCCCAGGAAATCCCCCGCCCTACACCGATGGGCGGGAACAATACCGCACGGACATGCGGGAGCAGGATCGCGGGCAGGCGCAGCAGGCCTATGACCGTGGTCAGCGGGATGGCCAGGACGATGCACGCGGCGGCATGGCGAGAAACTTGCAGCGCAATCCTTTTGGTTATTCCTCCACCCAAGCCACGGCCTACAATGATGGCTATGAGCAAGGTTACAGGACAGCGGCCCCTTCTGGAGGCGCACCCGGATATGGCCCGGCCCCCAGCTATCCAGGCACGGGGGGATACACGCCGCCTGAGCTGCCGCCGAGCCAGTCACAAAACGACCCTTCCTACAGCCAGGGCTATGAGTATGGCCTCCGCGACCGTGTGGCAGGGAGACAGGCGGATGCCGGGGCCCATGTGGGCCGCTATGATCCACGCTACAGGCGGAGCTTTGAGCGCGGGTATTACGATGCCTTTGAAGCGAGGCGTTAAGAGTATCCAGCAACTCCCCTTCGCTGACGCAACCTACAGACAGCGCATCCATGCACCCGTTGTTTATCACGAGGAGATCATGGATCGCCTGCACGGCGGGTGCTGGGCTGCACACGGCCTCCTCATGTCTGGTAGCCGAATCCAAAGAAGTAAAGGCCGCCAATGAATACAAGAGTGAACAACTGCTGCCCTACCTACAGGCCACGGAGTGGACCTTGTATTCGCTGTATCCAGACCCCTGGAGTACGCAGCAGAGCGGAGATCCCTTTGCCGAGCCGACTGGGGAATCCAAATCACGCGCTGATGCTAAACAGCTTGCCACACCCAAGGATGTCTTCCATGACCATGCGGTGCTGGGTCAGTTACAGCTCAAGGAAAATGAAAAGCTGCGCTATGTGGTGACCGCCCTCGATGTCTCCGGCAAAAACTGGCAGAGCGGTGTGGCGGGCTGCTTTTGGCCACGGCATGGCATCCGCATCGTTCATGAGGGCAAGCGCCATGATCTGCTGATTTGTTATGAATGCTCCAGGACGCTGCTGTTCATCGAAGACGCCGAAGCGGGAATGATTCATATGAATCCTGAGCCCCAGTTCCAAGCGACCCCCTACCCTCTGGATAGCCTTTTAAACAAGGCGAAGATCCCAAGGGCTTCGCGGTCCTGAGGCGGCTCACTTGCCGATGCAGAAGGAGGAGAAGATGACGTCGAGAATCTGCTCCACATCGACGACGCCGACGACTTCACCCACCGATTGAAGGGCCTCACGAAGATCGAGGGCGACGTATTCCGGGGCAGCACCATCTATGAGGGCAACGCGGGCAGCCTGGACCTGGGAAACGATGCGCTCGAAGCAAATCTTATGGCGGGCATTGATGGCGATGGGGTGGTCTGCCTGCATGGTCCCCGCGCTCATGATGAGGGTGCGGATGGCCTCGCGAAGCATTTCGACGCCAACATTGGCCGTGCAGGAAAGCGGGACGCCGCCTGTCCAGTCCGGATGGAGCCCCTGATCGGCCTTGTTTAAAATGAGGATGCGCCGGGCCTCGGCCTGAGGAGGTAGGGTGACGCGCAGGGCTGATGAAGGAGGGAGGCTGCCATCAACCACTTCCAAGATCAGATCTGCACGTTCCAGCTCGCGCTGAGTGCGCTCGATGCCGACGCGCTCAATCTCATCCTGGCTGCTGCGCAGGCCGGCGGTATCCACCAGGCGCAGAGGGATGCCGTGGACCTGGATGATTTCCTCGATGGTATCGCGGGTGGTGCCGGCCGTGGGGCTGACGATGGCGCGCTCGAAGCCTAACAAGAGATTTAGTAAGCTGGACTTGCCCACGTTGGGCTCGCCGCAGATGACGGTGCGGGCACCGTGGCGGAGGATGCGCCCCTGTTCGCTGGTGGCAATGAGGCGGCCTGCGCGCTGGAGCACCAGGTCCATTTTGGCGACGAGGGCGGCCCCGGTATCTGGCGAGATGTCCTCTTCCGGGAAATCAATGTAGGCCTCGACATGGGCGAGGACGGGGAGGAGCTCCTCCTTCAGGGCCAGGGCTTCGCGGCCGATGGCTCCGCCGAGCTGCTCATGCGCGGCCTTCAGTGCGAGGGTGCTTTGGGCATGGATGAGATCCATGACGGCCTCGGCCTGGGTGAGATCCATTTTGCCATTGAGAAAGGCACGCTGGGTGAACTCGCCCGGACCCGCCGCGCGGGCTCCCGCCGCGAGCAGAGATTCAAAAAGCTTTTGGGTGACCAACAAACCGCCGTGGCCATGGAACTCGACCACGTCTTCCCCCGTGTAGCTGGCAGGAGCGCGAAAGACGAGGAGAAGCCCCTGGTCCAGGGTGGAGCCATCGGCCTCCCTGGCGGTGACCAGATGGGCGTGCCTGGGCTGCAGAGCGGTGATGTCACGGCCTGCGCGGAAGACGGACTGGGCGACTTTGAGGGCCTCCGGTCCGGTGACCCTTAAAACGCTAATCGCCGCCTCTCCCAGTGCAGTGGAGATGGCGGCGATGGTATCTTGAAGCATTGAAAAGCAGGTTTGCGGTTGGGGAGGCTGATGAGGCGGGCAAGGGATCTCAGATCACCCTGACAAGGTGCCAGCAACAGCCTCTGCTTCCGGCCTTACTTGCTCTTTTTCTTTTCTCCGTCTTCCTTCTTAGCTCCATCGAGGGGAGTGATGATCGGACGGTCTTTCATTTCAGGCCAGATGAGCCACTTGTCGCCTTCCTTGACGAAGGAGATGAGGAACAGCTCTTCGATGCGGTCGCTAAGGGTTTCCTGGGAGGTGCGGACGGTGGCGTGGACGTAGTTCTTTTCTTTCTCTTCGACGAGACCGAGGACATCAATTTTCAAGGTGTCCTGCTTTTTCTTAGTCACCTCAGGAGCGGCGTTGACGCGCTTGTGCCAAGCGCTGCGGTCGGTGATGTAGAATTCCTGGGGGGTGAGGACTTCGAGATCGCGGATTTCTTTGACGCCGAAACGCTCAAGCATCTGGGCCTCTTCGGTCATCGTGGGGGCGGTCTTGATGATGGCGATGGTTTCCTTCTGCTTCCGCTCTAGGGAGCTGGGCAGAAGCATGACGGAAGCGGTTTTCCAGTCCTGGGCGACGACGCTCTCCAGGTATTTTTTCACCATGGTGGCGCAGGGATGATCCAGGGGCAGTTGAGCGCTCCAAGAGGAGCTTGCGAGAGCAAGGAAGCTCAGGGCCACAGAGAGGCGAAACAGAGGAAGGGCAGAATGCATAGAGTCAGCTTAGACCCGCGTGATCGCGGATTGTTCGGGGTTTTTAGCCCGCGCCATGAAGAACGTCAAATGGAGAAACCTTTCACGCTGCGGGGATTGTTGATAATCTCACACCTAACAGGAAGACCGGGCTGCACATTCTCAAAACAGTAGGACCGGTTCAAAGATCTGGACAGGGGCCATGGACGTGGATCGGATGCGATAAGGCAGCAAGCCTGCCTGGACCGGATGACACTCACAGCAGCAAGCTCTGAAAATCTCAGGGAGTTCCCCAAAGGTTGTGATTAATCCAGCGAGCGCTTCGGCGGTGCGATGCGCACAGGATCTGGTTCGCCTGGCTTGCGAGGTGCAGCGGCGGCCACTTGGGCAAAGCGCTGAACTTCGAAATCCTTGACGTTCACGGTGAGATCGAGCTTGGCCAGGAATTCCCAGGTGGCTGGCACGCCGATGTCGTCGGCGATCTTGCGGGATTCGAGGTAGGAATCGAAGGCATCGGCCATGACCTGGAAAACGGCCACACCATTGGGGTCCCCTTTGATCTGGCGCATGAGCCGCTGGTAATTGGAGCCTTCGGCGCGCATTTGTTCCAGAGTTTCCCCGCCGCCAGCGCGCGGAGTGAGGGTGAGCACCACCTGGGTGCTGCCAGGCCGGACGGTAGGCTTGATGACGTAGGCCCCGCTCAAAGTTGGGCTGGAGGCTGCACGCTCCAGCATGGCCTGAATCTTGAAGGCATCGTAGATGACCTTGCTGCGGCTTTTGTTTTTGATACTATCGAGATCTGCGAGGTCTTTGACGAAGTAACCGAGGACATCCCGGGGAGTGGTCTTGACTTCGACAGGTTTACCAGAGCCATAGGTAAAAGAGATTTTTCCGCCGACCAAAGTGGCCTTGAATGTGGGTTTCAATGGGTCTTTGGAAGGATCCAGAGCGGTCCATTTGGCAAGATCTCCTTTGGTGGCGGCGACCACGGCCTCAGCCAGGGCTGGCAAGGTGCTGCGGATGACGACGGAGACATCTCCGAGAGAAGTGAGGATGTTTTTGTTAGGCTGGAGGCCTGCGGTGGCGAGGGTTTTGTAAGCCTCGGCCACTTGGTCCATCTGGAAAGTATTGACCAGGGGAGCAATTTCCGGCCAGACCTGCTGGGCTGCCTGGGCAGTGCCAAAAATCTTGGTCAGCATGGGCAGGAAGGGGTCAATTTTGACGTCCTTGTACTCAAGCTGGCTTTTGACCTTTTCGAGGCCGTCCATGATGGGCTTGATGAATTCGACCTCGTTGAGAGTCAGCACACCCTGCTTGGCCACCAGGATACGAGTTTCGTTAGGCTTGGCCGGATAGGGGCGAGGGTTGGGCAGGCGGACGAATTTGGGCGGCGGCGGTTGATAGACGGGAGTTTGATCCAGCAGGCCTTTCAGGCGCTCCAGTTCCGTGAGAAGCTTTTCGATTTCGGCCTTTTTCTTTTCGCGGTCCGCCTTGGCATCATCCAGCTTTTTGCGGAAGCTGTCGAGATCCAGAAACTTCATTTCTGCCTGGACCGAGGTGGTGTCGATCTTGCTAAGCTCGTCCTCCGTTTTCTTGAGTTCGAGTTCGGCGATGCGTTTCTTTTCATCAAGATCTTTGGGATCTTCGGCAATCGGAGGCAGCTTTTTCATCTGCTCGACCATTCGCTGGTGCTCCTCTTTGGTCACCGGGGGGAGATCCGAGAGGATCTTGTTGACGGCACTGGCAAGACTGATGCCAACCATGACCATGACGATGATGAGCACCCCGACGACGTTCGTCATGGTGTCCATCAAAGCGACGAAGGGCAATTCCTGCTCTTCATGTTTGTGTTTGGACATAAGGAATGGGCTGGTTACGATTTTTTAGTTTCCGGCGCCGGTGCGGGGGCGGGCGCTGGGGCCCCTGCGGCTGGAGGAGGGGAGATTTTCCCACGATACTTGTCAAAGAGGGCGAGATCCAACTGACCACGGCCAGGAATAGGCAGCTTGCCGATGCGGATGCTGTAATCGGACTCGGCACGGCCAGCACCCGTGTTGAAAGCGGCCTGACCGTCATCACGGATGAGGAAGAGGATGAGCGAGTTTTTATCCTTCGCTGCCTCGGCGAGCAGGTGATTAAACGAAACATCGGACACCACGACGCTGGGGGTGGCGGCCAAACGATAGTCTTCGCCCCAAGCCCCAAGAACCCGGAGAGAGCCAGAAGAGCATTCAACGAAGTACACTTTGGTCGCATCGGCCATGCCTGATCCAGAGGGCTGAACAATGACTGGCGGCACCTTTTTCTCTGGTGGCACCTGGCGCTTTTTCAGTTCGGCAGCGAGCAGTTCGATCTCCTTTTGGGTTTCCTTCTGCTGGCGGCCAATGCCGTCGATCTCGGTCAAAAGATCGTCGAGTTCCTTTTGGAGTTTCTGGCTGATCTCTTTGTTTTGCTCCTTCAGTTCCTTGGAGGTGTCGAGCAGCTTGCGCAGTTTGACAAAACGCTGCTGCTTGTCGTCCAGGTTCTTTTGCACTTCCTTCAGTTTGGCCAGTTTTTCGGCAATCAAGGTCTGTAGTTTCTCCCTCTCCTTGATCTCCTTGAGCATGTCTTTGTACTCCTGGGCCATCTTGATCTCTTCTGGCGTGCGTCCCTTGGTCTGCTGAGACTGGGAGACGCAGAGCACGACGATGATCAGGATCAGAACGCCGATCAAGGAACATAGAATGTCCAGGAAAGGGATGAGAAGAATCTCATCTGTTCCTTTATGACGTCGTTTGGCCATGGGGGATCAAAGAAAGAAGACGCAGAGAGGGTGGGGAAAAAAGAGCGCGGATCAGTCCTGTTTGCTGAACCAACCCTTCTTTTTGACCTGATGAATGATGACCTGCTTGCCACCCAGTTCGGTCAGCACATTATTGAGGCCCTGAATGCCGGAAGCGAGAGCGCGGGTGTATTCGGAGGTGGTCTTGACGCTGTCTTTGATGGCACCGGTAAGGTCTTCGCGCATGCGGTTCATGGCCATGGTGAATTCGGCATCCACACGCTCCTGATGGGCAGTGGCGCGCTTGTCCAGATTGGCTGCCTGCTCATTGATGCGGGCGGAGAGGGAGTTGAGGTCCACGAGGAACTCTTTCTGGGCCTGGGCGACGGCGCGGACGAGGGTATCCATGACGCCATTGGTATCGCCACCGGCGATGCTGCCACCATCATTGAGACGGGGGAGGAGGATTTCGTTGCAGAAGGCGTCGATGTCGTTCAGGCAGTCGTCCTCACTCTTCATCATAGAGTTCATGGGGAAGTTCAAGAGCATGGCGAGAACCAGGCCGAGGAGGGTGGCATCGAAGGCGGTACCCAGACCGCTGGTGACGCTGTTGATCGAGGACATAATGGCATTGACGTCTTCAACGTTGGAGAAGTTCATGCCGCCGATGGCGTGGGAGAGACCAAGCACGGTACCGATGAATCCGAGAATCGGGATGGCCCACAGGAAAGCTTTCAGGAGGGTGAAGCTTCCGCCGATGCGCATGCTGTCGATGTCAGACTGGCTGGAGAGCATGTTGGTGACGTCACCGACGTTCTGCTTGACCTCAAAGAGTTCGAGAGCCTTGCGGATGCGGTTCACCATCATGCTGTCGCGAAGACGGACAGGCAGCTTGTAGAGGTTATCGATGAAGGAACTGACGTTCTGGGCATTGATCTCACTGCCGAGTTCCCAAGGCAGCACGTCCAGAAGCAGGGCCTCGCGCTGGTGGCGGAGCTTTTTGAACTTGAGGTAAAGGATGGCCATCGCCCAGGTGAAGAACAGCGTGTTGGTGAAACTCACCAGCATGTGCTTGTAAAACAGGGAGGCAATGAACTGCATGCCGGTGTAGTCGGCAGGCGAGGTGCCCTCAGGCGCCTGGAACGGAAAAAGGATGCCAACCCAGGCGAGGAAAAGAACCACGCCCATGCCAAAACTGAGCATCGGGTTTGGGTTTGATGGGTCTGTTTCTTCCCAACCACCACGCTCCTGGCGATGCTGCTGGAGCTCATCTGCCGGGGGGGCAGGCTCACCGGATGATTCATACGGAGCGGCCGCATCTGGCGGGGGGGTGTACCCCGTGGGAGAAGGCAGGCCAGAGGGAGGAGGCAGATCCCCGCCGACGCTGGCAGGGATGGAAAGCTTGCTGTTGCAACCGGGGCAGCGGACGACTTTGCCAGCCATGTCGGGCTCGGCTTTCAACTGCATGTCACAAGAGGGGCACTTAAATTTCACAGTTTGATTCTCCTTCGTTCCTGATGGTTTATGGGGGTGGGCAAGTGGGATGTTATGAAAGCGTTTGTAGGCGCATCAACAAGTTCTTTTCTGTCGTGAATCGGCGCTTTTTGAACATTTGCCCGGCTTTGGTCAATTCCGGTTCATTGCAAGTGCAAAAAGCACACCACAAACACTGGGCGGTGAATCCCAGCGGAAGAGTGTTTGAGGTGGACTGCTGCCACCGCTCAATTGTTCGATTTTGGCCGGACTTTCTGGGCGATCTTGTGAAGGATGCCGTTCACAAAGGAGCCTGACTCCCCTGCCCCGAGGGCCTTGGCGATCTCGATGGCTTCATTGATGATAACGGGTGCGGGCACTTCCGGCACATGCAGCATTTCATAGACGGCGAGGCGCAGGACATTGCGGTCCACGTAGGCGAGACGCTGGATGCGGAAGTTTTCCAGCACGGGCTCAATCAGCCCATCAATCTCGGTGACATGGGCCTGGACGCCCTGGATGAGCGATTCGGCGTAGGTGCGGACGGAATTTTTGGCGTTGTGAATGGTCCAAAAAGCTTCCTGCTCCTCGGGGGTGTGTTCACCATGGAGCTCACTGGCAAACAGAAACTGGACGGCGGCTTCGCGTCCTTCGCGGCGTTTTCCCATATAGATCAGGCGGTCTCCAGTTCAGGTTGACCGGCAAAGCTGGCGCGCATTTTGCGGAAGAGGGCGATCATGTTCACGGCGACCTGGGCAGCCTCGGTGCCCCGGTTGATTTTGACGCCGAGGCAGCGCTCTTCGGCCTGTTCTTCGGAACTGACGAGCAGTACCTCATGGACGACCGGGAGGGTGTGGCGGACGGCCATCTGCTGGAGGGCATCGGTAACGGAAGCGCCAACCAGGTCTGCATGCTCAGTGGAGCCACGGATGATGACGCCGAAGGCGATGACGGCATCTGGGCGGGTGTTTTTGATCACCAGCTCGGTGCAGACGGGGATCTCAAAAGCGCCTGGCACGCGATAAACGGTGATGGTGGCATTGGGTGCCAGCTCTTCCAGTTCTTCACGCCCGGCGTCAATGAGACCCTGGACGAACTGGTTGTTATAAAGACTGGCCACAATCGCGATGGAGACGCGATCCTGGATGGGACGGGGACGACTGGGACCGTATTGAGACATGAGGGAGGGATAAAGGGCCTGAAAAGGAAGCGGAGCGAATCAGAGCTTGTGGCCGAGTTTTTTCTTTTTGGTTTCGAGGTACTTTTTGTTGTGCGGATTCGGTTCGGAAATGACGGGAACCTGCTCCGTGATTTCCAGCTTGTGACCTTCCAGTCCCACGACCTTGCGGGGATTATTGGTCATGAGGCGGATTTTGCGCACGCCGAGGTCGGAGATGATCTGGGCACCGATGCCATAGTCCCGCAGGTCCATGGCGTAACCGAGCTTGAGATTGGCCTCGACGGTGTCGAGCCCTTCTTCCTGGAGCTTGTAGGCCATGATCTTGCCGTGGAGGCCGATGCCGCGCCCTTCATGACCACGCATGTAGATGATGATGCCGCGTCCGGCCTCGGCCACCTTGGTCATGGCGGCGTGGAGCTGGCTACCGCAATCGCAGCGGCGGGAGGCAAAGATATCGCCCGTGAGGCATTCGCTATGCACCCGGACGAGGGTGGGAGTTTCCGCATCAATGTCCCCCATGACGAGGGCGACGTGGTGGACGCTGTCGATGCTGCTCTTATATAGATGGAGCTTAAAGACACCAAAGTCGGTGGGCATGTCCACGACTTCGATCTTTTCCACCAGCTTTTCACTGCGACGGCGGTAGGCGATGAGCTCGGCGATGGAGCAAACCTTGAGCTTGTGCTTTTTGGCAAACTTTTGCAGGTCTGGCATGCGAGCCATGGTGCCATCGGGATTCATGATCTCGATGAGAACGCCCGCTTCGCGAAGGCCTGCAAGGCGGCAGAGGTCCACGGCGGCCTCCGTATGGCCAGCGCGGCGCAAGACCCCGCCGGGTTTGGCCACAAGGGGGTTGATATGCCCGGGCTGAACGAAGTCGGCAATGGTGCTTTGGGGCTCTCCCAGCAGGCGAATGGTGCGGGCGCGGTCCGCTGAACTAATCCCAGTGGAGATGCCTTCGGCGGCATCCACGGTCACGGTGAAATCGGTGCGGAAAGCCTCGCGGTTCTCCGGCACCATGCTTTCGAGATTGAGCTGTTTGGCAATGGCGAGGGACACGGGGACGCAAAGCATGCCGCCGCCTTCACGCACCATGAAGGTGACCATTTCAGGGGTGATGGCCTCAGCCGCGCAGATGAGGTCCCCCTCATTTTCACGGTCTTCATCATCAGTCACGATCACCATGCGGCCGGCACGGATGTCCGCGATGACGGATTCGACAGAGTCGCAGACGTGGGTCTTCTTGCTGGGCATAGGGAGGTAGGAAAGATCTGCGCCGAGACGAGAAAGCGCGGCGACTGGGGAGATACGAATCTAGACGCACCTTGGGGCAATTCCAGTGCGATTTGATCTTTTCAGCCCGTGACGCTCACACGCAGGTGGCGTTTAAAGACGTGGGCGATGCCAAGCCATAGCACCGGCACCATGAGGACAAAGTAGCGAGGTAGGCTGGGAGCGAGACTGCTGCCGCCCAAGTAAAAGGCGGCCATGGCCATCAAGAGCCAGATTTCCACTGGTACGGTGCGCCAGAAGCGCAGGCCGAGCAGACCTGCCAGCAAGGCCATGACAATCACGGGCCCATTGAAGGCGATGAGGACGATGGTGCGCAGCTCTTCCGGCTGGTGGGAACGAGGAAAACCGAAGGCCAAGCGAGTGAGATTGCAGACCCAGTTGTAGGCGACCCGGGCAGGATTGGCCTTGAAATTGGCGACGGCAGCGGCTTTCAGCCTTTCTTCCCGCTCCAAGATGGGGTGGGGTAACAGGTCCTGGTAAAACTCACGATGAGCGGGATTGATAAACTCCTGGGTTTGCACATCCTCTTTCCCAAACCAGTGGCCATTTTCCCCTTCATGATGGCTGCTAATCCAATAGAGAAGCTCACCGCTGTTGGTGGACCAACAAAGGAACTGGCCGGTTTTTGACTGGGTGTAGGCGAGATAAGGAGAGCAGAAAAGCAACGCCCCTACCAGGATGATGAGGGTGCGCAGCAGTGCCGGGCGCCATTCCTTGATGAGCAGAAGCATCACGCTGAGGGCCGCCGTAGCCATGAGGACGTGGCCAAAAAACACGCGTGTCAAAATGAGCCAGCCGAAGAAAACGATGGCGGCCAACATCCATTTCCACCCACGATCCCGCAAAGCATGGGTGAAAGCCCAGATAAATCCGGTGAAGGCAAAGGTGGACATGGGCTCCGTCATGAGGGAAAAGCCCATCCACAGCATGGTGGGATGAAAGGCTGTGATGAAGGCCCCAGCAAAAGCCCACCCCGCCCCAGCATAGTGGCGCACGGTGAGCCAGACAAAACCCACAGCCGCAGCCATGAAAAAGGCATTCAGGATGCGCGCCAGCCGCCATGCATCCGGCCCACCGCCGACAAACGGCATGAGCACTAGGGGATAGGCGGGGCCATTGACGATATCGGGCTCGTCGGAAGTGACATAGAAGCCTTGGGTGAGATTAGTGGCATAGTCGATATAGCGCTGCTCATCCCAAACGGTGCTTTCCGAATGCCGGACAAAGGACAGGACGCTGTAAATCAACAGGGTGGCGACGACCAAGAGGATTCCGGGTCGATGGGAGGGAGCAGGGACAACTGGCGACGATGACATCCGAGTACTGAACGGGGACTTCCAAAAAAGTGCCAGTGAAGATTTAATTTCTTCACAGAGCGCGCGCAAAGGCCCCACCATCCACCAGCAGAGCCTCGCCCGTGATGTAGCTGCCGGCTTCACTGGCCAGCATGAGGGCGGGACCAGCAAGCTCGCGAGGCTGGCCCCAGCGTTTAAGGGCAGTACGATTGGCAAAGGCCTCCTTTTCAGGATCGCTGAGGAGGCTCATGGGAAGATCGGTGAGAAAGGGGCCCGGGCAAAGGCAGTTGACGGTGATGTTGTAGGTACCGAGATCGATGGCACTGGCTTTGGCAAGGCCGATGAGCCCGGCCTTGCAGGCGGAGTAGGCATTGCGCTTTTCCTTGGAGCCGACGCCAAGCACGGAGGAAATGTGGATGACGCGGCCCCACTGCCTCTCCTTCATTCCGGGGACGAGGGCGCGCGTGAGAGCCATGCAGGAAGTGAGATCCAGCTCGACAATGCGATCCCAGGCTTCATCGGTGATTTCGTCAATGGCCTGGGGCTGATTAGAACCGGCGTTGTTGATGAGGATGTCCACCTTCCCGAGGCGTTTGACGGCTTCTGCCGCGAGGGCCTTGACTTGGGCACGGTCCACCATGTCGGCCACCATCCATTCGACACGCACGGGGAGCCCTTCGCCAATCTCGGCGGCTGCGGATTTGAGCTCCCCCTCGCTACGGCTGGAGATGAAGACATCTGCCCCTGCTTCGGCAAAGGCACGCGCCATGGCTTTGCCGAGGCCCTTGCTGCCTCCGGTGACGAGTGCTGCCCTGCCAGTGAGATCAAAGAGTGGGTGGATCATGAGGCAGTCATACAAGCCGGGCGCGCTGTTCTTGCAACCTTCTCACGGCTTCGGCATTCGATTCGAAGGCGAAGTCGGCCAAGGGAACTTCAGCCAGCGGCAGGGCGAATATTTCTGAGACCTCCTCAGGGCTGGGTGCGAGTGAATCGAACCCAGGCACACTGGCTGTAAAAAATAGATCAAGGGTGGGCCAGAGATAGTCCTGGTAATAGTACCAGTTAGGCAGGGAGGCAAAATAGCGAAAGGCAGAGGGTGGCAGGTCCAGCCCCACTTCCTCGCGGGTTTCACGTGCAGCGGCTTCCTCTCCAGTTTCGGCTGGCTCTATGACACCCCCAGGAAGTCCCAATTTACCCAGACCTGGCTCATGGGCGCGCCGAGTCACCAGCAAGCGACCGTCGGCATCCAAGATGAGGGCGCAGGCAGCCGGGAATGGGGTGATGAAGTGGCGGTAACCGCAGTCATCGCAGACATGCTCGCGGGAGCTGGCGGCCGCCATGGTGTCATGGCCGCAGCGGGAGCAGTATTGAAAGGGTGAACCTGTGATCATAAGAATGAAAGAATACGCCTAACCAAGTTTACTGCATGTATTTTCCCACCTGCTCGCAGAGACCCACGAAGGTCCTTTCCGCCAGATTGAGCGGGCGGCCCTTGAGATGCGAGGTGACCCAACGACGGCGGAGGCGGGCCTTGGGAAGGGGCACGGGGACGAGCTGGCCTGCGGCGATTTCGTTGCGAGCGATCCAGCGGGCCGCGATGGCAACCCCGAGGCCCAGTTTGGCCAGTTCCTTGATGGCCTCACTGCTGCCCAGCTCGATGAAATGATTGAGCCGGACGCCTTGCTTGAGGAAGAACTCCTGGATCATGGCAAAATTCAGGCTGCTGCGGCTGGAGACAATGAAGGTCTCCGAAGTAGCGTCCTTGATCCGCGGAGGCTTCGTCGCCCAACTATGAAGAGGGGAAACCAGGAACTCGAGTTCATCCTCAAAGATGGGGTGGCAGTCCAGGCGTGAGACATCCGGGGGCCGCAGGGTGACGGCGAGGTCCACTTCATTGCTCAGGAGTTTTTCGATGGTTTGCGGGGTTTCTCCCGGCACCACGCGGATCTCATACTGGGAGAAGCTTTCCTTAAACTCCCGCAAGACGGTGGGCAGGATGAACTGGGAGGCTGCCGGTGTACAACCAATGGTTAGGCGACCCCGAGGAGTCATGTCCAGCGCGCCTAGCATGGCACGGGCCTGGTTCATTTCCTGCATGATGGTTTCTGCATGGGGAAGGAGCTCGCGCCCGTGGTGGGTGAGGTGCACGCTTTTACCCTGGCGATGGAAAAGCTGGCAGGCGAGGTCGGTCTCCAGGGCCTTGATGGCATGGCTGATGGCGGACTGAGTGAGATGTAACTCACGGCCAGCCTGTGTGAAGCTACCAGTGCGGGCCAGGGAGATGAAAGCGCGAAGCTGTCGGGTATCGAGCGGTTGATCCATGAATTCCATTCATACTCCAAGTGAAAAAGATTGCGCATGGTTTCTGCATGAGGTTGGCACGCTGGCACCTCTGCTGCTGATGCAATGAAGAGTCATGCCAAAGTCAGCTCTTCTTTCCTCCACCCCTCTTGCCGGGGTCGTAAAGCCAGTCCGCATCGGATTCATTCCGCTGGCCGACTGTGCGCCGTTACTGGTGGCGAAGGAGAAAGAGCTGTTCCGCAAACATGGTGTCAAAGTCGAACTGAGTTGTGAGGTCGGGTGGGCCACCATCCGGGAGAAGCTGCTCTATGGCCAAGTGGACGCTGCGCACGCCATCGCCGGGCTGGCACTTGCGATGCGTCTGGGCCTGAGCACGCCCCCTTGTAGGGTGGTGGCCCCATTCGTCTTCAACCTGAACGGCGACGCCATCACGCTGAGCCGCGATCTGTGGAACCGGGGGGTGCGAGATGCCGCCAGCCTGAAGAAGCTGATCCGCAGCACCACCTCCCGCCGCCTGACCTTCGGCATGGTCTCACGCTACGCGGCCCATCACTTTCTGCTCCGCCGCTGGCTTATTTCGGGAGGCATTGATCCCAACCAGGATGTGCGCATCGTGGCGCTGCCACCCACCCAGATGGCGGCCAATCTGGCTGCGGGACTGATTGATGGCTACTGCGTGGGCGAACCCTGGAACTCCGTCGCGGTGGACAAGGGTGTGGGCTGGATCGCCGCGACGAGTGAAGAGCTTTCCCCAGGACACCCAGAAAAGGTGCTGCTGATGAACGAGGTTTTCATTGAGCAGCATAGCGACCAGGCCCATGCCATCCGTGAGGCTTTGCGCGAGTCCTGCGCTTTTTGTGATGTGAAGGGCAACCGCCCCGAAGTCGTGCGAATCCTGGCCGACAGCGGTTACTTTTCCCATGGTGAGGACATCCTCAGGCGCTCCTTGATCGGCCCTTTTGACCTGGGCACAGGCAAGAGCAGCGATGCGGCGAATTTCCACATCTTCCACCGCTATGAGGCGAACGAGACGACCAGCGAGCGTGGGCGCTGGCTGGTGGATGAATTCATTGCCCACGGCCTGATCCTTCCAAGCCAGCGCGCTGAGGCCAGCGATGCGCTACGCGAGTGCTGGAACTCAGATGCCCTCCCTTTCCCTGCACTGCAAGCCGCCGCCAAGAAAACCAGCAAAACCAACAAACGATCCACCCCTGCCAACGCATGAAATCACCTGTTTCCACCCTCTCCCGTCGCAGCCTTTTGCAGCGATCCACAGCGGCCAGTCTCGGCACGCTCCTAGCCGGCCTTCCCCAAGGCTGGGTGGGCAGCGCCTATGCCGATGATTCCCCTGAACGGCCCGATGTGAATCTGGGCATCATCGCGCTGACAGACTGCTCCAGCATCGTCATCGCGCATGAAAAGAGCCTGTTCAAAAAATATGGCATCAAATCCACGGTGACAAAAGGGGCGAGCTGGGCGGCCATCCGCGACTCGCTGAGCAATGGTGACATCCAAGCCACACACATGCTGATTGGCATGCCGATTGCCAGCACAATGGGACTGGGAGGTGCCCCCAAAAAGCCGATGATCATTCCCTGGCTGCTCAATCGCAACGGCCAGGCCATCACCCTGAAAAAGGAGCTGAAGGGCAAAGTTGCCGATGATCCGAAGGCGCTGAAACCTTTCGTGGATGAGGCCAAGGCGGCGGGCAAACCGATGGCCTTTGCCATGACTTTCCCCCCTGGCACCCATGCCATGTGGATGCGCTATTATCTGGCCGCAGGCGGCATCCACCCTGGCGATGCGAGCGGTGCGGGAGCCGATGTTTCCCTCATCACCATTCCGCCTCCGCAGATGGTGGCGAACATGAAGGTGGGGCAGATGGATGGCTTTTGCGTGGGGGAACCCTGGAATGCGCGCTCCATCTCCGATGACATCGGATTCACCGCCATCACCACCCAGGCTATCTGGAAGGACCATCCGGAAAAAGTCTGCGCTTTCACCGAAGAATTCGCCGAGAAAAATCCGAAGACGGTGAAGGCCGTGCTGAAGGCTCTGCATGAGGCCAGCGTGTGGCTGGACAAGATGGAAAACCGCGAAGAGCAGGCGAAAATTGTCAGCGCCCCGACTTACATTAACTGCCCGCCGGAAACCATCCTGGGTCGCCTCCAAGGCAAATACGACATGGGAGACGGGCGCCGCTTCCGTGACCCGAACTACATGATTTTCAGCGACCGCAACTGCAACTACCCACAGGCGAAGTATTCGCACTGGTGGCTGACGCAGCTTCGCCGCTGGGGCTTCACTGAGGGGGCACCGGACTATGCGGCTGTGGCCAAACAGGTGATGCGCGGTGACATTTATGAAGAAGCGATGAAGGAGATCGGCTACGCCCACGGCGGTGCTGATGACAAGCCGGAATCCTTCTTTGACGGAAGTGTTTTTGATCCCAAAAGCGACCTGGAGGCCTACGCAGCCAGCTTCGCTATCAAGAGCCTCAAAGCCTAACAAACTGTAACCCAATATCCGCCGGATGTGGCGCACGGATAGAGGTCTCCTCTGCGCCAGATCCGGCCTCATGCCCGGAGCTTCCCCCCTTTCCCTCCACCCCCACTCCTCCTATGAACCTGCTCCAACGCTACAAACTCGACACCCTGCTCCTGCCCCTGGGAGCCATCCTGGTCTGCTGCCTCCTCTGGTATGGCATTGCAGGCAAATCGGTCACGACTGTGAAGAAAGATGACTGGGGAGACACCGTCAAGGAAACCAAACGCTACGGCATCTCCAAGGACCTGCCCACACCGGCGGAAACCTGGACGGCGAGCCGTTTGTATGTGGTGGAACCCTTCGCCAAGCGGGGTGAGCTGGATCAGGGCATCCTCCGCTTTACTTGGCTGTCGCTGAAGCTCGTGGCGCAGGGTTATTTCCTGGCACTCGTCATCGGCACGCCCATCGGATTTTTCTTGGGCCTTTCCAAGAAGTTCACCATCGCCTTTGACCCCATTATCCAGGTGTTGCGACCGGTTTCGCCCCTGGCCTGGCTGCCCCTGGGCATGATTCTTTTCAGCGGAGTGAAGATCATGGACGAGGGCGGGCGCACCACTTTCGGTGCCTCGGATGCAGCGGCCCTTTTCACCATCGCCATCTGCGCCATGTGGCCCACGGTGATGAACACCGCCGTCGGAGTGCGTGCCGTGCCGCAGGATTACCTGAATGTGGCGAAGGTGCTGAAGCTCTCCAAAAACAAGACGCTGTGGAAGGTGCTCGTCCCGGCCACCCTGCCCTACATGTTTACCGGTTTCCGACTCAGCCTGGGCATTGCCTGGCTGGTCATTGTGGCGGTGGAGATGCTCACCGGGAGGCCCGGTGTGGGCGGCTTCCTGTGGCAGCAATACAACGCGAACAGCTTTGCCCACATCATTCTCTGCATCCTTACCATCGGCATCATCGGCTACGTCCTGGACCGCCTGATGAGTGTGATCGAAGGACGCTTCAAAACCGCCTAACCGGAGGAATTTCATTCGATATGCCGCTCATCGAAATCAAAAACGCATCCAAAGGCTTTGGCCGCACTGAGGTGCTGAAAGACATCAACCTCTCCGTCGAGGAGGGTGAGTTTGTCGTCATCGTTGGTTATTCCGGCTCCGGAAAAAGCACCCTGATCAATCTGATCTCCGGCCTGGTCAAACCCGACACCGGGGTGGCCTTGATCGAAGGGAAACCCATCACGGAGCCGGGACCGGATCGCGGTCTCGTCTTTCAAAACTACTCCTTGCTGCCTTGGCTGACCGTAGAGGAAAACATTGCGCTGGCTGTGGACGAAGTTTTCAAAGACTGGACCAAGGAGCAACGCAAGGCCCATGTGGCGAAGCACATCGCAATGGTGAAGCTGAGCCACGCGGCCCACAAACTGCCCAAGGAGCTTTCCGGCGGGATGAGGCAGCGTGTTTCTGTGGCCCGCACCCTGGCCATGAACCCCAAGGTCCTCCTGATGGATGAGCCGCTAAGTGCGCTGGATGCACTAACCCGCGCCACTTTGCAGGATGAGATCGCCGATATCTGGCTGAACAACAAGACCACCGTGGTCTGGATCACCAACGATCCCGACGAGGCCATCCTAGTGGCTGACCGGGTGATCCCGCTGCTGCCCACCTCACCCGCCACGCTGGGAGAATCCATCCTGGTGGACATCGAAAGGCCACGCGACCGCAAGGCGATCAACCATGATCCGAAGTTTAAAAAACTGAGGGCCCACCTCATCAGCATCCTGCTGGATGCGAAGGGCAAAAACAAAACGAAGTCGAGCGTCAAACTGACCCTTCCCGACATTCTTCCCGAGGATCTGAATCACGTGAACAGCTTTGAGTTCCTAAACCGCCGTGGTCCGAAACGCCGCAACGAAATCAAAAACGAAGAAGTGGAGGTGCCCGCATGAGTTTGCCGAATCCCAAAATGCTGGAGCTGGACCGCCTGTGGAAAATCTATGACACGCCTAAAGGTCCGGCGACGATCGTCAAAAACTTCAACCTGAAGCTGAAGGAAGGCGAGTTTGCGACGCTCATCGGCCATAGCGGCTGCGGCAAAAGCACTGTGCTGATGATGGTCGCCGGGCTCAGCGAAGTCAGCCAGGGGAACATGATTCTCGCCGGAAAAGAAGCCGTGGGTCCCGGCCCAGACCGCGGCATTGTTTTCCAGTCGCCCTGCCTACTGCCCTGGATGACGGCCTTTGAGAATGTCATGCTTGGCGTTAACCAAGTTTACTTCACCGCCAGCAAGACCGAGCGCCGCCAGATGGCGGAGTATTACCTCAGCATCGTGGGGCTGGCGGATGCCATGCACAAGTATCCGGCAGAGCTTTCCCAGGGCATGAGACAACGTGTCGGCATCGCCCGGGCCTTTGCCCTGCAGCCCAAGATGTTGCTGCTGGACGAACCCTTTGGTATGCTGGATTCCCTCACTCGTTATGAGTTGCAGGAGGTGCTGCTGGAACTCTGGCGGCGCAACCGCATCACGACGCTGATGGTCACCCACGATGTGGACGAGGCCATCTTTCTTTCGGATCGCGTGGTGATGATGACCGACGGCCCGGAGGCGGAAGTCGGCGACATCCTGAGCATCCCCTTCGAGCGCCCGCGCAACCGCAAGGAGATCATGGAAGACCCACGCTACTACGAGCTGCGCGAGCGCCTGATCACCTTCCTTAACGACCGCTCCCACATCCGTCCGAGCCGGGAGCCTGAGTTTCAGCCCTCCCCGGACATGGCCGCCGAAATGGCCGCCCATGCCATCCCTTTCCCGACAGCCGCCGCTTAGCCGAGAAAAAACAACAACGCACCAACACCCACCCAATACTGATGAAAAGGCTAGCACTCTTCCTGGCAACGGCCTCCCTGGCCCACGCCGGTACCCCCGCCCCCGTAAAACCAGTGCCTCCCGCACCCCTGCCCCCTCCCGGGTATGCTCCCATCACCCTCCTCGACGGCAAACTTACCGTGGACATCCAGGAGAAGATGCGTGTCGAAGTCCGTGAAAACAACTTCGACTTCAACAGTGCCGTCAACGGCCCTCAAGACGCCTCCTGGCTTCTTCAGCGCTTCCGGTTAGGCCTGGGATACAGCTTCACCCCCTGGTTCAAAATCTATGCCCAGGGACAGGACGTCCGCGAAATAGGCGGCAGTCGGCCCAATGAGATCGGCACGTTTGGCTCTGAAGGTGACGACACCTTCGACCTTCTGAAGGGTTACGTGCAACTGGGCGACATCAAAAAAGGTCCCAGCGCCACCATTGGCCGCCAGTTCCTCAGCTATGGAGACCAGCGTCTCGTCGGTCCCCTGGAATGGCTGAACCAGGCACGCACGTTTGACGCACTCAAACTGCGTTATGCGGCACCCAAGTGGTCCCTGGATCTCTTCAGCTCCAGCCCGGTGGTCTTCAAGGACCATGAGTGGAACAAGTCCACCTTGCTGGATGATGATGACAACCTGAACGAAATCTTCAGCGGCCTTTACTTCAGCACGCAGTTCGTGCCGATCAACACCACGACGGATTTCTACGTCTTCCACAAGATGGATGATGGAAATGCTAACTTCGGCCCCAAACTCGGCGATACCAATTTCCTCACCTTTGGCACCCTGTGGAAGGGCGATGCGAAGAAGCTGCGCGGCTGGGACTATGAGACCGAGATGGCTTTCCAAACGGGTGAAGTCAGCGGACGCGACCTGACCGCTTTTGCCGGCCACTGGGGAGCTGGTTACAACTGGTTGGGCCATCCATGGAAACCACGTCTGGGTCTGCAATACAACTATGCCACCGGCGACCAGAACCCTGCGGACGGTGACATTGAAACCTTCCAGAACCTGTATCCGACGAACCATCTGTTCTACGGCTACATGGACACCACCGGCTGGACTAACATGCACAATCCGCAGATCAACTTTAGCGTGACACCGACGCCCAAGCTGAAGCTGATGCTGGACTATCATCTCTACTGGAATGCCAGCAATGACGACGCCTGGCGCCGTGTGAACGGTGTCACGGGGGTCCGCCCAGTGAATGCCGCAGCCCGCAGTGCCAGCAGTTTCCGAGGCCAGGAAGTGGACCTCACCGCCATCTACAAACTCAACCCACATGTGGCCCTTCAGGCTGGTTACAGCCTGTTTATCGCAGGGGACTACCTCTCCGACACTGGAGCCGATGACAATGCCCACTTCGGCTACGTGCAGGTGCAGATTGATTTCTAGCCAAAGATAATACCACAATCTGCCGGCAAGCCACACGACAGGCATTGATGCGCGCAGCTTGACAGAAAGATGGGGGAGCGTGGCACCATCAGTGCCAAAGCACGCCGAAAAGCCCGGCTTACAGTGATCTGACACAGACTGGGCACGCTCCTCTCATTATGAATTATGTTCATGGATATCCAATAAAAGATTCACAGTGTCACTGAAAGCAGGAGACGCAATTGGCACGCAGGCGGCTCATTGAAAAGGGCATTAACCACCGCACTAAATGACATTATCCGATCTCAAAAGCTCCGACTGCTGGCTCAGGATTTGGGATACGATGCCAAACCATATTTTTCATCCTTTTGGTTATATCACTACTCCTCTTTTTCAAGCTGATGACCCTTTCCTGAATCTTCTCTTCACCTGAATCACCTCCATGTCCCGCGTTCCCCTCATCCCTGAATCTGCCCCTTTCTCCGCCGAGCAACGAGCCTGGCTCAATGGCTTTCTGGCCGGCCTGATCAGCCGCGGAGAGAGCCAGGGTGCATCCCTTTCCCCCGCAGCCGAAACAGCGAAAAAGCCCCTGCTCATTGCCTTTGGCAGCCAAAGCGGCAATGCGGAAAGTTTGGCCAAGCGGCTGGCCAGGGAAGCAGCGAGCCGGGGTTTTGCTGCACGCGCGGCAGGCCTCGACTCGCTGCAACCGGCCGACCTTGTCCGCGAACAAAATGTGCTTCTCATCACCAGCACCTGGGGTGAGGGCGACATGCCAGACAACGCCATCTCCTTTTGGGACAGCATCAATCAAAATGGCAGCAGCCCGAAACTGGATGGCGTGAAATACAGCGTCCTCGCCCTCGGTGACAAAAACTACGGTGAGACCTTTTGCCTGGCAGGCAAGAAGCTGGACTCACGATTCGCCGAGCTCGGAGCGACACGTGTGATCGAGCGTGTGGACTGCGATGTCGAATTCGACGAACAGGCTAAGACCTGGAGCAGCAGCGTCTTCAGCGCCCTGGAAACGGGCAGCGCTGCCTCCGTGGCAGTCGTGGCCGAGGTGGCACCTGTAGTAGTGGTCGAAGAAACCGGGTATAACAAAAAGAACCCCTTCCCTGCGCCGCTCATCGGCAATGTCGCGCTGAATGCCACCGGCAGCTCCAAGGACACACGTCACATCGCCTTTTCGCTCGCAGGCTCCGGCCTGGACTATGAGGTGGGCGATGCCCTGGGTGTGTATGTCAAAAACTGTCCGGAAGTGGTGGATGCCATCCTCTCCGCCCACAGCCTGGATCCGCAGTCTGAAGCCACGCTTCCTGACGGTGGTACGGCTTCCCTGCGCGAGGCGCTGATCTCCAGCTACGAAGTGCGCCACCTGCACGGCGTCACACCTAACCATTTATCGAACACGGCTGATTTCGTCACCAGCCTAAGGAAGCTTCAGCCCCGACTTTACTCCATTGCCTCCAGCATCAAGGCTCACCCGGAAGAGGTGCATCTCTGCGTGGGGGCGGTTCGCTATGATGTGCATGGCGTTCAGCACAAAGGTGTGGCCAGCACCTTCCTGGCGGATCGTCTCGCCCTGGGCGAGACGACGGGTGTGTTCTTCCATGTAGCGAAGCACTTCCGCCTGCCCACCGACCTTAGCAAACCTGTCATCATGGTCGGTCCCGGCACCGGCATCGCGCCTTTCCGCGCTTTCCTGGAAGAGCGGGAAGCCACGGGCGCTTCTGGAAAAAACTGGCTCTTCTTTGGCGACCAGCGCCGCGCCACGGACTTTCTCTACCATGACCAGATCATCGAGTGGGTGCAGACGGGCGTCCTAACTCGCCTGGACACGGCCTTCTCCCGTGACCAGGAAGAGAAGATCTACGTGCAGACCCGAATGCTGACCGCTGCGGCCGAGATGTGGCAGTGGCTGGAGGAAGGCGCCCACTTTTATGTCTGTGGCGATGCCAAGCGCATGGCCAAGGATGTGGACGCCGCGCTCCATGAAATCATCCAAACAGCAGGCGGCCGCACGGCTGAAGAGGCCATCGCCTATGTAGCCGACATGAAGAAATACAAGCGCTACCAGCGCGACGTGTATTGAAGCCCCTTCCAAGGCCGGCCCTCAGAAAACACCCTCCACTTTTTAAAGTCATGACCACTCTTGCCATCCCCTCAGCTTCGGCAGACAAAAACTTTTCCGCTGAGCAGCAGCGCTATCTCGAAGGCTTTTTTGCCGGTGTGACCGCAGGCGGTGTTTCCTTTGCAGACCTTTCTGGAGCCACCGCCGCCAAGCCTACGATTCCCGAAGGCCCTTCCCTGGATGACCTCACCAAGGAGGAGCGCATCAAACGCGAACTGCATCCCTTTGATGCCATCGAACAGCTGGTGATGGATGCACGCTGGAATGCCAAGCCCGAGCCCGAGTCCATCTTTCGTTACAAATGGAATGGCCTCTTTTGGCTAAACCCGGTGAAGGACGGCTACATGTGCCGCCTGCGCATCCCAGGCGGGGTGGTGAAAAGTTATCAGCTGCGCGAACTGGCCGCCATCACCAACGAACTGACCTCCGGCTACATCCAGATCACCACTCGCAACAACTTCCAGATCCGCCTCATTGAGCCGAAAAACTGCCCCGAGGTACTGCGGCGCATTCAGTCCTGCGGCCTGCATTTCAAAGGAGCTGGCGCGGACAACATCCGCAACATCACCATGAATCCGTGCGCAGGCTATGACCCCCACGAGATCATGGATGTGCGTGCCCTCGTGAATGAGCTGGCCACGCTGATCATCGCCTCCAAGGAGTTTTATGATCTGCCGCGCAAATTCAATATTGCCTATGATGGAGGCGGCCTGATCAGCGCCGTCGAAGACACCAATGACATCGGTGCCAGCGCCGTGAGAATCCTGGAAAACAGCGAGGGCATCGAACCTGGCGTGTACTTCCGCATCGCCCTGGGCGGCGTCACCGGACACCAGACCTTCGCCAGCGACTGGGGCGTGATTGTGAAGCCCGAGCAGCTCAACAACATCATGGTGGCCCTGCTGCGGGTGTTCATCAAACATGGCGACCGTACCAACCGGAAGAAGGCACGCTTCAAGTATGTGGTCGAGGGTATGGGACTGGACGGAGTGCTGGCGGAAACAGAAAAACTGCTGTCATTCAAACTGACCCGACTGGCACCGGAATCCCCCATCCAGGAAAAGCGTAACTTCACCCAGCAGGGACACTCCCATGTGGGCACCTTTCCCCAGAAGCAGGAAGGCCTCGTCTATGTGGGGGCCAGCGTGCCAGTCGGCCAGATGACCGCCAAGCAGATGGAGCGCATCGCCGATCTTGCTGAGAGCTACGGTTCAGGCGAAGTCCGCCTGACGGTCTGGCAAAACTTCATCATTCCAAACGTGAAGGCTGCCTATGCGGCCACCTTGGCAAAGTCCCTCCGGAAACTGGGCTTTCCCTGCGAACAGTCGAACCTCAAAAGCGGCTTCGTGGCCTGCACGGGTAACAAATATTGCAAATTCGCGGCCAGCGATACCAAGGGCCATGCGATCGCCATGATGGAGTATCTGGACAAGCGGGTGAAGCTGGACAAGCCGGTCAACATTCATTTCACCGGCTGCGCCCACTCCTGCGCGCAGCACTTCATGGGAGACATCGGCCTGCTGGGCACCAAGGTGAAGTCCGAGTCTGGAGAAGGCTACCACATCACGGTGGGTGGCGGCTTTGGTGAGAACCGCAAGATTGGCCGGCAGATCTTCAGCGGGGTGCCCTTTGAATCACTCGGCACCACTCTGGAGACCATGCTGAAAGGCTTCCTGAAGAAGCGCACGCCCGATGAAAGTTTCCACAGCTTTTGCAATCGACACACGGTGGGGCAACTGCAGGAAGCCTTCTGCGAAGAGTAACCGTTCTTAAACGAGAATTTAAGGCTTATGATTTATGATCTAGACCAACCCGGCAGCCATCAGGCAGCCAGCGTGGACGATGTTCGTGAATCCGCCCTCCTCGACAGTCTGTTGCTGGAGAACCTTCTGGAAGAGCAGCAGTGCCTGCGCACGCCTGTGGCCCTGTTTTCCGAAGCCTATGAACAGGACACACCAGCGAGGCGGTTCTCCCATCTCATTCCGCTCGGTAAGCCCCAGCCGGGCGAGCAGTATTCCTTTGAGGTCAATCTGAATTCCTGCACCGGCTGCAAAGCCTGCGTGGCGGCCTGCCACTCCCTGAACGGGCTGGATGACAATGAAAGCTGGCGGGATATCGGCCTGCTGGTGGGCACACGTAAAAAGCCCTATCTGCAGACGGTAACCACGGCCTGCCATCACTGTGCCGACCCGGCCTGCCTGTACGGATGCCCCGTGCTGGCCTATGACAAAGATCCTATCACCGGCATCGTCCGCCATCTGGATGACCAATGTATCGGCTGCAGCTATTGCATCCTGAAGTGCCCTTACGATGTGCCCAAGTTTAACCTCAAGCGTGGCATCGTGCGCAAGTGCGACATGTGCCAAGGCCGCCTGGCAGATGGTGAGGCCCCCGCCTGCGTGCAGGCCTGCCCGAACGAGGCGATCAAGATCAAGACCGTGAAGGTGGAATCCATCCCCGTCTTTGGCAGCATCCTCGCAGGAGCCCATGATTCCGGCTACACACGTCCTGCGACACGTTACATCAGCAGCAAGCCGCTGCCAGACCATGCACGCGCCGCAGATAGTGCGAGGCTGGAGCTGGACCATGGCCACGAGCCCCTGGCCTGGATGCTGGTGCTCACCCAGATGAGCGCAGGCGCTTTCATCGGCTGTGCAGCGGCCATGTGGGCCGATGTACTCTCGCCCGACCAAGCCGCCATCACTTCCGCCGCAGCCTTCTTTTTTGGACTCATCGGCATCGCCCTCAGCGTGCTGCATCTGGGGCAGCCTCTGAAAGCCTGGAGAGCCTTCATGGGGTGGAAAAAATCCTGGCTTTCACGCGAGATCCTCGCCTTCGGTGCCCTGCCTGCCGGTGGCAGTGCTATCGCCGCCACCTGGTGGCTGGGCAATCCTGAGTGGTTGCGGCTGGCCGTCACGGGTACAGCCGGGGCAGCCTTGGCAGCGGTGCTTTGCTCCGTCATGGTTTATGTGGACACGCGGCGTCCCTTCTGGGCTCTGCCGCTCACAGCGGGCAAGTTCCTGGGAACCATGCTGCTGCTGGGCGCGGGCCTTTGCGCCGTTACCTGGAGTTGGTTAGGCCATCCAGCGGTCACCTGGGCCATGGCAGCCACCTTGTTGTTACGGTGGTCGCTCTCCATTTGGGAAATCTCCCGCTACAGGCGGGCTTTGGAAGATGAAGAGTCCCCCTGGCATCGCTCGGCCTGCATTCTTCACAAACATTTGCGCATGCAGATCGAAATGCGAGGGATCCTTTTGATCCTGACGGGTCTTGTGATCCCGGTCACTATCGCCGCAGGCGCTTCTATGTCCTGGCTACTGCCCTTGTCTGTGCTGCTGACGTTTACCAGTCAGTTGATAGAGCGTCGCTATTTCTTCACTGCAGCGGCAGGCTCGAAAATGCCAGGAAACTGAAAGCCATGATCACCCTTCCTGCCCCCACTTTCCGTGAATGGAACGGCCCGCTGACCGAGGATCTCGTCCGCGAGCCGGCACGGTTTGGCCTGGGGCAGCTTCCGCGCCGTCTTCAGCCGAATGGCACCGCCAAATCCATCTGCGGCTTTTGCTCCACCGGTTGTGGCTTGAAGCTGCATCTCAAGGATGGTGTGGCCATCAATGCGACGCCAGATCCGGACTATCCCGTGAACCTGGGAACCGCCTGCCCGAAAGGGTGGGAGGCGCTCACGCCCCTGGATGCTGCGGACCGTGCCACCACGCCGCTGCTGCATGGCCAGCCAGTGGATTGGCAGACGGCGATGAACGTCTTTTGCGAAAAGATGAAGGGGGTGCTGGATCAGCACGGTCCTGGATCTGCCGCCTTCATCAGCACCGGTCAGATCATGTGCGAGGAGATGGCCTTTCTGGGCAGCCTGACGAAGTTCGGCATGGGCCTGATCCATGGCGATGGCAATACTCGCCAGTGCATGGCCACGGCAGTGACGGCGTACAAAGAGAGCTTCGGCTTTGATGCCCCGCCCTTCACCTATGCCGATTTTGAGGAAAGCGATGTCATGGTCTTCATCGGGGCCAATCCCTGCATCGCCCACCCCATCATGTGGCAGCGGGTGCTGCGCAACAAACGCCAGCCCCAGATCATCGTGGTGGATCCTCGCACCACGGAGACGGCCATGGCCGCCACCCAGCATTACGCCATCCTGCCGAAAAGCGATCTCACCATCCTCTACGGCATCGCCCACCTGCTGATTCGTGACGGGGCGGTGGATGCCAAGTTCGTGAGCGAAAGCACCACCGGCTTTGAGGAGTTTTCCACATTTGTCCAAGCTTACACGCCCGAATCAGTCGCAGCAGAAACAGGACTCACTGTAACCCAATTGCAGTGTTTTGCCGATACCATCCGCGCAGGCACGCCACGGGTTTCCTTCTGGTGGACCATGGGAGTGAACCAAAGCCATCAAGCCACCCGCACCGCCCAGGCCATCATCAATCTGGCCCTGATGACCGGCAACATTGGCAAGCCGGGCACTGGGGCGAATTCGATCACCGGCCAGTGCAATGCCATGGGATCGCGGCTGTTTTCAAACACCACCAACCTCATCGGCGGTCACGATTTCAAAAACCCCGCTCACCGGGCGAAAATTGCCGAGGCCATGGGCTTCCCCGTCGAACGCATACCCGACCAGCCGAGCCTGGCCTACGACCAGATTCTCGAGAGCATTGAGTCCGGAAAAATCAAGGCCCTGTGGATCATCGCCACCAACCCCAGCCACTCCTGGATTAACCAAAAACGTTTCAACGACCTGCTCTCCAAGCTGGATTTCCTCGTCGTTCAGGACATGTACGGCACCACGGAGACCGCCCGGCAGGCCCACCTTTTCCTGCCCGCCGCCGCCTGGGGAGAAAAGGATGGGACCTTCATCAATTCAGAACGCCGCATCGGCTTAAGCCGCCAGGTACGCCGTGCGCCAGGACAGGCCCTCAGCGACTTCCGCATCTTCCGGCTGATCGCCCACGCCTGGGGCCTGGGCGACCTGTTCTCCGAATGGACCTCCCCCGAGGCCGTATTCCAGATCCTCAAACGATGCACCCAGGATCAGCCCTGCGAAATTTCGGGAATCCAGGACTTTGCGATGATTGAGAAAAGCGGCGGCATTCAGTGGCCGCTGATAGCTGCGGATGCTTCGGCACCTGCTGTTGCCACCGAGCGTCGACTCTTTGCCGATGGCCGGTTTTTCACACCAGACCAGCGTGCACGATTCGTCTACGATCCCGCAGTCCCGCCCCCAGAACTGCCAGATGCCGACTACCCGCTCATCCTCATCACTGGCCGTGGCACCAGCGCCCAGTGGCATACGGAGACGCGCACTGCCAAATCTGAAGTCCTGCGCAAACTGGCCCCCGCAGAGCTGTTCCTGGACATCCATCCCGAGGATGCCCGTCAGTTAAACATCCGCGATATGGCGGTGGTGACGGTGGAGTCTCGCCGTGCTTCCCTGACTATGAAGGCACGCATTTCTCCCGGCGTCAGCCAGGGCCAGGTCTTTCTGCCCATGCATGATCCCCGTGTAAACCAACTCACCCATTGGGCTGTGGATCCATACAGCCGCCAGCCCAACTACAAGCACTGCGCCGTCAGGGTCGCGCCGAACGCCAACTGAGGGAAACATTCACACGTTCCGGCTTGCCCTGGCCTGGGTTGTGAGGCACAGACTGGAACCGTGAACGCATCTCTGTCCAGTCTTCGTGGGGCCCTCTGGGGCCAATTTATCGGCGATGCTGCTGCCCTGGGCACGCATTGGATTTATGACCTGGCGGACATGGGGCGCAAGTTTCCCCAAGGCGTCCATGGCTTTGAGACACCGCTCAAAGGCCACTACCATGAAGGTAAAAAAAGTGGCGATCAGACCCACTATGGCGATGCAGCCCTGCTGCTGCTGGAATCGTTGGCGGCCTGCGGCGGGCGCTTCCGCGAAAATGACTTTGGCATGCGCTTTCAAAGCTTCTTTGGCAGCGCCAACTGTCGCAGCTACAAAGACCATGCCACCCGTGAAACTCTGGAGCACCTGCAGCAGCAGCCGGGCAATTTTCAAAACGGGGCCGATGACGACCAGCTCGCCACCGTCAGTCGCCTGGCCCCAGTGGTGGTCGCCTACCAAAAAGAGGATTCCACCACCCTGGCGGATGCCATTCATCGGCTCACCCTCGTGACCCAAAATCACGCGACCGCTGAGGCCTGTGCGGCAGCATGCGCCGTGCTGCTTCGCACCCTCCTTCAGGGCACGCCCTTTCGCGAAGCCTTCGAGCTCACCCGCAAGTCACGGGAAGTGAGCTGCGATGGCTCCGACTACTTTGAGTTTGCCTACATGTTGCGTGAGCTGGATGTGGTGACCGCCACCGGGCGCTTCGGCCAAAGCTGCCCTCTCGCCCAGAGTTTCCCCTCCGCCCTACACGCCGCCTGGCGTCACCAGGATAGCTTTGAAGATGCAATCTTAAACACCGTCCGTGCCGGGGGAGACAATGCCGGGCGTGCCAGCATGGTCGGCGCGTGGCTGGGGGCTGTTCATGGTTATGAGGCCCTGCCTCAGGCTTGGCTGGAAAAGCTCACTGCGCACGAGCGCATCGCCAGCGCCATGGACCAGCTTCTCTCCCATCTCGGAGATTGAAGTCCGATGGGAAAAAGCAAGGTTGACGCCTGGTTCCCTCCATTCCAGTCTGCGCACCCTATGCGCTTTGCCATCTGCAACGAGACCTATCCCGACTGGCCTTTTGAAAAAGTATGTGAAGATGCCGCTGCTGCGGGCTATCACGCGCTGGAGCTGGCCCCCTTCACCCTGAAGGAAGATCCCCGCGAACTCACGGAAGCGGATGCACTGCGCCTTAGCCGCATCGCCTCCTCCTTTGGCCTGGAAATCCTGGGCCTTCACTGGCTGCTGACCAAACCTTCCTGGTTCCACATCACCACTCCGGATGCACTTCTGCGCAAGGAGACCGCCAAATTCGGCCAGCATCTCGCCCGCTTCTGTGCCATGACCGGCGGCCGTATCATGGTCTGGGGCAGCCCGAAAGCCCGCAACACCCTGCCTGAATGGCAGTATGATGATGCCTTCAAGCGCGCCGCAGATTCCGTGCGTGCTGTGGCCGAAGAGGCTGGCAAGTATGGCGTGGTCATCGCCATGGAACCCCTGGGCAAAAAGGAGACCAACTTTCTCAACACCGCCGAAGAAACCATCCGCCTCTGCCAGATGGTAGATCACCCGAGCTGCAAGCTGCACCTCGATGTGAAGGCCATGAGCGACGAATCGAAGTCCATCCCAGACATCATTCGCGACAGCAAGGAGTGGTTTGTTCACTTCCACGCCAATGATCCAAACCTTCTCGGCCCAGGCATGGGCGACGTGAAGTTTGAGCCCATCATCGGTGCCCTGCGCGAGGTGGATTACCAAGGTTACCTCTCGGTCGAAGTCTTCGATTACCGGCCCGGCCCACAGCACATTGCCCGCGAGAGCATCCGCTATCTGAAGGAAGTCATGGGCGCTTAATACTCCCCGCATCCAATCACTGAAGAACCACTCCTGGGTCCACCCGGAGTGGTTTTTTGTTTTCGGCGCGTGCCAGAATCGAAGCCTTCACAAGTCAAAATCCTTGATTGACACTTGGCCTCCGCTCAGGAACATATCAACGCATCTTGATGCGATGATTTGTTAATTTTCATCTCAAACCTGAACCACGACACACCACACATGTCCGACTATAAAGTAAAAGACATCGGCCTCGCCGATTTTGGCCGCAAGGAACTCGACATCGCTGAAAGCGAAATGCCCGGCCTCATGGCCACCCGCGAGAAGTACGGCCCGAAGAAGCCCCTCGCTGGCGTCCGCATCACCGGCTCCCTGCACATGACCATCCAGACGGGTGTGCTCATCGAAACACTGAAGGAACTGGGCGCAGATGTGCGCTGGGCCTCCTGCAACATTTTCTCCACCCAGGACCACGCTGCCGCAGGCATCGCCGCCACTGGCACCCCTGTTTTCGCCTGGAAGGGCGAGACTCTGGAAGAATACTGGTGGTGCACCTGGAAGGCCATCATCTTCCCAGGAGACAAAGGCCCGGAACTGATTGTGGACGATGGCGGCGACGTCACGCTCCTGATCCACAAGGGTTATGAAATGGAAAACGGTGACGATTGGGTCAACACCCCTTCGGACAACCACGAAGTGAAGGTCATCAAGGACCTCCTCAAGGACATCGCCAAGAACCAGCCTGGCATTTTCCACACGATCGTCAAAGACCTCAAAGGCGTCTCCGAAGAGACCACCACCGGTGTGCATCGCCTCTATGAAATGGCCAAGGCAGGCAAGCTGCTTTTCCCGGCCATCAACGTCAACGACAGCGTCACCAAGTCCAAGTTCGACAACCTCTATGGCTGCCGCGAGTCCCTTCTGGATGGCATCAAGCGCGCCACAGACGTGATGATCGCTGGCAAGGTCGGCGTGGTCTGCGGTTATGGCGACGTGGGTAAAGGCTGTGCCGCTGCCCTCCGCGGCATGGGCGCTCAGGTCATCGTGACGGAAATCGATCCTGTGTGTGCCCTTCAGGCCGCCATGGAAGGTCACCGCGTGATGCCAATCGAAGACACCCTCGGCTACGGCGACATCTACGTCACCACCACGGGCAACAAAGACATCATCACCCTGGAACACATGGAGAAGATGAAGGACCAGGCCATCGTGTGTAACATCGGCCACTTCGACAATGAGATCCAGGTGGACAAGCTCAATGAGCGCAAAGACGTGAAGCGCCTGAACATCAAGCCCCAGGTGGATAAGTACACCTTCCCGGCTGGCAACAGCATCTTCATGCTGGCTGAAGGCCGCCTCGTGAACCTGGGCTGCGCCACCGGCCACCCAAGCTTCGTGATGAGCAACAGCTTCACCAACCAAACGCTGGCCCAGATCGAGCTTTGGGAAACCAAGGACAGCCGCCCAATCGGCGTGACCGTGCTGCCGAAGAAGCTGGACGAAGAAGTCGCCCGTCTGCACTTGGCCAAGATCGGCGTCAAGCTGACCGTCCTCTCCAAAGACCAGGCCGATTACATCGGCGTGCCCGTCGATGGCCCTTACAAGACGGATCACTACCGGTATTAAAAGGAGCCCTGTACTGTAGGACAGGAGCCTTGTAGCACCGCAACAAAGCAATACTTACCCCCCAAAAAAAACCCAGAGCGCGGACGGTCGAAAGACCGGCCGCGTTTTGGTTTGTGGCCTGTCACTGATCGCTGCTGCCTCATCAGGGCCTCCGGCTATAGATCCCGCCTCAGCACCTGCAACTGCCCAGATGTGCTCATCTCCCAAGTCATCACCAGCGAGATGATGCAGTTAACAATCCGCTCTACAGGAATTGTCCACAGCTCTATGTGCCAGACATCTATCCTTGGCTGGCGAAACGATGGCATCCAAGCAATCAATACGTTCTTTCACTGATTTACTGGCAATCTCTTTTCATCTGTAGATTTTAGCTCCATACACTGTTTTAAATATCCTATATAATAGACTTTAGCAATACGCAAGATGAAATCGGGAGTCCAAAGGGCTTTATCGTAACCTCTGACAAAGACATCATCCTGTAGTTCCGCCCTAATGTATTCGGTAAGTTGCGATTCATTTTTACCAGCCTTTATGCCAGTGATAAACCAATCGGGCAATTTAGGCACGGAACTAGATTCTAAAGCTGTTGAGTCGTTCACATCAGGAGCAGTTTTCGCTCCGGGAAATGAAAGAACCTTAAATCTTTTCTCAATATCCCTTTGGGTTTCATCAGATGGATCGCCTTTTCCAGCAGCAATAACCTCCCCATACTTTGTCACATCCAAATTTTTAAATGATTCTTTTATAGCAGCTCGCATAGAAAAATAATTCTTGAACTTAATAAGTAAATAGTTGTATATTTTTTGATTGTTACTATTACGCCCGGAAAGAAAGATAACAACTTCCTCATCGCCATACTTTAACAATTCCATCTGCGTTGGTGGTCTTAATTTGAATTTTTCCATCGAAGCGGCAAATGAGCCAGCTTCATCATTACTTTTTAAGATAAAAGTCCGAGCCTGACCAATTCTCTCATTCAGCCTATTGTAAATGCCTTCATTATCCGATATATTTCTGAATTCGATAGAATACGCATAAGCATACCCAAGATGCCTAATTGCTTCATCTTTGCTTGTGGCCCGAGTCAATGTTGCTATGTCGACAGACAAATTTGCCATAAGCAAGATAGCGTTAGCTTTTTCTATCCCATTCAAACTCTGCGACAGTGCCTTCAACCTTTCAATCCGTTTTGAAATTTGTTCTGTATTCTCAGCCACATGCTTCCGATATTCAAAAACCAATCCACTAACCCTAGTGTCGTCGCTCGAGTGCAAATTACCGATAGCATTACCTACTTTCTGTAGATCCTTATAAGTATACAAGCCGAGAAGTTCTGTCGCAGAGTTTTTAAGGAGGTCGACAAAATCAATATTTTCTTTAAATGCAATTTCTTGAATTTTCTGAAAGTTTTCAAGAGTAGAAATTGGCAAATGCCATCCGAGTTCTTCAAAGGCAGAAAGCTGGTCTGACAGAGGCTTTTCGTCGGCTGGATAATTTTTAAATCTAAAACTAAACCGACGAGTTCCATTATGACCTTGGCATGGGATGATAACAGTAAAAGTATGTTTGTTGGCCTCAACTTCTCCAGCTAATTTTCTCAGTTCCTCCAACTCGCTTACGATACCAAATTGATCTAGCTTATCAGGCTTTTTCTGGCCATACAATTTAATGAATCCTTCAATGTAGTCATAAAGATATTTTTTTTCGAGATCACTATTTCCTTTTGCCTCATAAAATGAAGCTTGAACACGTTTTAAATTATTTTCTTGAATCCTCAAAAAATAGTGTGGTCGGACTCCTGTCCATTGCTTCAAGAAGAGTTCGATGTTTTCGGCCTCTGCAAGTGCCGTATCTAGTTGTCCATCCGCGAACAAAGATTTTGTGTATAGGCGCTTTATGGAAGCAACCTCTGCTGCACGCATTCTGTTTTCGGGCTTAACTAAGAGCCTCAAGGCTGCTTCAACTTGTGGAATAATTTCTGGTAGTATTTCTTGTGATTCGGCGGCATTCCCAAGTGCTTGCACTATTTCAACCAGGGATATCTGAAACCAATCGCTGCCCGACCATTCGGGCTCCTGCCCTCTTAATAGAGCTTTATCTAACCCTATTTTTGCAACTGCATACGCATCGCTACTCCTGTCGCTATTTTGAAGATGAGATGCATAACTAGAATAAATTGATAACATGTCACACCAATCATAAACATTAAATCTTACCGCATTCTCAGCTTCGGAGATTACATCCAAACTTAATTTGTAATACTCATCAAGTTCTGGGCTATCGATTTCAGCCATGAGCGTGACCACCTTCTGGTATCCAAAAATCGCAGAATTCCAGGATCGAATATTGTCCCTTCTCATGCGGGCCGATATCAAGTAATAATTTGCAGATTCAACAGCATGAAATATGTGTAATTGTGAAATAAATCTAGGGTCTCTTGGGTTGTGCAATATTTGGGAAAGAGCTTTGTGAGAATATGCAAGCAAGCTTACATATTTTCCAATTCCCGGATTCCTGGCTACCAATTGAGTAGAAATACGCAGTGATTCTTCCGCTAACAGTAATCCATTTTCTGGCTGGAGAGCAGCAAGGTAAAAGTCGGAGATGCACGAAAGGGCATGACTAGCCGCTTCATTTACTTCCGGGTAATCAGGGGAAACTATGACTGCCTCATTTACAGTTTTAACAGTATTTTCAACAATACTTTTGACTGTTGCTTGGAATTTATTTGGCACTCCAGTGACAAGGTCTTTGACCTTTCCGACTTGCAGTAAACTTCTAATTAAATTTACTCTTGGCGCAACGAATGCACGCAGAGTTTCCCCGTCAGTGAAAATATTTGGGTTGCTGTCGTCGACAGCCTTTATGGCTTCCAGGTAAAAGGCCTGGGCTTTTTCGGGGTCGGTTTCTAATGCAGCAAATGCATTGTTGTAATTGGCGACCACTGGCCCGATCACGGCAGTGTCCTTTTGCTTTTCCATGCACCTTACCAGTCGGCCTTTGTTGGCAGCAATAAATTCTTTCTGTAGTTCCTTGTTTTCATGGGCGAGGGCCGCTCGATATGATTTGTATCCTGTATTCAATGTGTAAATCTGGATTTCATACTCTTCTGGATTCTCATCTGAGAGTAATAGTAAATGAGAATAATTTTTCCGAATCATGAAGAGATTTTTAAGAGAAGGATTATAATCATACTCTGCGAGTAAACGCTCCATTTCCGCTCGATAGAATCCAAACTGAGCTTTCGAGTTTTCCGTAGCTTGATTGGCCAACTCATATGTTAGTACAGCCACTTCGTTCAAAAGATCTTTTCGTAAACTCTGCATTCCAGATCGGTAAGTCAACTTTGCTGACGTGCTTTCCATAGTTTTGTCAGCGATACGAATCGCGGAATCCAGGTTACGACTTGCCTGTCTCGCATTTTCGGTTGCTTGGTTTTTTTGCTTAACCGCCTCATTTGCAGATTGCAATGCCCAAATTGCTGCGGCTGCCGCAAAGAGTGTGAGTAGGCTGAGAGCGGTAAATGCTAAGCGTCGGCGTTTGATTGCTTGAGCAGTTTTTGTCTCAGCGGTTTTGATGGATTGTTTAATCCATGCAGTCTGACTAGATGAGAAGCCTTCCTCACGCGTTAGGAGATATGATTTTGACAATGGTAAAAGAGGATCTCCATCAAGAAGAAGACCTCCCTCTCTCATCCTTACTGTTATCCGGGCGCGGGCGCGGAGGAAGTCGCTGTTTTGATCTTTCCACGCGACTGCCTTTGGCCAGACGCGGAGGAGGGATTCATGAGCGACAGTGAATGTGGCTTCGTTGGAACCATCGAATTGAGCGGTTGTGAAGAGACGGGCCGCTATGAAAGCGTCTATGAGTTGGCGGGCAGGGCTGTTTTCAGGAAAGGTCGCAAGAGTTGCGCGAAGGCGGACAGGCTTATCCGATTCACCAGCTCTGTCAGATTCGTCCCCAAGAGTTACGAGGGCTTGTAGAACTTTCCCGAGAGTTTCCGCTGCCGCGCTGGGTAGATTATTATAGGTAGACTCCGCTTTACGACGAAGGGCACCATCCACTCCACCGAGTTCGTCATAGGCAGTGTGCGTGAGCTTGTTTTCATCGGCTTGATTGAAGAGTTCGAGCAGCACGAATTCGACGAGAGGGAGGAGTTCAGGACTGTGGGATGCATCCCGGAGGATACGGCTTGAGAGGGACTGGCCGTCTTTATTCTCGAATGTGAGGCCAGCAAGACGGGCCGGTTCTTCAATGAGGCGGGCGATCGCGTCGGGCTTAGGTGGAAGCACATCGAGCAGACCGCGGCCTTCCTTCATGCGTACGAGGGCGGGTTCGCTTTGGATTTCCTGATAGAAATCACTGCGGACGGTTGCGATGATCCAGAATCGTCCGCTGCGGGCGAAGGTTTCGAGCAGGGATAGTAAGGCGGAACGATTTTCGCTAGTGAGAGCGTCCTTGGTGAAGACTTCTTCGAGTTGGTCGATGACGAGAAGGAAGCGGGCGGTGCCGCCAAAACGGGTTTCGGCGGCTTGGAACGCTTTGATGAAGGCGTAGTCGAAAAAGCTGGAGGCGTCTTTGGCAAGGTCGGCGGCGAGTTTTTTGAGGTTGGAGACTTGATCGAGGAGTTCGGGGATGAGGGATTTTTCAGATAGGAGACTGAGCAGGCCAAAGATTGGATCAGGGCCGAGCTCGGCAGGCGTAATGATGAGAGATTTCCAGATCTCGGCGTGTTCGTTAGATTCGTGGGTAAGGATTTCTGGGAGTATCCCGGCGCGTGCGAGGGAGGATTTTCCGCTGCCGCTGGCTCCAGAGAGGAGCAGGAAGGCGCAGCCCTTTGTGGCTTTTTCCTTAAGGGCGTTGCGAGCTTCAAGAATTTCTTCTTCTCTTCCGAAGAAAACGTCGGCATGCTCGGGCTGGAAGGCATCGAGACCAAGGAAGGGCGGGCCTTGTTTTTCGATGTCCCAGATGACCTCGTCCATATCGCCAGCAAGTTCGTCTAGTATGGCTTGGAGGTGGGTGCGGAGGCGGTGGGAGAAATGGACGGGGCGGTCGAAGGGGTGATAGGCACCGATGTTGTCACCGGTTTCGGCGTCCTTGAAGGTTTCCTTCATGAAGGTCTCGACGAGTTCCTTCTGGGAAAGCATTTCCTTTTTCTCGGCGGTGGATTTGCCGCGCAGTTGAGCATCGAAGCTATAGTCGTCGCGTCGAGTGTAGATGACCATGCGTGGGCGAGCGATACCTTCGGCGGCACGCGATTGGGCGCGTGCTTGGATCATGAGGTCGTATTCGCGTTCGGTGCCGGAGCGGTAGGTGGAGCCGTCGGCCTTGCGGATGGAGGCTCCGAGGGGTGAGCCGAGCCGAGACCAAAGGATGAAGACGGCGACATCGACGCCGGGGTTCTTCAGAAAGAGGTCGATGCCTTGCTGGAAGGACATGTCCGGCTCCAGGGGAAGGTTTTCCCAGAACACGGGGGCAAGGTGGAATTTCCGTGAATATCGTCGCTGGAGGCTTTGGATGACTTGGCTGGCGCGTTCTCGTTCCTGCGAGACATCGCCGGGGCTGCTGATGAAGATGCGGACGGTTTTCATGGGAGGCGAAAAGATTCTTGTTCAATGCCCCGTCGTCGTCGCCGTGAGTTGCCATTCACGGAGTTCATCGAGGAGAATTTCTTCGGTCTGGGTCACAGTGTGGGCAATGGTGGCGCGGGTTTCGAGGCCTTTGAGATGGGTGCGGAGGGCGAGGAGGCGGGCGGCCATCTCGGGGTAGCGTTCTTTGCGGCGACCGGCATCCAGGGCCTGGCGGATGCCGCTGGCGACTCCGGCGATGAGCGGCAGGGCGATGGGCAGGAGAGTGACGACAATCCAGCCACCAAAGGGCTTTTGATAGCCCAGATGGAAGACCTTGTTGATGAGCGAAAGCAGCACAAAAACGGGAGCCAGTTGGGCGCTCCATTTGCTGACGAAACCCGTAGTGTTCCACCAGAGCATCGCTTTTGGCCTCTTCTTCAGGTAATGGCCGATCTGGCCCTCCTCATGCGTCTCGCTAAGGCGGGTGGTGATGTAATGGTCCCGCAGGACATCCGGCTGGAGAAGGGCGCGGCGCTCATTGACAAGCAGACCGACGCTGAGGGCAAAGCGCCGCCACTTTGGATCATGCACGCCAATGGATGGGTTTAAGGGATCGACCAATGGCACACTGGCACGGAGTCCGCGCACCAGTTCACAGGCAAAGCGGCAGCGAATCCACCGCTCCTGTGTGTGCTTGCGATGGAGACGTATGCTCAACCAGAGAGCATAACTTACCAGCAGCAGCTCTGTAGCAGTGAAAACCCATTTCCAGTGCTCCCAAAGGGTGTCTTTGGCGAGTTGAAAGGTTACGATGGCCGCCAGCAGCGCGGCGATCCCATGCAGCAGGATAATGATGACCAACGAGGGCCGAAAGCGAGATGCTTCGTCATTGGCGATGTCGTCTAGGCACTCTTGCAGATCATCCGCTGTGCCGGGTTCATTGACGCAGGTGGCACCGGCCTTGTGTGCGATTTTTTGCAGTTCTGCCAGCACGTCATCGGGGACAAAAACTTGCTCCAGACTGCTATCGTCTTCGATACGGGATTGACCGGTCTTTGAATGGATCAAAATCACTGGCATGCCGAGATTTTTCGCATGAACAATCACCTGGGCAGTGCCGCCGAGCCCTTGCTCAGGCAACCCGTCCCAGACGGCGACGAGCACATCAACGCCCTCCAAAATCCGGATGCCCTGGTCGAAGTAGCAGTCCGGGCGCTTCATCTCCCCAGGCAACACACGCATGCTGTCGCTGCCTGGTTTCTGTAGCGCGAGCTCAATCTGCTGACGCGAACGCTCCCAGGCTGGGGGGGAGGAAAAGTCTTTGGCAAATTCATCCTGCGGAAGCGGGAGCAGCAGGTGCACTGCCATGCCAAGCCCCCGCGCCACCTGTACGCAAAGCGTATCGGCGCCTTCTGCGACACTGGTATACAGATCAGCCTCCCCACCAATGGCGGCTGCACGTTTCTGCAAATCCTCTAACACCGCCTTCAAGGCGGGACGGATGAGGGCTTCATCATAACCCGTACGATGGCCGGTGAACCCAATCAGGAAGCGTGGTTTGAGCATGGAACCACCATCAGAGCAAGGAGCTGGCCAGATGACAAGCTTAAGATGAATGATATTGGTGACAATGAAGCCTATTTTGAACAACCTAGATAATCCCATCCAGTTGCTTGCCAGTGCAACGGAAGAAGCTGGACGAAGAAGTCGCCCGTCTGCACTTGGCCAAGATCGGCGTCAAGCTGACCGTGCTTTCCAAGGACCAAGCCGACTACATCGGCGTGGCTGTCGATGGCCCTTACAAGACGGATCACTACCGTTATTAATCCGGCATTCGCCTGATTTTCAAACCCCAAAACCGTGAAGCGCGGGTGGCTGAAAGGCCATCCGCGTTTTTTGTCTGTGGTGGTGTCCTGCTCGCATTTCATTTTATGAATCGAACTGAAACAGGATCCGGTGCTCCTGCGTTGCCGCGTTTTGGTTGATAAGGGACGGCACAGGCTCATTGTCGTGACACCGAAATGAGTTCCAGTCCCCCGTCCAAGGCACCCGTTCAACCTGCCCCAAAAGTCGCCTGGTGGCGTGTGCATGGGTTTCTTATTGGGCTGGGGGTGGCGGTGATCCTGGGGTTTATCATTCCCGGACCGGGGGCGCGCCATGGCATTCTGCAGCCTGACATCGCAAGCAATGCGGGCATCGCCCTCATCCTGTTTTTCCAAGGGCTGTCACTGGCTTTGGAAAAGATCAAAAGCGGTGCGGCCAACTGGCGGCTGCATCTGGTCATCCAGTGCTTCACTTTCGTCATCTTCCCCATTGTCGGCCTGTTGCTGAACAAGGTGGTGCCGCTGGTCTTTCCAAACCAGCCGGAAGCCGTGCGCGATGGTTTTCTTTATCTGTGCGTCCTGCCCTCCACCATCTCGACCTCCGTGGTGCTGACGGCCATTGCCCGTGGCAATACGGCGGGCGCGCTTTTTAACGCCGCTTTCTCAAACATCCTGGGCGTGTTGGTGACGCCTTTGCTGGTTCACCTGCTCATGCAGAAAACGGGGCAGACCGGGGACTTTGGTCCGCTGCTGCTGAAGATCACGATGCTCACCCTGCTGCCCTTTGGTCTCGGCATGGCCCTGCGCCCGTCGCTGAAGCCCGTGGTGGAGCAGTACAAACTCTGGATGGCCCGCATCAGCAATCTGGTCATCCTGTTCATCGTCTATGCCGCCTTTTGTGAATCCGTGGAGGAGCAGATCTGGGGTCGTTTTGGCAGCACTCTCACCGCGCAGATTTTGGGTCTGGTGGTGTTTCTTTTTACCTTGATGTCCTTGCTGGTCTGGGGCTCTTGCAAAGCCTTGCGCCTGAACCAGGAAGATGCTGTGGCGGCCTACTTTTGCTCGGTCAAAAAGACCCTCGCCATGGGGGTGCCCCTGGCCATGCTGATCTTCGGCGACCGCCCAGATCTCACCCTGATCCTGCTGCCCATCATGTTTTACCACCCCTTGCAACTGTTCGTGAACGGTCTGCTGGCGAACCGATGGGCGGCGAGAGCCTGAATTCGTTTCACTCGGCACCAACCTTCCCGGTCAGGACCGGCCGAGCATCCTTTGCCTTCGGGTTCATGGCGGTGATGCTGTTGAGGAAAGTCAGGCTCACGGTGTCTCCATCAAAGCGACAGGTCACCGTATCATGATGCGGGGTCTCATAGTAGCGCCACGTCATGACCAGCGTATTTTCATCGGTCCAGGTGGCACTGGCAGCAACCTTGGAGGTGATCTGCGTTGGCGGTTTCCCTCCTGAAATCAGGCGCGGGGGCGTTTCAGGAAAAGCCGTGATGCCCTTCTGCCAGCGCTCGATGCCGCAGGCAATGACGTGAGGCCCTTTGGACGAACGAGCCGTAAACACGCAGGTGTTGCCTTGGAAGACCAAGGTGACAGCCGTGAGTCCCATCGGGTTTTCCGCCAGAGTGAAGACCTTTCCGCTGACACGCTCCATGTTAGGCGATTCCGCGCTGCCTTTGTCAGGTGGCAGGTTCAGCGACTTGGTCTTTGTCGCCAGGGCAGCGTCAGTTGCAGGACTCGGGCCGCTCATCGCCGGCAGCAAATGCTCCCAGACAAGATCGAGCTGGCCCTGCATGTTCTTGTTTTCACTTGTCATCACGATGACGGCCTCCTGTTCCGGCAGCACGATGGTGAACTGGCCAAAGGCTCCGTCTCCGCGAAAGTTTCCATGCTGGCAGCGCCAGAACTGGTAACCATATCCCTGCAGCCAGTCGTTGTTTGCTTTGGGCCGATCCGGCTTGTCATCCCCGGGCTGCTGGATGTGAAAGGCGGCAGCTTCAGCGACCCAGGCCGCAGGCAAAATCCTTTTCCCATTCCACTCCCCTTTTTGCAGGTAAAGCTGGCCGAACTTGGCCAATGCTTCCGTCTGCACGCTCAATCCCCACCCGCCTGTATTGATGCCCTTGGGGCAGCTTTCCCAAGTCATGCCGGCAATGCCCAGAGGCACAAACAAACGCGGAGTGAGGTAGTCCAGGATCTTTTGCCCGGTGACCTTCTGCACAATGGCCGAGCACATGTAAGTGGCGGCACTGTTGTACATGAAGACGGTCCCAGGCTTATGACTGATCGGCTGAGCCAAAAAAGTGCGCACCCAGTTCTCCGATTTCACGACGGTCTGAGTCGGCTCCTTTTCATTGCCGACCGACATGGTCAGCAGGTCTTTCACCCGCAGCGCAGCGAGGTTCTCGCTCACCGTTACAGGAAGGTCATCTGGGAAGAACGACACCACCTTGTCTTCCACACTCAGCTTGCCCTCAGCCACAGCCAGACCCACCGCCGTGGAGGTGAAGCTTTTGCTCATCGAATACATCGTGTGGATGAAGTCCGGGCCGTAAGGATCCCACCAAGCTTCGGCGACCACCTCCCCTTGACGCAGCATCATGAAGCTGTGCAGTTCAAATCCCTGCTTATCGACGGCCTCCAAAAAACGCAGGATGGCTTCTGAGGAGACTCCCTTGTTGGCCGGGGCATTGCGTGGCAATTTCTCCACCGTTGCCGCCAACGTTTCTCCACATGCCGGAGACAGCCAGAGACTCAGGCCTCCCAGGCTGAGATGCTTGAAAAAGGTGCGGCGGGTGGGACTCATGTGCGCACGATATAGAGCCAGCGGAGAACCGGGCAAGCCCGATGTTCTGGCCGATCAAAATCCTTGAAGGTGGCAAAGCTTGCACTCTGCCTGTAGCCGATACTCGGCCAAGCCTAAATTAAGGCTTGCGAGCCGTCGGAGCGGGCTTCGGCTTTTCCTTCTTTGGCTTTTTGACTTCTTTTTTGTGAGCGTTGTTGCCTTTAGCCATAGTGGGGGAGGGATGGTTCTGAATCCAGGTTCCATCTATAAACTCGCTCAGGCAGAATGCAAGCGAACGCTCGTCTCCTAACAGACACTTTTCATTCAGGCCGGACAGATCACGCGATCACTTCCTGGATCACTTTGCCATAGCTGATGGGCACCGGCCGATTCGCCACATCATGAACTTCCGTGTCATGACGAATGCCTAACAAATGATACATCGTCGCCGCCAAGTCGTCAGGCTTCACCGGCTTTTCGGCGGGGTATTCCCCGTTCTTGTCGGAAGCACCATGGACAAAACCACGCTTCACGCCGCCACCGGCCAAGAGGGCCGTGTAGCACTGGGGCCAGTGGTCGCGGCTGATGTTTTTGTTAATCTTCGGCGTGCGGCCAAATTCCCCCACCCAGACCACCAGCGTCTCGTCCAGCAGGCCCCGGTCATCCATGTCATTGAGGAAGGTGGGCAGCGTCTGCTCCGTCATCGGCATGTGGTAGGCATCAATGATGGGGAACATGCGCGTGTCATTGAACCCGTGCGTGTCCCAGCCGCCCGCCGTGGTACTTTGGCCGCCAATGCTCGGGGCAAAATTGACCGTGACGAATTTGACCCCAGCTTCGACAAGACGGCGCGCCAGCAGGCAGCTCTGCCCATAGGCCGTACGGCCATAGGTATCGCGGATCTTGTCCGGCTCCTTGGAAAGATCGAAGGCCGCACGCAGCTTCTCGCTGTGCAGCATGGAAAGCGCCTTTTCATAGTAGCCTTCGATGCCCCGCGCCTCCGCCGAATGGTCCATGAGACGGGTCTGGGAATCCACCAGCTTCTGCAGCTCGCGCCGGGCGGTAAGCCGTTCATAACTGATCCCTGGCGGCAGGCTCAGCTCCGGCAGGGCAAAGTCTGGGGCGCTAGGATCGCGCAGCACAAAGAAGGGATCATGCTGCTTGCCCAGAAAGCTGGCCCGCTGCCCTGGCGTGAAGGAGCCATCACTGACGGTCCAGGGAAAGCTGGCTGCCGTGGGGATTTCTCCACGGCCAGGAGCCAGACGGTCCACCACGGAAGCATAGGAAGGGAAAAGATCCGGCGAATCCTTCAGCCGCTGATCATCACTCGGCGGTGCGTGACCACTCAACGCATAGTAACCGGCGCTGTTGTGGTTTTTCATCGTGTGATGCATGGACCGGATCAGCGTGACCTTGTCCATGATCTTCGCCGTTTTTGGCAGCCTGTCAGAGACATAAATTCCATCCGCACTGGACTTGATGGGCTTGTGAAATCCCCGGATGCCCTCCGGCGCATCCGGCTTCATGTCGAAGGTTTCCAGATGGCTCGGCCCGCCCCACTGAAACAGAAACACCACGGACTTCGCCCGGGCGATCATCTTCTCCGTCACTATGGCCTCACTGGCCCGGAGGATGCGTGGCATGGTCAGGCCCAGCATGCCCAGACCGCCAGCCGTCAGCAAACGGCGGCGCGACCAAGGTGCAGGGGAGCAGGAACCAATCAGATCAGATGCCATGGAAAGGATACGTGGAGAAACCAGCTTTGTTGCGCAGAAGCCGTTGGGCTAAATAACACATTTTAGCCAACGACGAAATGGCGGATCGCTGACTCCGGCCAAAAGGAGCTCTCCCGCTTTCCTTCAATATCCTCCGTGCAAACTCCCGTGATCCGTGGTTCAGAATGAGGACACCGAATGCCTGACCGACCCGCCAGCTCCAGCCGCCCAGCCGCCCAGTCGCTGTTTGACCTGGGGCTGCCGCGCCCGGACGGAGCGGCCTCCCCTGCCCTGGATGCAGCCCAACGGATCGCCCGCGTGCAGATCGAGACCGCAGCGGCCCTCGAACTGGACTACGCCATCCCCGAAAAGCTGGAACGCCAGATCGGCATCGGCACCCGCGTCATGGTCCCCCTCCAGCATCAGCGCGTCTCCGCCGTGGTGATTGAGCTGCTGGAGTCCACGGAGTACAACGCCAAGCTGAAGGAGATCGCCTCCCTGGTCGGTTCCCGCCCCATGTTCACCCCAGGCCTGCTTAAGCTGGCCAACTGGATCTCCGACTACTACGTGGTGCCGGTGAACCGTGTGCTGCGCACCATGCTGCCCCAGGCCGTGCGGGAAAAGCCAGAGACTTTCCTCACCGACAGCCACCTCAAGCTGGCCAAAGAACCACCGCCGGACGTCTTTGAAAAACTGCACAGTACCGCCCCCATGCAGGCGCGCATTTTGGAAAAACTGCGCAGCAACGGCGGCGAGGCCACCCTCAGCGAACTGCGGCGCGAGCTGCCACGTGCCACTGCCATCATCAAGCCCCTGCTAAAGGCTGGCTGGATCACCCGCAGTGAGGTGCGGGTGGAGCGCGATCCCTTTCAAACCGAGGAATTTTTGCCCAGCCAGCCGCTCACCTTTACCGAAGAGCAAAAGGTGGCCTACGAGGCCGTCATCGTCGCCATGAATGGCAAGGTCAAGGAGGACCCGGCAGCAGCAGAGACACCGGCACAGGACGCCCGCACTGCCGTGCGCACCCACCCCACGCTGCTGCTGCATGGGGTCACCGGCAGTGGCAAAACCGAGGTCTATCTCCAGGCCATCGCCGAGGTGCTGAAGCGAGGCCAAACTGCTCTGGTGCTGGTGCCAGAAATCAGCCTCACCCCGCAAACCATCGAGCGCTTCAAGGCCCGCTTTTCAGAACAGAAGGATGCCATCGCCGTCCTGCACAGCCACCTCAGCGATGGCGAGCGGCATGATGAGTGGTTTAAGATCCATGAAGGCAGGGCTAAGATCGTCATCGGTGCCCGCAGCGCCATTTTTGCCCCTCTGGAAGATCTCGGCCTCATCATTGTGGACGAGGAGCATGAGCCCTCCTACAAGCAGGAAGATGCCCCTCGCTACCATGCGCGAGATGTCGCCGTCGTCCGTGGGCGGATCGAGCGCTGCCCCGTCCTTTTAGGCTCCGCCACGCCCAGCCTGGAGTCGTTCCAAAATGCCAGCAACGGCAAGTACGAACTGCTGCATATGACCAAGCGCACGGACGGCAAATCCATGCCGCTCATCCGCATCGTGGACATGCGTTTGGAGCGGCGCAAAGGCACTGAAGTCTCCTTCACCAACACAGGCATCCTCTCCCAAAAACTGCGCAATGCCATCACCGACCGCCTCACGAAGAAGGAGCAGACCATCCTCTTCCTGAACCGCCGTGGTTTCAATACCAGCCTTGGCTGCGTCTCCTGTGGTGAGACCGTGCAATGCCAGGAATGCGCGATCCCCATGACACTGCATAAAAAGGACAATCGCCTTGTCTGCCACATTTGCGGCGCACGGCGCGTGCCTCCCTCCAAGTGCCCGAGTTGCAAGGAGCCCGGCCTGAAGTATTCCGGCTTTGGCACGGAGCGTGTGGAGCAGGCCGTGCGCGAGGTCTTCCCCCAGGCCCGCATGGCCCGCGTGGATACTGATACCATGCAGCGGAAAAACCAACTACGTGACACGCTGAAGGACTTCCGCGCGCAAAAGCTGGACATCCTTATCGGCACCCAGATGATCGCCAAAGGCCTAGACTTCCCCAATGTCACCCTGGTCGGGGTCTTGAATGCAGACTCCGCGCTGAATCTGCCCGATTTTCGCGCAGCCGAGCGTACCTTTCAGCTCCTGGTCCAAGTGGCAGGAAGAGCAGGCCGAGGTGAAGTCAAAGGGGAGGTCTTTGTTCAAACCCATGCCCCCCATAGCCCGGCCATCCAATTCAGCCGTCACAATGACTACGAGGGCTATGCCGCACAGGAACTAGAGCACCGCCTGGCTTTCAAGTATCCCCCCTATGCGCACATGGTGCTCATCAGCGCTCGCGGCAAACACGAGGCCCAAGCTGAATTCACCCTGCAAACGCTGCACAAGCGCCTAGAACAGGGCCTGCCCGAAGGCACCATCATGGGCGATCCCACCCCTGCCGCACTGGCCAAAGCCCATGGCCAGCACCGCTTTCAACTGCTGCTGCGCAGCGAGAAGATCCGGGTCCTCTGCGCCCACATCAAACGGGTCGTCGATGGGCTCAGCGTGCCTGCGGATATCTACGTGAGCTGGGATGTGGACCCGATGAACGTCGGTTAACCCCCTCAAGGCCGGGGACGACCTAACCAGTGATGCAGAAAATCATACGTCCCCACGCCATGGATCGTGTGAGGCCCGTCAAAGTGCTCAATCACGGTGCGATCGCCGATGCCTAACTGATTATAGAGCTGCCGGATCTTCGCATACTCGTAGTTCACCCACTCATCCACACCCACTCCGTCCCGGTGCCCACGCTCCACCATAAACGGTCGGGGAGCGATGAGGCCACCCATCTCGGCGTAGTTAAACGTGCGGCCGAGATTCCATTCCCAGATCTCATATTCACCGGTGAAGACATAGCTGAGTGGAAGATCCGTCGTGGCGCACTTCCTCACCCATTCATTGAAATCACCCGAGCAGATGCTCAGACAATAGTCCGTGAGCACAGCAGGCGTGCGCATGGCACTCTTCCCGCCATAGCTGAGACCGTAGAAGGCTATCTTTCCAGGCTCCACAAAAGGCTGCGACTTCAGCCATTCGAGGATCCGCTGGTGCTGCCCATTGATGACTGAGTAAATGGATTTGCCAAGGGGGTTCAGCTTGCGCTGCAGGGTGCGAAAGGCATCGCGCCCGCGATACGGGTTGTGCGGGGCAAAAACAATGTACCCCTGCTCGGCCAGCCTCAGCGCAAAGGCTTTGTAGGCTTTCCAGGGACCCGCCGTCTCATCGGTATCAAAGCAATGCTCGGGCAGGCCTTCCAAGCCATGCTGGCAGACGATCACCGGGCGTTTGTCTCCCGGTTTCATCCCCTTCGGCAGGGCCAGCCAACCCCAGGCAATCACATCCTGCCACACATCCAGCGTCACCTCATGGATCACCACCTGCCCCACCTCTTTCACCACGCGGCTGCGTGCATTCATAGGCAGATCTGGATCTGGGAAACGACCGATTACATCCGTCCAAAAACGCTCGCGCTCTGCTGCGGTGTGTTTCTCAAATTCCGCCACCGAGGTCAGCGGCAGCTTTTTCCAGAACTCACTTTTCCGTTCCGCTTCCGTCGTGACCAACAGCTTCTGCGTAAACTGCTCCAGTTCACGCACCTGCTCCCTCTGGGCAACGGAGCGGACAGGAACAACCGGCAACGGAGCCTTGGAGGCGGACGTCATGCCCTTCAGCATCGCCGCGCCCGTTTCTCCCGGAAAAAGGTGGGCCACGATGTCTGCATTCGAGCTGTTCATGTCAAACACCCGCGCCCAGTCCTTGAAGGCCGGGACCAGTTGCCGCGCCCGCTCCATTTCATCCTGCACGGCAGTCAGGGACGGCATGGTCACCACCCCTGGTGCGGCAATGTTCCGCTGTCCCTTGGCCGCAGCGGGTGGACCTTGAACCTTTGGAAATCCTGCATGCTGGATGGCGAGATGGCGCGGGGCAATCAGCGAAGCCAGCTCTGCATCCCCAAACTCGCGCAGCAGTCCAAACACATTTCGGTAGATCGGTTCCTGCCACAGTCCCTCACGAGGCCCGAAGTGTCCCCAGACATAGACCGAATCAATGCGGGCATCCAGCGCCCCCGCACAGAGGGCCAGCAGCCCGCCCTCGCCAAATCCGGCCACACTGACCGGGAGCTTATCTGGCTGGGCTTTGAACCAGTCCACCAGGGCCAGGGTCTTTTGCAGTTCATAACCTAGGATGTGTCTGCCAAGAATAAAGGACTGGCGGTATATCCATTCCCGATGCGGGAGATTGGTCAGGATGCCCAGTCGCTCACTTCCAGAATGTTCGGAATCTCGCGAGATCAGCATCGGGATCACCATCTGCGCCCCAGCATTCACCAACATCGCATCCAGCACTTTTTCCGGTGGCGTATCGGCATCGGGAAGACACACGATGCGCGAAAGCACTGGCCCCTTTGGCTGAATCAGCAGGCCTTCCCCATGCACGCCCTCAAAGACTGGCCAGCGCACCCGGGATACTGTGGCCGTCTCGGTTTCCAAGACCACTGCCGAGGTCTCTGTATCGCTCACCAATTCCAAGGCTCGAACGGGCAGGCGAGCGTCAATCACGCCCAAGATTTCGCTGAGACGCTTTCGGTTAGGCTGGACAGAAGCTTCATAAGCCTCAGACGAGGTGAAATCGCGTTTCCAAAACAAGCCTCGCCGGTCTTTGGCCACCTCCGTCTCTCGCAGCAAAAAGCGGTCAATCCCGGCCACCATCGTGGCGGAGAAATCAGGATTCGGCTCCAAAGGGGCCATGCCAGGAAGTTGCAGGGCGAGGGCGGTCAGAATCGGTAGCGTTTGCATGAGAGTCCGTTGGGTGAAGTGTCCTACGGAACAAACGCCACTCAAAAGACCAGACTCACAGACAAACGAAAATCTGGAGCCCTAGGTCTCCGCCCACGATCACTTCCATTCAGGCTGGCGGCGGTTCAGGCATTCGCTGAGCCAGCGCACCAGTTCATCCACGGACTCGTGCTTTTTCTTCAGCGCCGACAGCGCCTGCCAGTCAATGCGCTGACGAGGGGCCGGCACCGTGATCTTCTGGATACGCAACTTGCCCTGCACGATTTCAAACTCTGCGGCACTCATCGTGCGCAAGTCATTTGCACTGGGCAGTTCATCCAGTTGGCTGCCATTAATGCCCAGTGTGCTGATGCCAACGCCAAACTGGTTTCCCAGGCTGCGCAGCGCATCCACCAGAGCTTCATCATTGAGCGGCTCGGCAATCACCAGCTCGCTCAGCAAGGTCCAGCGGGTGGCGCTCAGTGCCTGGAAAAACTGGGCCGTGTAATTGTCCAAAGTGAGACCTATTTTAAGCTGAACGCCACTGAGGCCGACTTCAGGACCACCCAGATGACGTCGCAGATCCAGCATGCCGGAGTCAAACCGCGTCACTTCATCCGCGCCTGTTTCCAAATCCCACTCGGCCGTGATCAAGTCCGGGATATCCCACTGGCCTCTTTCATCCAGGGGCGTCTCTGCCCGCCCATTAAGGCGGAACGGATAATGGGAACGCAGCAGGCAGAGTCGTTCATAAATGGCCAGCAGCCGCTGAAAGCGTGACTGGGCGGAGTCCCCCTCTATCTCACCGCCAAACAAAAGCCGACCCGTGCCCTGTGCCTGGGCCGGTTTGCTGAGCCGCTGATAGTAGCCCTGCCCTTGGTCCACCTTCGCGATGGGCGACGTCGAATCGTAGCTGAGGATGGAAAAATGATAGCGCAGCGTGGCATCGCTGTAGTCATCACCCAGCCGGAGGCGCACCAGGCGGATCAGCTCAGTGCCTTTAATGGCCTCTTCGGGATCATCGGGAAGGATGTCCGGGAGGATATGTCGAAGTTGTTCGCGCAGGTTCATTCCAGCGAAGGGATCTGAAGAGGCTGGAGAATGCAGGAGGCGGACCACGTTGGTCAAGATGGAAAGCGAGAAAGAAAAAGTTATCGCCAAGACGGCAAGGCCTACCCTTTGATCTGATATCGGGTGCGGCGGCTGTTGAGCCAGCGCACGCCAAACATGTCGCAAGTGGCCCTCCAGGCCCGATTGCCAAAGCCGTACTTGCTCACGCCATGCACTCGTGGGCGATGGTTGACCGGCATTTCCGTTACCCGATAGTCCATATTGCGGATGAGGGCCGGAATGAAGCGATGCATCCCGTTAAACAAAAGCAGGGCCTCACGGCACTCCTTGCGCATCACCTTCAGCGTGCAGCCCGTGTCGCGCACATGGTCTCCGATAAAGCGTGAACGCACACCATTGGCGATGCGACTTTGCAGGCGCTTGAAAGGGGTGTCCTTGCGCTTAGCGCGATAACCACAGACTAGGTCATAGCCGCTGTCCAGCTTCGCAATCATCGCCGGAATGTCGGCAGGGTCATTCTGGAGATCTCCATCCAGAGTGACAATGATGTCGCCGTGAGCATTGTGGATGCCTGCATGCATGGCCGCGCTTTGGCCAGCATTTTTGGCAAATTCCAGCAGACGCACCCGCTCACCGCGCTGCACCCGCTTCACTGTGGCATCCGTGCTGCCATCATCCACCAGCACCAGTTCGTAGTCCATCCCCGCCAGGGCTGCGGCGATTTGGGTCTGGAGTTCGATGACGTTGTCCTCCTCATTGTACAAAGGAACGACGACTGAAATGGCTGGTGACGAAGGCATGGTGGCGGGCAGCCTTCATCCATCCCGCGCAGGCTTGGCGTGGCAAGCGGAGATTTGCATTCCCTGTCACGGAGCCAGTGGCACCCGGATGATATTAGGGGCACGTCGGCGCACCCCGATGAAAACGGGAGAAAGCTGCTGCTCAAACCACCGGTACCGAAGCTTCAGAAGGGTGTTCAGCGCCGCGAAATGCCAAGGCCCGTCCTCCGTGCGAATGCTGTATTGCAGGGCCCGCCCGCCATCCAGCAGGGTAGCGTGCTGCACCTCCAGCTTGCGAGCGATCTCCGTCACCTCGGCCACATTCATCACCCCGCCATCGCCAGAAACGATGAAAATGACGGACCCGTCCTTCTTCATCCCCGCCAGTGAACGGTAGCTGATCTTTGAACCGTCAAAAAACTGGTCCGGCTTCATCGAAACATAGGAGAATGTGGTGTGGTTCTTCATCACCGAGGGATATCCCTGGGTCCCTTCTTCGATCGGCCCCGGCACATCATCCAGCAGGGATTTTGGGCCAAAGTAGGGCCGGCCCGCCTTCACAAAAAAGCAGCCGCTCCATTCAGGAAAGGCACCGTTCACCAGTACGCCTTCATGCCACACCCAGCCCAGGGGCTTGCCCTTGGGGTCACGGAAATTCGCCGTGATCGAAAACCACAGGTTGTCTGCCTCCATCCGGGCAGCCGCGGTCGTTCCCGCAAATTTCGGCTGCTTTTCAAAGCTCGTCATGAACTCAAAATGTTCTGGGGCAAATGTGATCACGTGTACTTCGGCCCCCAGGATCTGATGGGCCACCTTGGCCAGGGCACCGCCTTCGCGCCGCACTTTCAGGGTGGACCAGCGCATGCCTAGCTCCGAATGCCGTTCGATCAAACCTTGGCTGATCTCAGCCGCTGTGATCTGCGGGGCGGCCTTCCACACGCCACGCCCGCTTTGGATCAGCAAGGGCTGCTTGGAATCCCGCACCGTCAGCGCCACCACGTTGCTGTCCACATTAAAAAAGGCAACTCCGCCCAGCCACAGCAAGAGGAACGCAGCCAGCAGGAGCAGCAGCAGCGTCTTGAGGCAGCCTTTGGATTTTGCAGCCTTTTTCTTCACGGGGGAGGCGCGCATCATGCCCTTAAATTCCGCTGAGTCAAAGATTCCGGCACATCTGCAAAAATGCTGTCCTCACTACTGCGGCGATGTCATCTCCGCTGGAGCCTCTGCCCAGTCTGTACTGTCTGAAAAATCATTCAGAAACAGCTCATCAAAAGGTCTCCTGTAGGCCTTGCTGGCAGGCGGCCAAAACACCCCGTCACGCAGACGGCGGACAACCTCCGCCGCACAAGCAAGGGCATGCTCCACCCACTCATCGCAGAAACCCTCCCAAAGCGCCACCTTGGTATCCTGCACACTCTTGGGCAGTGCAAAGTAGCCCACACTGTCCGGCCGCAACCCCTGCTCACTCAAGGCGGCCGCATAAAGCGGCAGTTGCAGGTCCTTCCACTGATAACGGACGCCATCCTTCAGGACAAAGCACTTCCATTCGTCCTCCTCACGCACCTGGCTGCGCCCCGTGATCTTGCGCACATGTGCAGCCACCGGCTGAGTCAGCTTGTCAGCCGTTTTGAAATCCAGCACCCGCAGATGCCCGCTATGGGCATGACGGTCAATGCGGTCCACCTTGCATGTCAGGCGGGCACCTTCGATGAGCAGCGGCTTTTCCAGAGATGGCTGCCACTCTGCCGCATAGATCTCCCAGCCCGCAGCCCTTTCGGCCGCCTCCGTCTCAGCCGCATATCTCAGCCGCTGTTTCAGACTCTCCAATTGCAACTGGATCAAGGGGGCCGGACGTCGGCCATAAAGCAAACGAGCCCGTTCCATCGCCATTTCGATGAGGAAACCGGCGAGTGCATCCGCATCGGCGCTTCGTTTCATCTGCGGGTCACTGGCCAGCTTTTGCATGGCGTGGTGGGCCAGCGTTCCAAACTCATTGGCAGCCAGCTCACGTTTGCCCGCTTCCGTCGCCTCCATCCGCAGTTCATGGCTGAGGTAGTCGCGAAATGGACATTCCAAATAGGATCGGATGCGCGAGGGCGAAAGCGTCTCCACCTTGGGCTGCACCACCCTGGGAGTTAGCTTCCAGGCCAGTGTCCGGGCAGGCTCCTGCACCTCTGCACCACTGGACTCTTCTTTGGGAAAGAGATGCCCCACACGCAGCGGCAGGGTGGCGTCATCGCATAGAAAAAGCAGCCGGGAAGGCCGCAGCGCGTCCCCTCGCTCGCTCCACTGACCGCACATCACGTGCAGGTTTCCTTGCGACACTCTTTGTTCGGCAAGGGCGGCGAGTGTGTAGGCGTCACGGGCAAAACGCGTCGCCTGACTGGGCAGGCCCAACTGCTGCCGCACCCGGTCCGGCAGAAACGGATGGGCGATCAGGATGCCCGGCACATGCTCTTCATTCAGGCCAGCCACCACCAAATTCGGTGCCGGTTCCCAAAGCAGCTCCAGCCAGCCCTGGAGCACCAGATCAATCTCCCCACGCGGCTCCGAGAGAGGCGAGCGCGAAAGCACCTCCAAAGACAGAGCAAAGGCCTCCTCCGGTTTCGGTGTCAGACCAAAACGCGCCGACTCCTCCTGAATCTCACGGCAGCAGCCCAACCACGCATCGGCCAATGACGTCGTCAGTTGATCCTGAGGAGCATCGGGAGAGAATTCACGCTCCCCGTAAAGTTCCACCAGCAAAGATCTCGCCGCCACAGGCAGGGGAGAATTTTGCAACTCTCTCACCGTGCCTAGGGCGGATTCCAGCACCGGTCGCAGCAGTTCACATTCCGCCGGCCACACCACACAAAGCTCCAACGCGTGATCCAGAGTGACCGGCATGTGCAACGCCGCAAAATCATCGGCTTGCCGCAGCAGTTTCATCCCATCCTTCCGCCCGCCCATCCAGGCGGCCCGCACCTCTGGCACCCGCAGCAAAGTCGCAAAGGCTTTCCATGAGCATGAACTCATCAGCACGCGCATCTGCACCAGCACATGCCACAACCCCACTTCCGCGGGAGCTACACCTCCAGGTTCAAACACCCGCACTCCTTCCAGGCCCAGTTTTTCCTGCAACACCGCCCCCACTTCAGGATCGCCCACGCCCACCGCCACCCGTGCCTGCGGGGCCAGATCACCCAGCAGCCGGATCGTGCGCGCAGCCTGCGAGGCCGCATCATGATGCAAGTGCAGCCGCTCATGCGTGATCGGCACGACCACCTGGGCATCCTCTCCCCAGCAAGATGGCAATGGACGTCCGATGTCATCAAAGGTGGCGGCCATGCTCGCCGGGGCCTGCACGGCCACCGTCACATCACCCCCGCAGGAAAGCACCCAGCGATGGAAAAGCGGCAGCAAATCGGGCGCGGCCAGCACCAGGACACGGCTCACTCCTTCCGGCAGCATCGGCTGGGCCGCACCCTTCAGCTTCAGGGACTGGGCATCGAATAGGTCCAGTCTGCTAAGTTCCTCGCGGTAAAGAGCTTCGATCACCGCCAGATCCCGCCAGCGTCCCGCATCATGCGCCGCCTGCTCCGCCACAGAGGCGAAATCCAGCCCTCCCGCACCTAACAAGGAGTTTAGATCTGCCAGCAGGCGCGCCATCTCCGTCTGCCACGCCCACTCCATGTCATCCGGCATCAGCGGGAACAGTGCCTGGAGCTGGCTAACCTCCACCTTCTTCACCGCCTGCTGCCAGGCCATTTGCGACTGTAGTTGGCTGGCGGCATTCTTGCGGGCAGCCACCGGCAGCAGCGCCTGCTCAGCCGTCCATACCCACGGCACCAGCGCTCCGGCCGGATTGGCCCGCGCCAGCGCCTCTTTCAGTCGCCGCCCGGCTTCTGTGGTTGGCACGATCAGCAGCGTATCCGCCAGATCCAGAGCAACCGCTCCCTCATGTCCGCGCATGAGATGCGCCACGGCATTCTCCAGCACCGGGACATTCCATCCCCAAAAGTGACGTGTCAGTGTCGCCATGCGGCCAGGCTTAGCGAGGGTTGGCCACGTCCAAAAGTGTCGGCAGCCGCTGGAGAGGATCATCCCCCGCTGCACCAGTCGCAGCCCCTGCTGCCGGGGCAGCCGGCACCGGTTTTTCAGACGATTTCAGATAACGCAGGAAATCACTGTCCGTGCTCAGGACCAAGCTCGTGTCCGGTGTCAGCACTTTTTTATAGGCCTCCATCGTTTTGAGAAATTCAAACAGCTCCCGTGCCTGCGGCGTCGCGTCATAGGCCTTGGCATAAATCTCCGTGGCCTTGGCATCTGCGGCCCCTTCAATCTCCTGTACCTTGCGATAGGCTTCGGACTGGATCAGCTTTAGGTCACGCTCGCGCTGGCCCAGAATCTTGGCCGCCTCCCCTGCCCCTTCGGATTTGAATCGTTCCGCAATCTGGGTTCGTTCGCTCTTCATCCGTTGATAGATGGTTTGGCTGACGGATTCATTGTAATTGATGCGCTTGAAGCGGAGGTCCATCAGCTCAATGCCAAAATCCTGGATCTTGGTTTTGGCGTTCATGAAAATCTCCTTCTCCAGTTCCGATCTCCCCTTCGTGATAGGAGGCAGGTTGCCGATGCGTGCATCCGCGATAGAGGTTCCCACATTTGCATCACGGGCCACTTTACGGTCTTTTGTCGAACGCACCGCCTCGATGAAGTCGTGCTTGGCAATGACATTGCGGGTCTCGCTGCCCAGGATGTCCGTGAGGCGAGATTGGGCACCACGTTCGTCCCGCAGATTCTCATAAAACACACGAGGATCCGTGATGCGCCAGCGGGCAAAATTGTCCACCACGATGTAAACCTTGTCCCTCGTGGGCATGTTCGCAGGCGGGCCGTCCCATTCGACGATGCGTTTTTCAAAACGGTTCACCTTCTGGATGAAGGGAACCTTCACATGCAGCCCGGCTTCAGTCACCGCTTCGCCCACAGGCTTGCCAAACTGAGTGATGATGACCTGCTCCGTCTCGCTGACGGTATAGAGGCTGGCCGTCCCCAGCACATAAAGCGCAAAGAGGGCGATGAGAATGAGAAGTGAAAAGAAAGGTTTCATCGTTCAGGGCGGGCAGGGGTTGTGGCAGGCTGGTTCTGCTGCAGATGCATGAGAGGAAGAAACTGCGGCACACGGTCATCCACGATGATCTTGCCAGGGATGGTCGGCAGCACCTCGCCCAGTGTTTCCAGGTAAATGCGCTTCTTCGTCACCTCGGGGGCCTTTTGATATTCGGTCAGCAGCGCTGTGAATCTTGAGGCGTCCCCTTCAGCTTCATTCACCCTCTGGGCGGCATAACCTTCAGACTGGGTGATGCTCTGCTCCGCCAGACCTCGGGCCTCAGGGATCACGCGATTGTATTCACCATTCGCCTGGTTGATCGAAGATTCCTTCTGCTGCTGGGCCCGGTTCACCTCGTCAAAGCTGTCCTTCACTTCCGCAGGCGGATTCACATTGCCAAGCTGGATCTGGTCAATGCGGATGCCCATTTTCAGCGCATGTACAATGACTTGCAGACGCTCCAAAGCCTTCACTTCGATCTCCTGACGCCCAACAGTCAGCACCTCATCGATCGAACGGTCACCAATGACCTCCCGCATCACCGCCTCTGACATGTCACGCAGCGTCGCCTGCGGCTCCAGGAAATTGAAGACGTAATCCCGTGCTTCTTCGATGTGAAACTGCACCACCCACTCCACCACGGCCGCATTCAGATCCCCCGTGACCATGTTCTTTTCATTCTCACGCTCGTTATAGTCTGGATTGAACTGGTATTCGTTCGTGGCACCCGGTGTCTCATAGCCAAATTCCAGCTTCAACTGGCGGAGTGTCTCCACCTGCGTGACCCTGTCCACACCGAAGGGCAGCTTAAAATTCAATCCTGGCGGCGTCGTATCCAGATACTTGCCAAATCTCTGCACCACCCCCACCGAGTTGGCAGGCACTTGATAAAAGCTCGTCAGCGCCCCAATGGCGACTAGCAGGGCCAGCACGCCCAGCAAAATGCGGCCTGGATTGATCCTGAGATTCGAAGGATTCGGGAACGGGAGACTGGGAGGTCTGGAAGCAGCCATGCCTCAGGTTAAAGGGGACCGCGCCCCAGGGCAAGCCCCCATGCAAGTATCGCACCCGGCCTCGGCCTCACTTCAGGCTGAGCAAATAGGCCACCAGATCCAAAAGCTCCTGCTCGGGCAGGGTCGCATCCAGCCCCATCGGCATCAGGCTCGTCGTCAAAGTCGTGTCGGAAATGATGAGGTCATGCGCCACGGTCTTCTCCTGCCCAGCCACATCCATGAGCAGCAGACCTTCGGCAGTGTGACTGCGAATCACCCCCAGTGTACTCTGCCCATCGCGGGTCTCGATGATGTGTGCCTCATAGTCCCTGGCCAGGGTGTTGCTCGGGAAAAGAATGCTCTCCAGCAAATCCCGCTCTGTGCGGATGGCGCCGATCTTGGACAGGTCCGGCCCCAGCGCCCGCCCCACTGCCCCGATCTTGTGGCAGGCAATGCAGGTGCCCTTGCCTAACTCAAAGTGTTTCCGTCCCTCTGTCACCCGTCCCTTTTCAGCCACTCGCTCTGCCAGCGGTCCCAGTTGGCGTTTCTTGGCCTCCATCGCCACCGTAGCCTTCTCATATGCCGGATGCAAAATGGTCTCAAAGACCTCCGGTGAGTGATCACTGAAAGCTGTGCGATAAAGGCTTTCCTGCTGACTGCCGATGGAGGGGTTCTTGGCAATCTCTCCCGCCAGCACCCGCCCGGCGTCCGCATCCTTCGTCTTCCGCGCCAAAGGCAGCAGCGACTTGAGTTCCACCGGTCCCACCGATGCCAGCAGCGGAGCTACAGCGATCAGTTGCTCCTTCGTCAAAGGTGCAGCCGCCATCATTCCTGCCGCCTGAATCCGTGCTGCCGGAGAAGAGGCCGCATCCGCCAGCACCCCCTTCACCATTTCAAACACGTCTCCCGTGAGCTTCACATTCCGCGCTGCATCCACCGCCTTCAGCCGGATGGAGACGGGCAGTTTCTCATTCGCCGCCAAGGCCTGCAAAGAAGCATCAAAGTAAGGTGACTTCTGCTTCTTGATCGCATCCAGCAACAGTGGCGTCGGTGCCGTGGCTAAACGCTGGCTCAAAGGTTCCAGCCAGGCCTCATGGGTCACCCAGGAAGTCTGGCCCGCCAGAAGGCGCAAAGCGCACTGCCGCAAAAGATCCTCATAAGAAACCAGCATCTGTGTCAGCAGTTCCCGAGCCGCCGGTTCGCCCAGGGCACTAGGAATGAAAACCTCAATTTGAGAAACCAGAACCGAAAGCTTTTTCTCAGTGACTCCGGCATCCTTGGCAGGCAGTTGCCCGGCCAGCTTGCCGATCACCTGACGGGTCAGCTCAGAATCACGGGCGGCCATGCCCATGGCTGTTTTAAAAAGGGCCGCTTCAGGGTGAACCGCCCCCCGGATGACGAGTGTTTGGAACACCTCATCCTTCACCCCGCAAAGGTCGGCGACCTTCAGCACACGCGCCAAAAACTCAGGACTGGCAAAGCGTCCCTCCTTGGCTTCAAGGCCCGCCTTGGCCTCGGCACTCAGTTTGGCAGCACCGATCTTCCGTGCTGCCTCATGACGCAGAATGGCACTGCGGAGAAAGGTCTTCGCACCCGATTCCAGGTGCAGCACCCGAGAGCAAGCCAAGATGGCCGCATGTTCCAAAGCGGGATCTGGCAAATCTCCAAGCACGGCAATCAGCTCCTCCGCAGAGAGATCGTGCTTGTCAGATTGGGCCAGCCATTCCAGCGCCTGACGCCGCACCCGCAGATCCCGCGATTTCAGATCCGCCACCTGCAGTTTGGGCAGCACCGTTTCATTCGATGCCACGACGCCCTTCTTCGTCCCACGGATCCGATAAACGCTGCCTAGCATGTCCGGCTTTGCCATCAGCGACGATGGACAGCCGATGCGAAACCAGCCCCCTGTATTGAGGACCAGCAGCGATCCGTCGCGGTCTTCGATCACATCGGTGAGATGCACGTCCGGATGGCTGATCTTGAGAAATTCATTCTCCGTCGCCTTGAAAGTGGAGCCGCTGGGGGTCAGTTCCATACGGACAAGGCGCTGCGTGTTGAAATGCGTCACATACAGTTGCAGGGCCTCCTGGCCGGCTCGTTGCCCTTCGATAGAGGCAAAAGCGCAACCGCTCACCGCCACGTGGCCAAAGTTATGGACCACGGGCATGGTGTCCAGCGTGCGCGGCAGTCCGGCAATGGCCTGCATCTGGTCCGCCCGCTCATACACGCCGCCATAGAGCCAGTGCATCAGGGTGTCTCCGCGCGGATTGCTGTAGTAGAGATTGCAGGTGCCCAGGATGTCCCCCTTCGGGGTGAAGGCCAGCCCCGTCGGATTGTCAGCGCAGCCCAGCGAGTGCCATTGCACATCGCTGCCATCAGGCTTGCAGGACCAGATGCCGCTGGCCTTGCCCTCATGCACCACCTTGCCATCCTTGCCAGCAGCCGCATGTCCTTTGCGCCCGTGGCACCAGTAAAGGCGACCGTTGGGATGCACCTTCGGGCCATGCACATCGGCCGCATTTCCCGTGTAGTCAAAGCCGCTGACGATCATCTCCCGCTCTTCGGCCACCCCATCCTTATCTTTGTCCGTCAGCTTCCACAGGCCCGGAGGGCTGCACACATACAGGCTGCCATCCAGCCAGGCCGCGCCTTGGGGGAAAGTCATCTTGTCCGCAAAGACCGTGCTCCGGTCATACACACCGTCTCGGTCCTCATCCTCCAGCAGCAAAACCCGGTTGGGCGGATTCTTCTCCAGTTGCGCCTTGTTCCAGTTCACCCCCACGGCATCCCCGATGTAAAGGCGACCCTGGTCGTCCACACAGCCCATGATGGGATGCGTGACCAAAGGAGCCGCTGCGACCGTGCTGAGGACAAACCCATCCGGCAACGCATGGGCAGGCGCTTCGGGCAGATTGGCAGCCCGCTTCACCACCGTCTCACGCAGCCCCTCAGGCGGGATTTTCTCCCCCTTATCAGGCGGCAGGTCAGCCGACTGGACAGACAGACTGGCCGTCAAAAAAAACAGCAGGAGGGCGGGAGTGTCCTTGAGCAACATGCAGGACATCACGCTCCGAAAGGCGGATTCCTGTCAGTATGCCCTCCACCTGCTCACAAGCGCATCACTTTTGGCAACTTTAGCATCTTCCTGCCACCGCCCGGCTTATCGGGACCGCGTCATCGCGCCCCGCAGGGCGGTGCGGTAGTTCACCACCGCATCAGCGATGGCACTCGTGACGGACTGACGATAGGTGTCCGAGGCGATAAGGCGGCACTCATTGCCATTGGTCACAAAGCCGCCTTCAAAAAGAATCCCAGGGCGCTTGCAGCCCGTCAGCACACTCCATTGGGCACGCTTGATGCCGCGGTCAACGAACTTGAACTTGCTGATCACCATCGCATGCACCGCCGTCGCCAGAGCGATATTGGCAGAATCATGGGAATTCCCAGTCAGCCCGCCCGCATTGTAGCCGCCACCACGCTCCAGGCTGGCCGAGCTACCTTGAGGTGTGAGGGCAAAGGTCTCGATCCCGCTGGCCACACTGTTAGGCCCCGAGTTGAAATGCAGGCTCAGGAAAATGCTGTTGGGCGTCGCATTGGCCACCGCCACACGCCCGCTCAGAGAAATAAAAGTATCGGTGCTGCGAGTCATGATCACTTTAAATCCGCGCCGGGTCAGCTCCCGTTTCAGCACCTCGGCCATTTTCAGGGCAAAGTCCTTTTCATAACCATAAATGCCACGCGCACCGGCATCATGGCCGCCATGTCCGGCATCCACCACCACGGTGTCAAAGGGCTCTGCATCCGTGATGTAGGTAGGCCGTAGGACGGGATCAATCAGCTTGCACAGGTCAATCCGGGAAAACAGGGCACGACCTCCGGATTCCTGCACCGGATAGCTGAGGATGAATTTGATGTTGTTGATCAGCAGTTCCTGACTGCCGATGGTGCCCTTTAGAATGAGGTTGTTCGAGCGGAACCACACATGTTTGCCTTCAACCTTGTAGGAACTGAAACGGTAGAAAAGATGCATGCTCTCGCCCGTGATGTAGTCACGGCCATTGATCTTCACAATCTGCCAGCCCGAGTTGGAAGGCAGCTTGGTCGCCACCTCCGGGCGGGCCGGGGCTGTGGGGGCTGTCGGCTTGGTCTCTTCAGGCTTGTCGTCATCCTTGGCATGGCCGAATTCGCCATCGCTGTCGTTATCTTTGCCCGCCATCGCCTTTTCCTCAGTCGCTGGCTTGGCGGCTGGCGTCTCAGTCTTTTTGGCCACCGCAGGAGCTGGGGTGGATTTCTTTGCCGGGGTGGTCTTTTTGGCAGCCGTGCCGGATGACTTGGAACTGCTGCTGCCAGACTTTGGCTTGATGGTGGTCACCTTTGGCTTTGGGCCGGGGGTGGCAGGCTTCGGCTTCTCCACCACCACAGGTGCAGGGGGAGGCGGCGGCGGTGCTTCTTCCTTCTTTTTCCCAAAGTTCAGCACTCGTCCGATGAAGCCCGGCTTGCCTTCTTCAGGCGCATTCACATCAGCCTGGGCAGTGGCAAAGGCGAGGGTCGTCAGCGCCAGAGCCAGAGAGCGGACAGTTCGGAAAGGTGCAGGCATATCAAATCTCATGGAAAGCAAAACAGCGTGGAGATACGCGGCCGGGCCGCCAGACAAGTCATCTAGATTAGGCATTTTCAGGCATTTGGCAAACCAGATGTCACCAGGGTATGTGATCTTGGCGCATCCGCGTTGACAGAGACGGGGTTTTACATGTGTTCTTACACGATGCGTTTCACCCTCCTCGCGTGCTTTTTTGTCACCCTTGTCCCCGCCTTTGCTCAACAAAAGGCCAAAAAAGCTGCGTCTCCCCCCAAAGCTCCGGCCATTCCTGCGGACACGCCCTGGGGGGACTTCGTGGAAAAAGACTTTCCGTTTTTCAGCAGCGTCCTCGACTGCCGCGACCTCGAAGGCTTCCCGAAAGACAACCTCACCCCCCGTGGCCTGATTCTCAATCTTGGCCATAATCTCTGGGCTTGTTTCGATACCGACCTCCTCCGCATTTCCGCCGTCTGGGAAGGCGAAGCTGGAAAACCGCCCGTCACTCCCGAGGCCCTCGCCCCCGGCTCCTACCACATCGCCGGGCAAAAGACCAAAGACGGCCAGGAATACCTGCCGAAACCCGTGGGCAAAGTGTGGCTGACCAATGGCATCTATCCCGGCTGGCAGATCGGCAGCCGACCCAGTTTTACGGATCCCCGCGAGCCCGGGCCGAGCCCTGAAGAAGTAGGCCGCGGTGCCCTCCCCGCCACCGGGGCCCGGTTCAAGTCCCTCCGGATGCACAGCTACCAGCACCTGGAAATCCGCGCCGCTCTCGGTGACCTGGAACTCATCGGTCACATCATGTTGGATGTGGCTAAGAAAACCCTGGCCCAGAATTGGGAAATCCCACCCCACACCCAGCCGCTGACCTTCCAGATCGGCCAGCTTCCCGCCCTGAAAAACCTCAGCTTCAGCCCGGAAAAGGTGGAGGCCTTCACCCTGGGTGCTGACAACGCCAAAGACAGTTATTTCGGCATTCATTGTTATTCCAGCAGTCGCATCCAGCTTCAGCACGACGACTCCCATCGCGTCTGGGTCTCCCTGCTTCCGGCCACGGAAGCCAGCACTCTGGACACGCTCCTCACCGTCGCCCTTCCCACCAACACTTCGGAACCCACCACTCCCTCAGCCGACAAGGCGGACCAGGCTCACTGGCCCGAGACCGTCTCCACCCAGGCCGTCCTCTCGAAATCCCCAGACGCCTACGTCATTGACGACATTCCCCTGCCCGTCCCCAATCCCTGGAAGCGCAACGTCCGACTCGCCGACATCGCTTTCCTCAATGACAAGGGCGATGCAGCAGCCGTGACCTTCGATGGCGATGTGTGGCTCATCTCCGGACTCAAGGGTGACCTGGAAAAAGTCACCTGGAAGCGTTTTGCCTCCGGCCTCCATGAGCCCATGAGCATCGTCTTCCGCAACAAGGAACTCTTCGTTTTCGACCGCAACGGCATCTGGAAACTGGCCGATACCAACGGCGACCATGAAGCCGACAAGTATGAAATGTTATGCAATCTATTCTCCCAGACGGCTGAGACGCGCGAGTTCCCAAACTCGATGAAGCTCGGTCCTGACGGCTCCCTTTACATCTCCAAAGGCGGCCAGGAAGGCACCACCTTTGGCAAGCACAACGGCACCGTCATCAAGGTGGCCCCCGATGGCAAATCCTTCGAGGTCATCGGCCACGGCCTGCGCCAGCCCTTCATTGGCGTGAACCCTAAAACCGGCCTCGTCACCGCCAGCGATCAGCAGGGTAACTACGTCCCTTCCACGCCCATCCAGATCATTCGGGATAACCAATTTTATGGTCACCTGCCCACCATCGCTCCCAAGGAAGCTTATCCCGCCCCCATTGCTGAGCCTCTGGTCTGGCTGCCGCATCCGGTGAACCCCAGCGGTGCCACTCAGACCTGGCTCATCGGTGCCAAAATGGGTCCGCTGAATGACGAGCTGATCCACGTCGGCTACAACCGCCCGGAACTCTTCCGCGTGCTGATGAATGACCGCTTCAAGCGTCCCCAGGCCACCGTCATGAGCTTTGAGCGCGAGTTCGACTTCGGCCCCTTGAATGCCATCGTGAACCCAGCCGACGGCCAGCTTTACGTCGTCGGTTTCCAGGTATGGGGCACCACGGCTAAGAAACTCAGCGGCCTCGTGCGCCTTCGCTACACGGACAAACCTCGTGTGCTTCTCAAAGAAGTCACCCCCATGGACAAAGGGCTGCTCCTCCGTTTCAACGCCCGGATGAGCGAAAAGCTGGCCACCGATCCTGCCAGCTACAGTGCCGAACGCTGGAACTACAAGCGCACCTTCGACTACGGCTCCCCACACCTGAAAATGGATGGCAGCACCGGCCAGGAATGGGTCACCGCCAGCAGCGCCTACCTCAGCAAGGATGGCATGAGTGTCTTTGTCGGCATCCCCGACATGAAGGCTGGCGTGCATCAAATGCGCATCGGCTGGGGACTGGAAAGTGCCGATGGCCTCAAGGCCGCGAACACCGCCTATTTCAGCCCTTGGGAACTCGCCCCGTTTGACCCGGCCAAAGAAGGCTTCGGCGACATCACCGTGGACCTCACTCCCCGCAAAACCGAAACGGTGGCCCTCGCCAAACCGACCGTGGAAGAAGGGGCCAAGCTCTATCAGATGATCGGCTGCATGGCCTGCCACAGCATTGACGGCAGCACCGTCGGCAAAGTCGGGCCAAGCTGGAAAGGCATCTACGGCACGGAGCGCATCCTTGGCAAAGGCGGCAAAACCGCGCTGGCCGATGAAGCCTACCTCCGAGAATCCATCACCAACCCCAGCGCCAAAGTCGTCAAAGGTTTCGAAAAATTCGATACTGGCATGCCCATCTACGCCGGCATCCTGAATGAATCCCAGATCGAAAGCCTCGTGATGTATATCAAGACCCTGAAGTAAAGATTGATAAAAATCAAAACGGTTCCATTATGGAACCATGACCGCTTTAACGTTAAAATCCTTGCCCGAATCTCTCATTGAGAGACTTCGGACTTCGGCTGAGCTCACGCACCGCAGCCTCAATAAAGAGATCATCCACCGCCTCGAGCGCTCTTTTGACCAGCCTGCGCCAACCCTGAAAACCGAAAACTGGGATGAATCCCGCGTGAATGAACAAGCGGATGCCTGGGATAAAATCGCAGGCACCTGGAAGTCCGATGTCAGCTTGGAGGCTGAAATTGAAGCCCTCTACGCCGCACGCACCCCTGGCCGTGAGGTCACTCTATGAGGATTCTGGATACCGACCACTGCATAGATATCCTGCGCGGTCGTGAGGAGGTCATCCTCAAGCGCCGTGGCATCTATGATGAAGTGGCCACCACCATCATCACCGCCTGCGAGCTGTATTACGGGGCGGCGAAATCTACCAAACCGCTGGAAAACAAACGCGCCGTGGATGCCTTCTTGAAAACTCTCCGCGTGCTGGGCATGGACCAGCACGCAGCGCAGTTTTTCGGCCTCTTCAAAGCCGAGTTGGAAAAAATGGGGCGCTGTCTGGCCGATGCCGACATGATGATTGGCTCCATCGCCCGCGCTCACAATGCCATCGTCATCACGGGCAACACACGTCATTTTGAGCGCATACCAGGGCTGACCCTTGAGAACTGGCGATAACCCCGCTTCACAGTCTTTTCTCCATCCGGAAGTCATCCATGACGTAACCGCTGCCAATGTCGCTGCACACATCCTCCACAAACCGGAAGCCCGCCCGCTGATACGCCCGGATCGCCGGGGCATTGCGCTTGTTCACCCGCAGTTGCACAGAGTGGCAGCCCAGTTCACGGGCACGTGCCTCCGTCCAGGCCAGGGCCGCAGCCCCCACCCCCAGACCATGCACCTCCGGCTGCACGTACAGCTTGTTGATGAACAGGACATTTTCAGGATAGCGCTCAAACGATAAGTAGCCCACAGGCCCGCGCGCCTCCACCTCGATCAAGGCAAACCACGCCCCGCGCATCTGCATCTCACGCGCCATCGCATCCGGCTGATACCAGACCGTCAGCATGTAATCGATCTGCCCTTCACTTATGATGCCCGGGTAATACTTGCGCCAGATTTCATGCCCCAAGCGCTGCACCACCCGCAGCTCATCCTCGGCAATCCGCCGCACCCTCATGGCCAGTGATGGCTTCTCGGCCCGGCCTAACTGCTGATGCGACCAGGACAACGCCAGTTGCCACTGCCCCAGATCATCCGCCGGGGACAGGCGTGTCAGTTGCTGCACGATGTCAGCATAGGTCGGCTCCACCACGCCCTCTTCGCGGATCTGCTCCAGATCTCCCGGAAATTCCGCCTCGGGCAAAATCTCCTTGGCCAGATACCAGCAGGCCCAGGCCCGCCAGGCCCGCACTTCCTTGTTGGGCTCCACCATGCGTGTGGCCAGATGCTGCCAGTGACGGCGCGGATTGCCGATGAACTGCCCTTCAGGCCGGTGCAGCAGCAGCCAGGCCATGGCCTGGTAAGGGAGCGGCCACTTGGCCAGCACCGGCTCACTGCCGGGCATCGGTGAGGACAGTGCACGGTTCAGCAGCAGGATGCACTTCGCCGGAAAACCGATCTGCCACAGGCTCTGCGCATACAGGTGGCAGGTCTCATAAAAAGCCGGGCCACGGTCCTTGCCAAAGGCATTGATCTCCTCCGCCCGGTACACCCGATCAATCGGCGGCAGCAGCGGGTGGGGTTCGTTCACAAAAGGCATCGGCATGCCCACAGAAAGAGCAGCACCGCCCCCGTTGCGCAAGCGTCCCCTCAAAAGACACACCTTGCTAGCCTCCATTTTTTGCTCGTCATCCGGTCCTGCCCCATGCCAGAATCAGAGTCCGGTCCACGTATCAACGGTGGACACATCTTTTGTTCGGCCAACCACCCTTCACCATCATGGACGCATTGCCCTTCTCCAGACGCCGGATGTTGCAGACCACCTCTTCGGGGATTGGATGGCTAGCCTTTTCGGCACTGGCGCAACAGGCCGCCGCCAGCGAAGGCAGCCTCTTCACACGCCCTGCCCCGCATTTCCCCGCACGGGCCAAGCGGGTGATCTTCCTCACCATGCGGGGCGGCCCCTCCCATGTGGACCTCTTTGACCACAAGCCTGAGCTCCTGCGCCGCAGTGGACAGGCCGCCAGCCTGGGCCGTGACTCCACCGGGGCCAAGCTGCTGGGCCCCATCCACCCCTTCCTCCAGCATGGCCAATCCGGCCAGTGGATCTCCAGCCAGTATCCGCTGCTGGCCCGTCATGCCGATGATCTGTGCATCATCAACTCCATGCACACGGACCTGCCCAACCATGCGCAGGCCTTTGGCCAGATGCACACCGGCAGCTTTCAGTTTGTTCGCCCATCCCTCGGGGCCTGGACCCTCTATGGCCTGGGCAGTGAAAACGAGAACCTTCCCGGCTTCATCACGCTGAACCCGCCTGCCGACAATGGCGGCTCCCAAAACTACGGCAGCGCCTTTCTCCCGCCCGCCTGCCAGGGCACCAAAATCGGCGGCAGCCAGCTCCCCGAACTTTACGCCGCCCTTCTGAAAAAGGACGAGACACCGGGACCGCCGATGAAAAACATCGCCAACCCCCAGATCTCCCCCCAGCTTCAGCGCGCCCAGCTTGATCTCATCCGGGGCATGAACCAGCACAAGCTGCAGCGTGAGGTCCATCATCCTGAAATCGAAGGGGCCATCCAGTCCTTCGAACTCGCCTTCCGCATGCAAAGCCAGGTCCCCGAAGTGCTCGATTTGCGGGATGAGCCTGAGTCCGTGCGCAAACTCTACGGCATCGGCCAGGGCAAGGACCAGTTTGCCCGCCAGTGCCTCCTCGCCCGTCGCCTGGCTGAGGCTGGCGTGCGCTTCATCGAAATCGCCTCTCCCACCCACTGGGACCATCACAACCTGCTCAAGGACAGCCTGGCCAAGAGCTGCGCCGCCACCGACCGCCCCATCGCGGCCCTGCTGACGGACCTGAAGGCCCGCGGCATGCTAAAAGACACCCTGGTCGTCTGGGCGGGCGAATTTGGCCGCACCCCTTATGCCCAGGGCACCGATGGCCGTGACCACAATCACAAAGGCTACTCCATCTGGATGGCTGGCGGCGGGGTCAAAGGTGGACTCACTTACGGAGCCACGGATGAGATAGGCCACAAGGCTGTGCAGGACCCTATGCACATCCACGACTGGCACGCCACCATGCTTCATTTCCTGGGGCTGGATCACACCCAACTCACCTACCGATATGGTGGCCGCAGCTTTCGCCTAACCAACGTTTCAGGAAAAGTGGCCTCCGGCATCTTGGCCTGAGAGCAGTCCTCGCATCCGGCAGGTTGCTGCGGCCTCATTTCATTTGCAGCCACCCGCCACTCCGTGCTTGCCCTCGGCCCTCTCCGCGCCACCATGCCGCATGCCCCAGCGCATTGCCCTCTTTGGAGGCAGCTTCAATCCCCCTGGCCTGCATCACCGCGTCATCGCCCAACGACTTGCGCGGGAGTTCGATCAGGTGCGCATCATCCCCTGCGGCCCCCGCCCGGACAAACCGGTCACCGGCTCCATCCCCGCTGTCTATCGCGCAGCCCTCGCCGACCTCACCTTTGGGGATCTCCCTGGCGTCACTGTGGATCTTTTTGATCTTGAGCAGGCCACCTTCACCCGCAATCACGAGCTGCAGACCCGCTTTGAAAACGAGGGCGAACTCTGGCATGTCGTCGGTGGGGATCTCGTCGCGGGCGGGGCTTTGGGCAAATCCCTCATCCAGCGTACCTGGGCCCAGGGAGAGCACCTGTGGAATCACGCCCATTTTGCCGTCCTCACCCGCCCCGGTTTTAGCCTCAACAAAGCCGATCTTCCGCCCCACTCCCTCATCTTTGAGATCGAAGAGCACGGCTCCAGCACCCTCATCCGGGATCACCTCAGCCACGGCCAGTCCGTCGCTGGCCTGCTCACCGCACGCGCTCAGGCCTACACCGAACGTTACGGCCTCTACCGCGCCCCAAACCCCGGCACCTGGGCCCGCAAAAGCCTCAGCGACAAAAGCTACGCCATCGAGGCTGATCCGCAAAATCCCAAGGCCCAGCAATGGCTGGCCGAAATCGGCCCCGGCACGGAAGATAAACCTGACTTCATAACCGTCCTCGGTGGCGATGGGGCCATGCTCCGCTGTATTCGCGAACACTGGCGCGAGCGCCGCCCCTTCTTCGGTATCAATGCCGGCCACCTCGGCTTCCTGATGAATGCGCCGGAGCAGGTTTTCAGTTCCCCCTTTCCTCCTCCGGATGTCATCCTTCGCCAGATGCCCATGCTCTACATTGAGGTGGAGGACAAAGACGGCCACATCCACAAGTCCTACGGCTTCAATGATGCCTGGCTCGAGCGCGCCACCAGCCAGAGTTCCTGGCTGCAGATCATCGTCAATGGCGTCGAGCGCATCCCCAAGCTCGTCAGCGACGGCGCCCTCGTCGCCACCGCTGCCGGTTCCACCGCCTATGCCCGCAGCATGGGGGCCAGCCCCCTCCTGGCGGATACCCCCGCTTGGCTCCTCGTCGGCTCCAATGTCATGGAGCCCGCCCATTGGCGCAGCGCCCTGTTATCGGTGGATACCACCGTCGAGATCCGCAGCCTCAGCCCGGAGCACCGCCCCGTGGAAGCCTTCGTGGATGGCCTCAGCCTGGGCGAAGTCGTCACCTTCCGTGCCCGCCTCAGCCGTGCAGCCAGCGCCGAAATCGCCTTCTGCGCCAGCCATGACATGGCGGATAAAATCGCCGCCATCCAATTTCACAAAGACAGCCTTTTATAAAGAGGCCTAGCGCAAGTCCCCCTCCACACCTCGGATCAAAACAGGCTGTAGATGAACGGCGCAATCGCGCTGCCTTTGGCAAAGACCAGCACCGTCCCCAGCAGCAGCAGCATCAGCACTAGCGGCATCAGCCACCACTTGCCCGACTGGGCCAGGAAGGACAGGAATTGGCGGATGATTTGGGTGCGTTTCATGCAGACAGGCGGCCCCACTGTAGGCCGTCTTCGTCGGGTTAAAATAACTTTTCGTGGTGCCCGCGCTCACGGGGTTTCTTTTTCACCCACAGGCTCTCCTTCTCCGCACCGCGTCGCATCTCCATGAAGGACAGCCCGCACACCCGCCCGATGACATGCGTGGGGATCACCACCAGCACAAACAGCAGGATCAGCACCACCCGCGACATCACCCAGCCCAGGCACAGCGACAGAAACATCCACGCCAAGTGCAGCTCCTTCAGCATCCGTGGAAAAACCAGCCCCGTCACCGCAAACACAGCCGCTCCACCACCCAGCCCCGCCGTCCAGGCCGTGACTACCCCATGCTTCCAAAACGACACCCCCGCCAGCACTGCCAGGGCAGTCGCCATGACCAAACCAAAGCTGCGCCATGCACGCGGCGTACGCTCCACCTCGCGCAGTTCTTGAAGAATGATGTTTTCGCGGGCCATATCAGTCAGGCTGAAATTGCTCCCTCCAGTTTTCCTTTTCCACCCATGCCGGCTGATCCTCTTTCAGCAGCAGCCACGGGCCGATCGCCAGCACATCCATGTCCGTGCGCATGAAGCAGGTATAAGCCTGCGCCGGAGACTCCACCACCGGCTCACCGCGCAGGTTAAAAGACGTGTTCACCACCAGCGGACAACCCGTCAGTTTATCAAAGCAACGGATCAGCGCGTGAAAGGCCGGATGCGTCTCCTCATGCACGCTCTGGATCCGTGCAGACCCATCCACATGCGTCACCGCCGCGATGGTGGAGCGCGGGATTCGTAGCTTGTCCAGTCCGCTCAGTTCTCCCTCCTGTGCCTCCGTCACCGCCAGCCGATGCTTCGCCGCCACCGGGGCCACCAGCAGCATGTAGGGACTCGGGCGGTCCAGGTCAAACCACTCTGCCTCCCTCCCCGCCAGGATCGCCGGGGCAAAGGGGCGGAAGCCCTCGCGAAACTTGATCTTCACATTCAGCCTCCGCTGCATGTCTGCCACCCGTGGGTCGCCCAGAATGGACCGTGACCCCAGCGCGCGCGGGCCGAACTCCATGCGCCCCTGAAACCAGCCCACCACCTTTCCCTCCGCGATCAGTTTCGCCGTCCGCTCCGCCATCGCCTCTAGAGAATCATAGCGCATCATCTTCGCGCCCCTGGCGGCCAAATCCGCCTCCACCTCTTCAGCCGTGTACTCGCTGCCCAGGTAGCTGCCACGCTGCCAGTCCCCGCCCGGTTTGAAAACCCGTGGCTGGTCCAGGAAATGATGCTGCACCGCCAGCGCCGCACCCAGCGCCCCACCCGCATCGCCAGAGGCCGGCTGGATGTAAAGGTCATCAAAGATCCCCTCCCGCAGCAGCCTGCCATTGGCCACGCAGTTCAGCGCCACCCCGCCCGCCAGGCACAGGTACCGCTCGCCCGTCTCACGGCGCACATGCCGCGCCATCCGCAGCACGATCTCCTCCGTCACCACCTGGATGGACCGCGCAATGTCCATCTCCCGCTGGGTCAGGGCCGATTCCGGCTGCCGGGGCGGCCCGCCTAACAAAGAGTTCATCTTCGCACTCGTCATCTTCAGCCCCGACGCATAGTCGAAGTACTCCAGGTTCATGGCAAACGACCCGTCCTCCTTCAGCGAGATCACGTGGTCCAGGATCGCCTGCACATACTTCGGCTCCCCATAGGGTGCCAGCCCCATCAGCTTATACTCCCCCGAGTTCACTTTGAAGCCCGTGAAGTACGTGAAGGCCGAATACAGCAGCCCCAGCGAGTGCGGAAAGCGCATCTCATGCAGGATCTCCACCTGGTTCCCCCGCCCCACCCCATAGGAGGCCGTCGCCCACTCCCCCACCCCGTCCAGCGTAAGCACCGCCGCGCTTTCAAATGGCGAAGGGAAAAAGGCCGAGGCCGCATGCGACTCATGATGCTCCGCAAACAGGATGCGCCCCTCCCAGCCCAGCTCATCCCCGATCACCTGCGGTAGCCACAGCTTCTCCCCCAGCCACGCTGGCATCGCCATCATGAAGCTCCTCAGCCCCTTCGGCGCAAACGCCAGATGCGTCTCCAGCAGCCTTTCAAACTTCAAAAACGGCTTCTCATAGTAGGCCACATGGTCCACGTCCTGCATCGTGATGCCCGCCTTTTTCAGGCAAAACTTCACCGCCTCGCGCGGGAATCTCTCATCATGCTTCTTTCGGGTAAACCGCTCCTCCTGGGCCGCCGCCACCACCTCGCCATTTTCGATCAGGCAGGCGGCAGAATCATGAAAATAGGCGGACAGGCCAAGGATGCGCATGGAATGGCCTAGCTCTGGCTCAGCATCTCCCCCCCGGCAAGGAAGAAGAACTTCTCAGTACCTGCTTTAAAGAGCTGTTCACCGCCCCTGAAAAAACATAAAATAATGCAGCAGCTTCCTCCCCGGCTTGTCACAGAGCTTGGCCCACGTTTCCCCTCCCGTTAGCATCCCCCATGTCATCGGCCTCCGCCACGCTCCTGCTGGCCCGCATCCACGGGCAGATGCTTCGGCATCGGATCCGGCATGGGCTCATGGAAAACCGCCTCCTCGTGCTCACCATCGGCAGCTTTCTCGGCCTCTACTGCGTCGCCGCTTATGTCCTGGTCTCGCGCGGGTTGGAATTCATCAGCCGCATGCCGCTCTTCGGCCCCCTGCTGCTGGAGAGGCTCATCTACATCCTCTTCTTTTTCTTCTTCGTCATGCTGGTCATCTCGAATGCCACCATCACCGGCATGGGCATGTTTCGGCGAAAGGATATGGACTGGCAGGTCGCCCTGCCCCTCCCCTACCGCAGCCTCGTCCTTTGGAAGACTCTTGAAGGCATGGCCCTCGCCAGTTGGGGCCTCCTTGTCCTCAGCGCCCCCATCCTCGTCGCCCTCGGCCGTCTTTATGATGCCGGACCCGGCTTTTACCTCCTCGGCGCCCCCGCCCTCCTCTGCCTCGTCACCATCTCGGCCAATCTCTCCTCCTGGCTCCTTCTCATCCTCGTCCGCCATGCCCGCCCCTGGTGGTGGAAGCCCGTCGCCGCACTCGGCCTCTACATCGTCCTCACCACCCTCTACAGCTTCTTTGCCAAGGCAGATCTCCAGGCCATGGATGGCAAAGACATCGTCTCCAGCCTCCACGGCGTCCTCCAGCACACGGAGATCTGCATGCATCCCCTCCTGCCCAGTTCCTGGGTGGCCGAGGTCATCTTTGCCTCCGGTCGTGGGCTTTATGATCAGGCCACCTTCTTCAGCTTCGCCCTCCTGGCCAATGCCCTCTTTGCCCTCACCCTCACGGCAAAGCTCGGCAACCATCTCTTCTACCCCGCCTGGCATCGCGTCATGTCCGCCGTCCCCATGGCCCGGGCCCAGGCCGCCCAGGATGCCTGGTTCAGACACCCGGAAAAATACCTCCGTCGCAGCCTCGCCGCCCGCCTCTCGGGCATGAAACGGGCCGAACACGCCGCCATCATCAAAGACATCCGCACGTTCCTGCGCGAGCCCACCCAATGGGGCCAAAGCCTCCTCATCTTTGGCCTCTTGCTGATGTACACCTCCAATCTCCGCCGCCTCGGCTACGATCTCCAGAGCCCCTTCTGGATCATCGTCATCAGCCACCTCAATCTCCTCGTCTGCTGCCTCGCCCTCTCCACCCTCACCACCCGCTTCATCTTCCCCCAGTTCAGCATGGAAGGGCAGCGCCTCTGGATCCTCGGCCTCTCCCCCCTCTCCCTCGCGCGCGTCCTCAGCCTGAAGCTCCGCCTCAGCGGCGGCATCATGGGCCTCCTCACCACCCTGCTCGTCTTCACCTCCAGCCTCTCCCTTTCCCTCCCCTGGCAGCGCACCGTCTTCTTCTGCGCCGCCGTTCTCATGATGAGCTACGGCCTCAATGCCCTCGCCCTCTCCCTCGGTGCCCTCCTGCCCAATTTTCGCGAGCCCAACCCCGCCCGCATCATCTCCGGCTTCGGCGGCACCCTCTGCCTCATCAGCAGCTTCCTCTACATCCTCTTCAGCTCCACCGCCCTCGCCCTGCCCGAGGCCATCCGCTGGAAGGCCCAGGCCGCCGGCCTCCCCCTTTCACCCAGCCTCATCCTCATTCAGGACCTCTCCGGCCTCGGGGCCGTCCTCTTCCTCTCCCTCGTTTTTGGGGCCATTCCCTATTGGTTAGCGAAAAAGCGCACGAAAAGTCTAGATTATTTAAAAGAGCTGTAATATTACTGTGTCTGAAATAAATCTCATGACAGCCATGGCCCGCCGCTCTCCCGCTCTCGCTTCGGTCCCCGCCTCTGAGGATAACAATATCCTCCGCTTCGACGAAGCCCCCGAATTCACCATCGGCCACGCCGAGGAATCGCAAATGGAGGACATGGATCAGCAGGTCCGTGAAGCCCAGCACCGCCTTTCCAAGCTGCGCGCCGAACAGGAAGAACTCGAGCACCAGCGCAAGATCCTCGAAAACCTCAAGCAGAAGCAGGAACGCTTCATCGCAGGCCGCAAGGACATCACCGAAAAGCTGGAGCGCAGCCTCCGCGCCATCACCGATGACCTGGAAGATGCCCGCCGTCGCGTCGAGGACATGGCCTCCACTCAGCAGGATTTCCGCGATCGCCTGGATGAGCTGAAACTCTTCCTGCCCGAGCGCTGGCACCGCAGCCAGCTCGATCAGGAGCTCGACAAAGCCATCTCCGCCCTCATTGAGGCCGAAACCAGCTTTGAAAAAGGCATCCGCCGCGTCACCGCCAATCGCCCCTCCGAAAGCTCCCCTCTGCATCTCAATGCCGACCGCGATGCCGAAGACGAAGGCGAATACAGCGCCAGCGGCCGCCTCGCCAATGCCCTTTCCGGTGCAGACGACCTCGGCACCTGGGTGCGCCGTGGGTTTGCCTTCACCCTGCCCCTCATGGCCACCATCTTGATCGCCCTGATCTTGGCCAAGCTCATGTTTTAATCCTGCTCCACCATGAACAAACGCGTCGCCTCCCGCCGTCCGAAATCTGTTCAGGCCCTCGCCCAGGAAGCCCGGCCCGCCCGGCTGAAGCAGATGAAATCCCGCTCCCTCGCCATCCAGGAAGAGATCCACTCCCTGGAGTGCGCCATCGTGGCCGCCCCCCACACCCTTCGCCGCCGCCGCATGGCCTCGAAGGACGTGCTACCCGCCCCGGAACCCATGTTTGCCAAAAAGGCCCTCCGCTCACCCCAGCGCGTGCCTTTACACCAGCTTCGCGCCGCCAAGCGCCGCCGCCTCGCCCTCCTCTTGGAGTTCGGCGTCGTCGCCACCTCCCTCGTCGCCGCCCTCGGCTGGATGAACCAGTGGTTCCACTGGTGGGACTAAAACAGGGGTCCAAGAACGGTAGATCAAGGCTTCGGCGACACCCGCGACACCCACAATTGCGGGCGGTGTTGGCAAAAGTGTTGGCAAATTTCGAAGCCTCTTTTGCCTGGGTTTAGACGATAACCTATGGCTACCCTGAGAAAACGAGGGAAGGCCGGCGCTTGGTATGCCCTCTATCGGGACGCCGAAGGTTGGTTGCGCCAAAAAGCAACCCGCACGCTTGACCGAAAACAGGCCCAAAAGATGGCGGACGAATGGGAGCGAGTTTCTCGGCCCACAGCCAAGCTATGGTTTGATAAGCTTGCTGGCCAAGACTTACTTTCTGCTCGTGGTCTCAAATGTGGAGAAAGTCGTGCGACGCTCTTGGCAAAAGTGGCATACACTCACAAGATTATACCGACGCTTGTAAATTTTCTTTACAGATAGGTCTTTAAAATTGATCGAATTGAGGATTTAATAGCAATACGTCAAGATCTTCTACCTTGGGCAATTTCTTATTACTTAGCGCCGCCCAAACTGTAAGTCGAAGCAAGTGAATAGCATCAAGCAGAGGTTCGACCGGACAATCCTCCGATGAATGAGCCGAAGCAGAACGAGCTGCGTACACTTTTTTCGCTGTGTTAAAATAGGAAATTCTGTCCTTTCCTGTATTTCCAAGATAGGCTGCAATAAAAAGTGCCAAACGAAAGCTGAGTTCGCTTCTGTTCTGTAAGTAAAATGATTCAAGCACTCCGCAGATTGCAACCAAGGCCATCCCGCGACTGTGAAAATGTTGAACTTTACCAAGTATTTCGACAGCAAGCTTATATTGTTTGTTCTCCCCTGCAAATAGCATCGAGGAATGCCAATTCTCTCGCATCCATACGGATTTACTTTCAGTCACTTTTTTTGATTCTGCGTTTGTAAACCGTGTGTATATCGATTCCGTTTCGTATGGATAAAATGTAACATCAGCTTTAACAGCATCTTCTGCATTTAGAAAAGGCCCGTTTGAAATAAATGGGCAGAGTATCTCTGGAGAGATTGAAATTCTTAAAAGTGCGACAAAGTGGCTAATTTGCTCATCTTCGGTGAGCTTCGATTTCGCCAGAATCTCAAACTCAGCTTGGGCATTGATAACGAAATTCAACCCGCCATTAGCTGCTTTCCAAGGTTCTCCGTACCGCTTACTTGCAGTAGGACGTGTAAAGGAGAGCATGAAGGGGGCAAATAAGCTTGCGTAAGTCTTAACCAAATAAGCTTGGTTACCTAAATCTAGCGATTCAAAGTCCAAAGGGGGGCATGTTAATCCTAAATACACTTTTTTCTTCATCAAATAATCATGCAAATTCTAATTTATTTTGTCACCCATTTTAGTTGTCTGCTTATTCATTTCAATGGAACCCGATATGGCCGACCAATAATAATCCATCCAATGGTGACACCGACAAATCATCGGCGCTGCCGACTGCCACTGCATAATTGAAACCTTTTTAATGACCGCTGAACAGGTCACAGGAACATCACCACAGATAGTCTATCAGACGATAAATTCCATATGGGATCAGAATCAGCAATCCAATCCAAATCGCCTGACACAGAATTAAGACTATGAGTGTGACCAACCACCGTGCCACTCCACCAAGAGCTGGACCGATCGCGACAGCGTAGAAGAATGCAGAGGGCACCCCGGACCTCTGGAAGCCGAACCAGGCACAGGCCAGCATGCCTAACAAAACCGAGATTGTCATGATAACGGTATCTCTCCGTCGACTATGCCCATCTGGCTGGATAATCTGTTCACATACCATGGTGCTCAGCAATCCGATCAATAAACCGCCAGCCCCTCCCAAAACCTTGGAAGTTTGGTCTGCATAATGCAGATACTCGACAAAATCTAAACCACATCGGATGCCGCAAGCCGATAAGAAGATACTGCCAATAATTATGAAGAGTTCCATGGTGGCAATGCAAAGCTCTGAAAGATTGCACGGTCTAAAATCAACATCTCACCTATGCAAGCATAAAGAGCCAAGGTGACAATCGCCCAAAACAGCATCGGACCTGCCAACCCTCACCACTAAAAAGCGACTTCTACCAAGACGTAAAAAATTCAGTTCCTTGGCGTCTTTGCGACTTTGCGTGAAACCTGCTTTTAAACTGGGCAGAAAAAGCCCTTCAAAGCCCTTCCCTCACCAAGCTCAAAACTCCGGGTACTTGGGCAGGCCGTTCCGGCGGATGTCGTCCACATCTTTGGGCAAAATGGTGCGCAGGGGCATCTCATAACGGGTTTTCGGCTGAAAGCCGGGCGTTTCCGCCATCTTCTTCAGCAGCACCCAGGCAAAGTCCACCAGCAGCGGCTGATAAACCGTCGCGTCAATCTCCCCGTCTCCCACCAGGGTCATGCCGCCTTCGCGCCCGCGAAAGCCGTCCGTCCCGATGATCATGACATTTTCCCGGCGATCCTTCAGGGTCGCAGCAGCCCCCAGGGCCATGAGATCATTGTGAGCATAGACGATGTCAAAACTCTGCTGCAGCCGCAGCGCATCTGCGGCCCGGTCGCGCCCACCGGCCAGGCTCCATTCCCCGGGCGCATCATGCACCAGGATGACCCCAGGTGCCGCTTTTAGGGCAGCTTCAAAGCCTTCATGCCGCTGCTGGCTGATCAGGCTTTCGTCGTCTCCGCGGATCTCGACCACGCGCCCCGCCGCCTCTCCCTGCCCCGCATCTGCCGCTTTGGCCTTCAGGGCCTTCACCACCAGCTCACCCGCCAGTTGCCCCAGCTTTTTTTGATCGGCCACCAGCACGGAGGTGCAGCCCAGGGGCACACTGCTTTCCCCCAGCCCGATCACCTGCACACCTTTCGCCACAGCAGCGCGCACATCGCTCTCCAGCCCGGCGGTTTCCAGCGCATCCAGCACAATGGCATACGGAGCCTGGGCCATGGCTTCCTGAAATTGCCGCCGCTGGGTCTCAGCGCTGAACCCGGCATCCAGGATCTGGATCTGATAACGGGCATCATTGGCCGTCAGCCGCGCCAGCAGATTCCGCTGCCCGGTTTCAAAAGGCCGCTCTCCGCGCGCCGAAAGAAAGACGACCTTGCGGGCCTCCTCGATCTGCGTCTTCACCGGCCCCTCGCCACCACAGCCAGCCAGCAGCACAGACGCAAGCCCACCCAAGGACAACCACAGACGAAGACGGTTTTTCATAGGCAGCACAGGGAAGTCTTAGCGGCGGCTCAGACGGTAAAAGAGCCAGCCGCCAATGCCCAGAAACAGAACGTTCGGTGCCCACATGATCAGGTGCGGCATGGCGGCAGGTTTGCTGTTCAGCGTATCCGCCAGAATGATGAAAACCAGATACACCGTGGCCGTGATCAGGCTCAGTGCAAAGCCCGTGGAGGTCTCGCGGCGCTGGGCCGTGACCCCCAGCGGAATCCCCACCAGCGCAAAGGTGAAGCACGCCAGCGAGAAGCTGTAGCGTTTGCTCAGCTCCGTCAGGGATTTGCTGTGCTCCTTGTCATCCATTTTTTTGCCCGTCACCCCATCCACCCAGCTTCCCACCTCGTCCCACAGGGTGCTGGTGGACTTCATGCTGGCATTCACCTTCACGGTGTCCTCCTTCAGGCGCGAAAGGGGAAACAGCATGGCCATCTTCCCGGCATGGACGAACTCGATCTTTTCCACCTTTTTGTCTTCGGTGTAGGTGATGCTTTCGATGTCCGCCCCTTCCAGCTTCATGATGAAATCCAGCACGCCGGGCTGCATTTCCAGCGTGGCCTGCCGGGCATGGATCACGCGCATCGGCAGCCGCCCTTCCACTTCCACAATCTCCAGGTCCTTCAGCACGTTCCCGTCCCGCTTGCCCGTGTGGATGCGAAAGCCCGGCACCTTGTCCAAAACGCGGCCTTCCTGGAAAAGCGCCGCCGGATTGTCCAGAGCCACCTCAAAAAACATGCGTTTGATCCTGTCCTTCGCCATCGGCGAGACACTCACATTCACCCAGTAACAAATGCTGGAGAGTCCGATGGCCAAAGCAAACACAGCCGCGCAGATACGCGACATGGACCAGCCCGTCATCCGCAGGGAGACCAGTTCATTGTCAGCCGAAAGCCGGCCAAACACCAGCAGGATGCCCGTCAGGAACGCCCAGGGAATCGTGAAAATCAGCGAAAACGGAATGATCAGGGCGACAAATTCCAGCACAAAGCCCAGGGGCAATTGCGTGTCTCCCAGCAGTTCATCCAGCTTCTTGTAAACGTTGCCCAGCACCATCACGCCACTGAGCAGCAGCACGCCCATCAGCGTCGCCGAGAGAACCTGCTTGCCCAGATAACGGTCAAAAATTCGCACCACCATGTATGCCCCCAGACTAGGCTGGGTTTTAAAGCTGGCAAGGCTGGCGTTGGAAAGTCGTGTTCATCACCCCCGGCCCCCTCCAAAATCATCCTTCCACAGTTGCTTGCAATCTCCGTCCCCTGGCCATCGTTCCTGCCCACCACCATGCTGACCCGACTCCTTTTCCTACTGGCCCTCGTTTTGCCCCTTTCCAGCCAGGCCCAGGACCGCCCGCCCAACATCATCTTCATGCTCATTGATGACATGGGCTGGACGGATCTGGGCTGCTACGGCAGCAAATATTACGAGACCCCTCACCTGGACCAACTGGCCAAGGACGGCATGCGCTTCACCCAGGCCTATTCCGCCTGCACCGTCTGCTCTCCCACCCGGGCCGCCGTCCTCACCGGCAAATCCCCCGCCCGCCTCCACATCACCGACTGGATCGCCGGCCACACCCGCCCTCACGCCCGTCTCACCATCCCGGAATGGACCAAGCACCTGCCCGAGGCTGAAGAAACCCTGGCCGAACGCCTGAAAACCCGAGGTTACGCCACCGCCAGCATCGGCAAATGGCACCTCGGCGGGGCCGATCACTACCCGGAAAAGCATGGCTTTGATGTCAACATCGGCGGCACTGATGCCGGCTCTCCCCCCAGCTACTTCTCCCCCTATAAAATCGCCACTCTGCCCGATGGCCCCGAAGGCGAGTTCCTGACCGACCGCCTCACCACGGAAGCCATCGGCTTCATCGAAAAGAACAAGGACCAGCCCTTCTTCATCTACCTCCCCCATTACGCCGTCCATACCCCCATCATGGGCAAGCCGGATGTCGTGGCCAAATACCAGGCCAAAAAGGCCGACGGCAGTCATAGCAATCCCGTCTATGCCGCCCTCGTGGAAAGTGTGGATGACGGCGTCGGCCGCCTGCGTGAGACCCTGCAAAAGCTGAACCTCAGCGAAAACACCATCTTTGTCTTCACCAGCGACAATGGCGGTCTCAGTGGCACCGTCGGCGCCCAGGGCTGGAAACCCGGCCCCACGGACAATAGCCCCTCCCGCCTCGGCAAAGGCAGCGCCTACGATGGCGGTGTACACATCCCCCTCATCATCGCTTGGCCAGGTACCATCGAGCCCGGAACCACCAACGATGCCCCCGTGATCAGCTATGACCACGTGCCCACTCTTCTCGAAGCCACCGGCACTCCCTTGAAAGAAGGCCAGGTGGTGGATGGCGAATCGCTGCTGCCCCTCCTCACTCAGAAAGACATCCTCAAACGCGAGGCCATCTACTGGCACTACCCCCACTACCACCCCGGCAGCGCCACCCCCTACAGCGCCATTCGCGCGGGCGACTGGAAGCTGGTTGAATTCTTCGACGACCAGCATGTCGAACTCTACAACATCCGCCGCGATGTGGGCGAGGCTGACAACGTCGCCGCCGTGGAACCCGACATTGCCCAAAAGATGCAGAAGCAGCTCAACGACTGGCGCACCCAGGTGGGAGCCCAGCTTCCAGTCGAAAACGAACTCTACGATTCCGAGCGCGCCTGGGAATCCGACCGCAAAAAGAAGGGCCCTAAAAAGTAACTTCCCCTCACGGCAGCAATCTCGCCTTGCCCAGGCCGCCCCTGGGCAGTGTGCGCGGAAAGTCAGGATTGATCTGCTGATCCTTCACGGAGACAAACCTCGACTCCGCATCTTCCACAGACTGCCCATTCACCATGACCTTGCCCAGACGAAGCCCCTTCACCGTCACATCACGATCAGGAGAAAAGATCTCCACCCACCGCGATGGATCGTTCCCAGGACGGTAAGTGGCCGACATGGGACCAATGGCGATGAGGCGATAAGCGGGCGCGGGAGTGAAGGCCAACCTCACATCCTCCACCCGCAGCCCCTCCACTTCAGCCGCCACCTGGATGACACCAGGCCGGGTGAACGTCAGACCTTGAAGTTGGATGTTACGCAGCGTCCCAACTTCCACACTGAAGTCGTTGTCCCTGCCCTTTTCCAGGTTCGGCTGATCATAGAATTTGAACTCGCGGATATCTGTGATGTCCCGAAGCACAATGTCATGAATCGGACAGTCCAGGGTTGAGCCATCGGCAAAACGTTTCACCCCAGGCAGCAGACGGATCGAATCCGTGCTGTGCTTCCCCTCCGGCGCTCCTCGAATGCCTTCGATGGTCACATGATGAATCGGGCCAAAGGTCGGCGCATAGTTCTCCCACTCCCAGGCATTGAGGGCCACCGGGTCATCATGAGAGTCCCCGGAAACATCACGAATGACACCCTCGCTGGCAGGACCATTCACATGCACCCCGTCCCGTTCCTGGCGATCAAGGATCACCCCCTCCACCAGAAACTCCCGCACATTGGCCAGATGCACTCCGAAGGCCTTGCTCTGGCGAATGGTCACATTCCGCACCGTGATGCGGCGGACATTGTGCAATAGGATAACGCCATGTGTGCCAGGTACTCCATCCTGGCTGGCCGACGAGCCGCGAAGGTTGCCATTGGCCCCTTTGACACCATTCGCCAGGGTCGTCCAGATCCCGCCTTCGACCCGAATGTCCGTGTCCGGCTGTAGGCCCGCTGGCACCGGCCCATCGCGAAAGCCCAGGACATGCTCGTTGCGAACCATGCAGGTATTGCTGCCAGGCCGCAGCCGGATCTCGGTCGTTAGATCGGCCGTCAGCGACTGGCCGGACTTCAGAACAATGGGTGAATCCAAATAGTAAGGCTCCGGCCGGGCGGGGAGATGCACCGTGTTCTGCTGAGCGAAGGCAGCCTGGATGGCCGCACTCCACAGCTCGCCTTTGACTTCATGAGGCTGCGACTTGCCCTCCACATCGACCCGGTTCTCTGTCCAAGTGCCAGTCTGGACCAAGGCCCCAAAGCTCTCGATCGGGTTCGCTGACATGCCTTGACCACAGAACAGGGCGCAGGCTCCTAACAGGATATGGACTCTCATGATATGACTTGAACAAGGTACGATCACTCCGCTGCCTTTCTATTTCCCCTGGCGAACCTCAGCTTTCCAGTTGGCAGAACTTGCCGGTCAATGCGATGGAGCAGCCATGCAATTCAACCGACGCCCCAAATTCCGCTCCACCCGCATCATCGGCGGCCAGGAAGTGACCCCTCGCAAGAGCATGGGGCAAAACTTCCTCGTGGATGAAGAGGTGGCGCGCTGGATCTCCGACCAGATCCAGCCGGATGGCGCTGCCTTTGTGGTGGAGCCCGGCCCTGGCCTCGGAGCCATGACGCAACATTTGGTTAGCCGCCCGCAAAAGCTCCTTCTGATTGAGAAGGACAACCAGCTCGCCCCACAACTGGAAAAGAAGTACGGCCATCAGGGCGTCGAAGTGATGCACGCCGATGCCACCCAGGTGGACCTGCGCGAATGGTACCAGCATGGCGACGTGCGCGTGATCGGCAACCTGCCCTATTCCGTCGGCGGTGAGATCATGAAGCACATGCTCACCCCGCCCACGCCGGTGAAGAGCGCCGTCTTCATGCTGCAAAAGGAAGTCTGCGAACGCCTGGCCGCCCAGCATGGCAAGGATGGCTACGGGGCGCTCTCCGTACTCGTCCAGCGGGACTGGGACGTGGAGCTGCTGCGCATCATCCCGCCGGAAGCCTTTTCGCCCAAGCCGAAGGTGGACAGCGCCATCGTGCGCTTCACCCCGCGCGATCCCTCCACCCTGCCTGTGTATGAGCGGCGCAACTTTGAGAAGCTGGTGCGCATGGGCTTCAGCCAGCGCCGCAAGCAGATGAAGAACCTGCTGCCCCCGCCTCCAGGCAGCTGGGAAGCTTTGACCGAATCTCTGCAAATGCCGGTGACCATGCGGGCGGAGGAGCTTTCCGTCCTCCAGTGGGTGAATCTCTCGCGCTGGTATGAAGGCCGCCAGTCCGCCGATGCAGGCCAGAAGGCCACCGAGATGTTCGACGTGGTGAATGAACGCAATGAAGTCATCGGCCAAAAGCCACGCGGTGAAGTGCATGCCCAGGGCCTGCTGCACCGGGCCGTACATGTCTTTGTCGTCAACCCTCGCGGCGATGTCTTCCTGCAGATGCGATCCCACCTCAAGGACGTGTCCCCGCTGAAATGGGACAGCAGCGCGGCCGGCCACCTGGACGTGGGCGAAAGCTACGCCGCCTGTGCCATCCGTGAAGTGCATGAGGAAGTGGGACTGGAAATCACCAGCACCGAGCTGGCAGCCCAACTGCCTGCCGGGGAGCATACGGACCACGAATTCGTGGAACTCCACATCGCCCGTCACAATGGACCCATGCGCTGCCTGCCTGAGGAGGTGCCTTATGGAGAGTGGTTTACTCCCGCCCAGATCACCGCCTGGGTGGAGGCCCGACCACAGGACTTTGCCAAAGGCTTTGTCACCTGCTGGAAAGCCTGGCTGAAGGCCTCAGCTCCCGCCGTCTAGACGGGAGAGTCTGGTCAATCCATCATGCTGGCTGGCGGAAGACGGTCACCACGTCTTCATAGAGGCCGGTCTGGTGGGTCACGCCTGCGTGGGTGAACTCCTTGAAGGAGGCCACGATCTCAAAGCCACGCTTCTTCAGCAGGTCCAGCATGGCCTCATGGGTGAGGTTGCTGCGCCAGCCGCCCAGGCCACCGCCCACGCTGCCGTGATGGATGATGCCCACGGCCCCAGGCTTGAACACCCGGCGAAACTCGTCCGCATAGCGTTCCACCTCGGCCTGGTTGATGTGGACGAAGACGTCAAAGCTCCAGAGCGCATCCATGCTGCGGTCCGGCACGCCGGAAAGGTCGTTGCCGGAGCCGACCATGAACTTGGCCTTGCCCGTGCTGGCAAATTTTTCCGAGCAGACTTCCACGCATGAGGCGGAGATGTCCACGCCCAGCAGGCCATCGGAACGCTGGATGAGTTCACCCGTCCAGCGGCCACCGCCAGGGCCGATCTCCAGCACCTGTCCGCCCTGGGGCATGTAGCCGCGAAGCACGTGCTCAATGATGCCCGTCTTCCAGGCCTCGTTCGGTGTCCATTCTTCGCCGCCAGCCTGCCAGTCCCAGGCTTCCCAGATGGCTTTGTTAAGCGCGCGGCTGTTCATTCCGGGCACGCCATCACGGCGGCGGATGTGATCCATGAGCTTGAAGGCACGGGCCCCCACAGCGCTGGCGAGATAGTAGGTGGCAAAGGCGGCGCACCAGATGAGGCCGTTCTCCTTGACGATGAGCCAGGCGAGGCTCATTTTTTTTCCTAACGAGATGTGGCGGCGGTTATCGACGATGTCCTTCATTGCAGAGTGCGCGGTGTTTCGCACGGTTCCAGGCAACGGTCAACGCATGATCAGCCTCCTTGAACAGGTGGCATCAGGGCCACCTCACATTGAGGGTGCAAAAGTTCGGTCCTTTTCACATAAGTTTGGTTCACGGCCACCAGCAGGCTGGCATCCCACTCTCCCAGCTTGGGCCAGCGGCGATAGAGGTTTTCCAGCAGATCTGCCACGGTGGCACCCTCGGGCATCTGCCAGTTGATCTCTTCGCTGCCGGTGATGTCCCGAAGGACGGAGAAGAAAAGCACGCGTGTAATCATGGTTTTAGGATGCCGATGCACGGCAGGTTGCGGAAACGGCCCTGATAGTCCATGCCGTAGCCGACGACAAATTCGTCCTCGATCTCAAAGCCACAGTAGTTCAGGGGCACGTCATTCTCACGAGGGCGTTTCTTATCCAGCAGGACGGCGGTTCGCAGGGAGGCTGGATTTTCGCTCAACAGGCGTTCGCGCAGGGCCCTGAGGGTGAGCCCGGTATCCAGAATGTCATCGAGGAGCAAAATGTCCTGGCCGCCGAACTCGACGCCCGCAGGCCAATTGATCTTCACCTGCCCGGTGGATTCGGTACCGCCGTGGTAGCTGCTGGCACCGAGGGTGACGATGCGCATTGGCAGGTCAATCTGACGTAGCAGATCCGCGACGAAGAACAGCGCGCCGTCCATCAGCACCACCACGGTGATCACCTGACCGGTGTAGTCGCGCTGGATCTCTTGCGCCATTTCGGTGACGCGGGTGCGGATGGATTCCGCGCTGAGCAGCACGCGGTTTAGATCTCTTAAAACTCCGGTTAGGGCAGACATGGCAAGAATATTGGACAAAGGCGCAAACATGGGATTGCCGCAACGGCCTGACGCACGTTTCTTCCATCACTCACATGCTCGACTTCCCACCCACCAACCTGCGCGACCTCCGCGTGAGCTATGACCTGGACAGCCTCACGGAGGAAACGGCTCCGGCGGACCCGCACATACTTTTCAACCTCTGGCTGCAGGATGCCCTGGCCCATGCGCTGCCGGAGCCGAATGCGATGACGCTTTCCACCATTGGCAGCGATGGCGGGCCGAACAGCCGCACGGTGCTGCTGAAGGGGCTGGATGAGCGCGGCTTTCATTTCTTCACGAACTACGACAGTCGCAAGGGTCGTGACATCGCCGCGAATCCCCAGGCGGCGCTGACCTTTCTGTGGACGCAGCGGCATCACCAGGTGAGCGTGCGCGGCACGATCACCAAGCTGCCCCGCGAGGATGCGGAGAGTTACTTCAACAGCCGTCCCGTTGGCCACCAGATCGGTGCCTGGGTCTCGGATCAAAGCGCGGTGATTCCCGGACGTGAATGGCTGCATGAGCGCGAAGCCGAACTGGCGGTCCGCTTTGGCACCGGCCCCATCCCCTGCCCGCCGAACTGGGGCGGCTACACCCTGTTGGCCTCTGAGATTGAATTTTGGCAGGGTCGCGTGAGCCGACTGCATGACCGCCTGCGTTACACGCGCCAGGAAGGTGGCTGGAAAATGGAACGCCTGAGCCCGTGAATGCATAGGGGTGCCGGTGTCCGGCCTGTGAGCTGTGGGGATGAATTTCATTTTATCCCCATTTGGGGATTTTTGGTCTCAGCAGACTGATTTTCAATGGGTTAGGATGGGGATTTCATGGGGAAATAAGTCCCCATCTGGGGAAGAATGGGGACAGATGGGGAATTGTTCAACAAGGTTGCATGGGCTGCGCTGGCGGATGTTCATTGATGTTTTTGGATGTTATCCATCAGACGAAAGCGGATGCTTAATAACTGTGATGGGAATATCGAGGGAGCAGTCGGAGAGCGCAAGGCCAGACAGGCTTTTGGAGGCCAAGTGGCGTTTTTTGTGGGAAGCGCTCAGCCAGGTCACCCAATCACTGCCCAATGATGGGTGAGCCCCGTTTCCCAGATCTGCTTGAAGGCCCGGCCTTTGTTCGCATCCCTGGCCCCATGAATTTCGCCGCTGAAACACGCCTGCAAGGCGACTTGTCGTTGCTGGCACAGGCAGCCGACAAAGACCAGCCGCAGGTTGCGAATGCCCCGGTGCTAACGAGAAATGTCTGGGCTGGCCATCACGATTTGGGTTTCCGTTCTCATGGGTTGGCTGGCCAGGGTTTCTGCCAGCAGCGGAGACAGTTCGCAACGGCTGCGCTGATGAATGGCACGAACGAAATCCATGATGCGGGGGAAGTAATCGGTGGAGGTGAAGGCCAGTGCGCGATCTGGGCCGTGAATGACGAGGTAATGTAGCGGCTGGTTGAGCTGGATCCGACGGATCTCTGACCAAGGGTGAAAGGTGCTGTGACCCAGGCGACGGATGCGCAGGCCGTCTTCTTCCACGACAAACCGATTGATGCCGCTGCGAAGATACAGCCCTAGCACCAGCAGCGAAAGCAGGCCGCAACCACCCACCATGACGACACGCAGTGGGAACCCGCCACGGACGAAATGATCGACTGAAGAACGATAGGCCATCCAGCCAAAAAAGACGGTGAGTCCCAGGGCAAGAAGATGGATGAGCGGAGAGTGACTGAACTTGGTTTTCATGGGGGGGTAAGGTTAGCTAGGTAAGGGCCTGCCCCCAGCAGGCCAAAGGGAAGATGGTGACAGTTTGTCCATTCAACGTGGTTTTGAAACGGGGTGTGATGAGGAGCATCGCATGGTGTGGTATGGAGCGTGGCGAGTTGGGTCGCCCTTACAGGGCTCTGGCATCGGGGGCGGGCCTATACCCAGGGCGTTGCCCTGGGCTACGATAGGCTGCCCCTTTGGGGCGAAGAACCGGAACAAGCCCATTCCCAGATCAATAGCAGATCGTTACCTTTTCGGGAGTTAGGTCGCCCTTACAGGACTCTGGCATCAGGGGCGTGCCGATAACCAGGGAGTTGCCCTGGGCTACGATTGGCTGCCCCTTTGGGGCGCGGAACCGGACATCAAGGTCATCGTCTGATTCTAGCATCAATTGGACGGGATGACACCCCTTTGGGGCGAAGAATGGACATCAAGGTCCCGCTTATTCGTGGATGTCCAATCTCAAACCATTAATCAAGGCCAGAGGCATCACCCATCGCATCCTCACCAAATCATGCCGCGTCGGTAAAACAACGTCTCTAACCTCGTCCTTTTCATCAGCGCCAAAGGCGCGGCCTATCGTAGCCCAGAGTATCGCCCTGGGTAATGCGTGCGTGTGCCGATGCGGCGGGTTGTGAGCCCTGAAGGGGCGACCTAACGTTGCGCGTCCCGCACATTGTATTTCTCTGGTCGTCAGCGCAGAGGTCTTCGCCACAACCCGAACCGCCCACTTTTGATGAACTCTTCAAGCCAATTCGCCGAAGGATATCCCGGAGATGATGCCAAAACCCAGAGTCATCCAAGAAGACCGATGAGGGACTCAAGGGCAGCAGGCTATGACCGCCTGAAAATGAAAAATCACCAGATCGGCCTTGCTCCAGAACAAAGCAAAGGTGCCTTTGTTTTTGGCTTGTTCAAAGATAGTCATGATGTCGCTAGCTAGAAAGTAAAGCAGGTGGCCTTGCAGCAACTAAAAGCCTGTTAACCCAATGTTTTGGGACGCGGACACATGCAGCAAAACGAACCTGTTATGCTATGCAAAATACAACCCCATTAAATGTTAAACCAACCATCGTCCCCAAGGACGAAAATCGTGATCCCATCAGCGGCGCTCCTGGAGCGCATCCTGTGGGAGTCGGTGTCGGAGCTGCTGCGGGCGGTGCCACAGGCGCGGCTCTCGGAATGGCCGGTGGCCCCGTCGGTGTCGCTGTAGGCGCTGCCATCGGTGCCGTCGCTGGAGGTCTTGCCGGCAAAGGTGTGGCCGAAGCCGTGGATCCAACGGCCGAGGAAGCTTACTGGAATGACCGGTATCAAGCCGAACCCTATTATGAACGAGACCTAACCTATAACGATTATGGGCCGGCTTATCGCACCGGATTCACCGGCTACACGAACTACGGCCTCAACGGTCGTGACTTCGACAGCGCCCAGGCGGATCTCCAGCGGGACTATGAAAAGGACCGCGGTTCCTCCCGCCTTGATTGGGAGAAGGCCAAGGCAGCCTCCCGCGCAGCCTGGGATCGTGTGGACCGAAAACTCCCGGGTGACGCAGATCGAGATGGCAAATAAGGATCATCTTTCCTCCCTTCGCATGTGCCCTGAGCCATGCGAAGGGGCAAGGAAATAGGGGCTGGCTATTGCGACTTGGATGCTTAGAGCCTGTTCCGAAACACCCACTCAAACATCTCGCTGCGGCTGGGAGCGAAGGTGTCGGAGCACTTACTTCTTCACGCCTTTGGCAAAGAGCCATGTGTGCAGTTCGGCCTCTTCAAAGGCCTTGCCGACGATGCCGTGGCCGCCATCGGGATACTCCGTGTATTTGCAGTCTTTGTCGCGCTTCAATGCGTCGGCGAGGGCGCGGGAGCCCTCCACTTTGACGGTGGCGTCATCCACGGCGTGGAAGAGCCAGAGGGGGACTTTCTTGAAGGTGCCAGCAGTGTCTGGACCTGTACAACCGGCGACGGCGACTCCGGCGGCAAAGAGCTTGGGCTCCTGGTTGATCAGGTGGCAGGTGCCAAAGCCGCCCATGGAGTAGCCCGTGCAGTAAACGCGGTCCTTGTCCACTGGCAGGTTCTTGATCAGTTCTTTGACGAGATCCAGGGCCTGACTGCCGGGTTTGTCGCTCCAGCCGCCACCGGTGGCCCCATAGGGCTGGTAGCAGAGCGGAGCGACGATGATGCAAGGGTTCTTGGTGTAGCGATCTTCCTTGGCAAAACCCTTCATCCAGCCGCCCACCTGCTTACCATTCTCATTGTTAGGCGACTTGCCATGCAGGGCCAGGATGAGGGGGTAGGCCTGTGCGGCGTTCAGGTCCTTGGCCCCGTAGATGGCAAAGGGCAGCCCCTTGTACTCGGACAGGGCCCACTCGCCCGTCATCAGGGCTGCGAACGGGCCTTCCACCGGCTTCGCCGCCAGAGCGGGTTTGGCCACCTGCTCCTTGATGAAAGCCTGGTCCGCCGCCGAGAGACGGCTTTGCGGAAAGGTCAGTGTCTGCCCATCTGGCAGCCTCTTCAGCGTCACCTCTGTGGCCGTGGCGGAAACGAAATCCGCCTGGAGCTTACGCCCATCGGTGGCAGTCCATTCACGGGCATGCAGGGTGACGGAGAGCAATAGAAGGAGAGTGAAAGCAAGTCGGGTAGGAGCGTTCATGGCAGAGCGGGACGAGTCCATTCATCAACGATTTTCCTAGCGGGTTTCTTGGATATCAATGAGGGATTAATACGGTTTTTGGGCGAGTCGGCGCAGAGGAGAAGGGCCATGATTAATGAGGGTCTGACGCGGTAGATTACCTGGGGATGCTGGCGAGTTCGGGCGTCGCGCTGCGACGCGGTGAGGTGGGGGCGTGGAGGTCCAGGGGACCGCGCCATCAATGGCGCGGCTAATCCACGGACGTCGCGCTGCGACGCGATGGGGAAGGAGCGTGGTGGGTGTGCGGAACTGCGCCATCAATGGCGCGGCTAATAGACGGGTGTCGCGCTGCGACACGGGGGAAACATGGCGAGCCGAAAAATCGCTATCTTGGCAGGGTCGCCTGAGACATGACCGGTTCGCCGATCTCATCTCTGGGTTTTTGCCGCAGAACGGCTGCCGTTTATTAAGACCGGCCTTTCAAGGCCGGTCAGGATGCGCAGGCGGATTATCCCACATGGCGTCGCAGAGCGACGCGCGAAGGGTGGCAAGGAGGGGGCGTGCCGAAGGGGCAAGGCGCGATTTAGACTGTTCGTGCGCGGAGTTATTCCCTCCGAATCGCCTCAATCAACTTGCCTCTCACGGCGGCAGAGACGGCGATCCAGCAGATGAGGATGCCGAAGAGGATGATGGTGCTTATCAGGGCGGTGAGGAAGGGGATGGGGAGGGCGGTGCCGCCTTGCTGGAGGCTGGGCCAGACGGCGAGGATGGCGCTGAGGACGCCGAGCAGGACTCCGGCGATGAGGAGGACCACGTGCTCGCCGAGGACGAGGCGGCGGAGGGAGGCGGGCTGGAAGCCGACAGCCTGCATGAGGCCGAGCTCGCCACGGCGCTCGAGGACGTGACGGGCGACGAGGATGCCGAGACCGGCGGTGCCTAACAGAACGCCGAGGCCACCGAGGACGGTGAAGATGCCGATGTAGGTGTTCTGCACGCTCATGAAGGTTTCGAGTCGGTCCTTGGCAGGTTCGAGGGCGAGGCCGCGTTGCTCGAGCTGGCGGGTGAGGTGGGCGCTGACTTCGTCCATCTTATTGGCAGGGGCATCAATGAGGAAGGAGCGGTATCCGGCGACGTCGGGATAAGTAGTCAGGAAGGCTTGCTCGCTGATGATCATTTTCCCCTGGAGGACGGACCCGGCGAGCATGGCGTGGAGCTTCACCTGGATGGTGGCTCCGGAGGCATCCTGGTAATCGAGCGCACCGCCCACGCCGAGGCCGAGACCCCACATGGCGGTGGCTTGGTCGGCAATGGCCTGGAGGGGTTCGTTGAGACCGGACCAGCTCCCCTTCCCGGCGAAGCTGAAGCGGCCTTCGAGCTTGGCGGGATCGACTCCGACGATGACTGGCTTTTGGGCGCGATTAAGATTGAGGCAACTGGCGTCATCGCCCTGGCGGACGCGGAAAGGAACGATGGTGACGCCTTTCAAGATCTCTTCATCGAGGCCGAAGGCATCGCGGCCGGCGGGAGTGTTGAGGTCTTCATAGATGGGCAGGGAGGACTCGCCCATGAGGGCGAATCCGCCGGTGCCGGAGGTGGGTTTGGCGACATCGCCCGCGCTCATGCGGAAGGCATTGACGGCGGTGACGAGGAATATCCCGCCCGCCATCATGCCCATGACAGCGAGGCTGCGGGAGGGGCGGCGGGTGACATTGCGCAGGCCGATCTGCCAGAGGCTGTGGGCGAGGCCTAACGAACGATTCGTCCAGCGACGGGCGAGTGAGAGCCCACCCATGAGGAGGAGGAACCCGCTGCCAAAGAACATGCCGGCGACGGCCTCCGGCGCGGTGGCCTGGGTGCCTGCGGCCATGAGGGCGACGGCACCGCCGAGCCAGACGAAGGGCATGAGCTTCCTCCAGCCGGGCTGCCGGGTCCCCTGCCCTGCGGCGTCATCGGCACTCCAGGAACCGAGGAGGTCGCGAGCCTGCTGCTTGAAAAGACGGCGGCTTGCCCACCACAAAGTAAGCAGGACGACAATGACGGCACCGACGCCTGCTCCCGCCTTGGTGGCGGCGCTGCCGGAATAGATGAGGGGCAGTCCCTGGGAAGCGCCGGACCAGGCTCCGCTGAGCCCCTTGAGAGCCAGCTTGGTATAAAGCTCACCACCAAAGACACCGAGGACGGCCCCGATGATGGCGAGGACGCCAGCCTCACCTAACAAAGAGCGTCGCACCATTTTTGAAGTCCAGCCCATGGCCAGAAGCAGGCCCACCTGGGCGGAGCGTCGCTCCAGCGTGAAGAGGAAAAGCAGGGCGGCGAAGATGAGGGCGGCGGCGATGAGGAACATGCTGAGGCCGATGAAGAGACCACCGAAATCCACGCTGCCTTTGGCAGCGGCGGTGGCCTGGCCTTTCAGATCGGTGGCGGTGAGGCCGATATCGGCGAGGGCGAGGGAAGAGACGACATCTGCCTGGAGGGTGGCTTCTTCCTGGCCGGAATTGGGAAAGCGAATGGACGTCAAATTTCCGAAGCGGTTGGCCCAGAGTTTTTTGCCATCCTCCAGGCTGATGAACCCTTTGGGCGTGCCCTTGTAGTCGTCCCAGTACTTTTCGTCCTTGTCGCGGATCTTCTTGGTATCCATGGGGATGCCGGGATCCCAGTCGCGGCAGTTGTCCACATCGGACACGCCGGGGAAATCGGGCGTCCAGGCACGGGTAACATTGGGATCCTCCATGGGCAGGATGCCGCTGACAGTGAAGGTGGCGGTTTGTTCCTTCAGCTCGCGCCCGATGCCGACGACGTAATAGATGATGTCCAGTTTGTCCCCCACGACCAGGCCGTGATCCTCGGCCAGCCATTGGGTGATGATGATCTCGGATGACCTAACATTGAGTTTGTCCGTAGCGGTGACCATGGAGTAGGGCGTGGCACCTTTGGCGGATTTGAAGCCGTTCACCAAGTAGGTGAGGACGCCATAGCTCTCCGGACGGGCGAGCAGCTTGGTGGCGAGGGATCGGTCCATGAAGACGCGGTCGGTGCTGACTTCCCATTCTTCGCGGGGGGCTTCCACGCGTTTCATCTTGAGGGCGAAGTCACCCAGCGTTTTGGCTTTTTCCAAAGCGGCGGTGTCGCTGGCAAAGGTGGCGGATGAGGAAAGGAGGACATTCACCTTGGCGTCCATTTCGATCTGTGTCTGCAGATCGGCGAGGGGCACGAAGACGGAGTCCGGAGAGACCTGGGAGGCGACAAGCTGGAAAGCGCCGAAGTCCTCCGCGCTGACGATGGCCCCGACGGTGCGGCGGAGGGAGACATCCTCATTGGTGCTGCCAGAAAGAGGGGCATCGCGGGAGATGGCGCTGGGGCGCTCCAGGCGAACGAGGATGGTATCGCCGACCTTGGCGGAGAGCTTGCGAGCGAGGGGCTCATTGAGGGCGATTTGCCCCTGGGTCAGTTCGATGGCTTTGCCACTGGTGCTGAGTTTCCAGAAACCGGCCTCGACGCCAAGGACCTGCGTGCCATTGACCCGGACCTTGCCATTCGATGAGGCGGCGGAGCCGATGGCGATGATGGCGGGGGCCGCCTGGGATTTCGTCCCGAGTTCCTGAGTAAACCAGCGATCACCCCCGAGAATGCCCGCCTGGATTTTGCCAAGGCGGAGATCCGCGACACGGCGGAGGCTGGCGCGTACGGAATCACCCACGAGGAGGGAACCGCTCAAAATGGCGGAGGCCAAAAAGGCCCCAAGGAGGAGGCCGAGGTGTCCGCACCAATAGTGCCGGGCCGAGGAGAGGACGAAAGAGAACAAGGACATGTTCCCTATACGTGGCTGCGCCCGCGATGCTGCGCAAGGGCCACGCAAAAACTGCGCGGGTGCCGAAGCGCCAGCGCAGTTTTAACAACAAGAGGAAAAGCAGATCACAGAGCGCGGGCTTTGGCGCGGGTCTTTTTGACCGGCTTGGGAGCGGTGGTGGGGCGGAAGGCTTCGCCAAAGAGATACTGGCGGGCGCTGTCCAACTGGCCCATGACGCGGCCCATCCATTTGGTGAAGTCCTTGCCGAAGTGTTCGTCGGCCTGAGGGTCCATGAGGGCATCGTCCAGGCTGGCGTGGTGGGCGCGCAGTTCCATCTCCAGGTGCATGCCGATCTCCGGGATGTAGAGCTCGACGGCCTCAAACATGTCCATGACGCGGGCGGCGTAGCTGGTGTCCCAGACCTTGTCATCGTCTTCGTAGCTGCTGGTGATGAGGTGGGCGATGGTGTATTCGGCGTTGTCGGAATAGACTTCGGCGGCTTCCAAAACGGAGTCGAAGCTGTCGTGCTCACTGGTCACCGGGATGACCACGGAGAGGCTGACGCTGGCCTCAGGCAGGATGAGATCGAGCTGCTCATTCTGATAAAGTTTTTGAAAAAATTCACCCATGCCGGTGGCCATCTCCAGGATGGTGACCGGGCTTTCATCCAGTTTGTCCAGCAGGCTGTCAGCCGTGAGAGTGCTGGCATCGAAGACGCGACCCGAGGTGTCATTGCCCGCATCATCCACGAGGGAGAGGAGCTGGTGCGGGGCACCGTATTCCTGCAGATAACGGGCGCAGCAATGAGCCAGCGTGCTCTTGCCAGTGGAAGGATAGTCGTTCTGGATGAGGATCAGCTTTTTCATAATTTTGTTAGGCTTCGTTAACAATCTACAAATTATTAAAATTATTGCAAGCATAAATAATTTACTTTTCCATAATTTCTGTAAAAGCGTGATTTTTAACGGGTTGTTTTGTTTTTTCAGATCGAAGGGAATGTGGGGGAGAGACGTTTAGCTGGGGATGCATTGCCGCTTTCTCTCATTTCTGCTGCTGGCCCTGGGGCTGCAGGCCCAGACATCCGCGCCTCCACCTCCTTTGACGGAGTATCAGGGCCGAATAATCGCCCAAACGATGCACTGGCAGGGCGCGGGCTGGCTGATCCGGCACAAGCGGGACCGGGAGGAGGCGACGCTGCGGATGCGTGAGGAACTGAAACTGAAGCCCGGCATGGCCGTGTGCGACATGGGCAGCGGCAATGGCTACCACACGCTGCCGATGGCCGAGGCGGTGGGGAAGGACGGCAAGGTGTATGCCGTGGAGGTGCAGCCGGAGATGATCGAGATGCTGAAAAAAAGGGCGGAGGCCAAGGGCATCACGAACATCGTCAGCATCATCGGCGAAATGCACGATCCCATGCTGCCGGAGGCTTCATGCGATCTGGTGCTACTGGTGGATGTGTATCACGAGTTTTCCCACCCGGAGCAGATGCTCTCAGGCATTCGCAAGGCGCTGAAGCCGGACGGCGTGGTGGTGCTGGTGGAATTCCGAGCCGAGGACGACAGCGTGCCGATCAAGCCCGAGCACAAGATGACGAAGGCGCAGATCAACAAGGAGCTAGTGAGCAATGGCTTCAAGCTGGTGCGGGAATTCGATGAACTGCCCTGGCAGCACATGATGTTTTTTGGGCTGGCCAAGGAGTGACCGTGTTCCAGGGCAGCGGGTGGATTTGCTAAGCTTGCGGGCGGCGGCGCGTTTTGAGAGGATACCGACATGAATTCCCACCTGTTCATTCCTGGCGCGGCTGTCTTCCTGTGCAGTGCCCTGGGGGCGACAGCAGCGGAGACGGCTTTCTTTGAGAGCAAGATCCGGCCCGTGCTGGTGAAGCACTGCTATGAATGCCACTCGGCTGAATCTGGCAAAGCCAAAGGCGGGCTGCTGGTGGATACGAAACAGGGGCTGCTGAGCGGCGGTGATACGGGTCCGGCCATTGTGCCGGGAGAGCCGGGCAAGAGCCTGCTGCTGAAGGCGATGCGGCATGAAGATCCGGACCTGGCAATGCCGCCCAAAGGCCCGGCACTGGCCAAGGCGGTGGCGGCGGACTTTGAAACCTGGATCCGGGAGGGGGCCGCGGACCCACGGATCTCGTCGGCCCCAGTCGCTGAAAGACCTCCGGTGGATGTGGAATCGGGGAGGAAATTCTGGAGCTACCAAAAGCCGCAGACACCCCAGTCGCCGGAGGTGAAAAACCAGGACTGGCCACGAAGGGAGCTGGACCGCCACATCCTTGCGAAGCTGGAAAAGGAAGGCCTGTCCCCTTCCCCGGATGCGACCCCGGCCGTGCTGCTGCGGCGGCTGCACCTGGACCTGACCGGACTGCCGCCGACGCCTGGGGAGACGAACGCATTTGTCAAAGCCTGGGCGCAAGAAGAAGGACGCGAGGCCCTGCTGGCCACCACCGTGGACGGGCTGCTGAAGAGCCCACGATTCGCCGAGCGCTGGGCACGCCACTGGCTGGATGTGGCCCGGTTTGCCGAATCCAACGGGAGGGAGTCGAATCTCGTCTTTCCCCATGCGTGGCGTTACCGCGACTATGTGGTGGATGCCATCCAGGCCGACAAGCCGTATGACCGGTTCATCACCGAACAGATCGCCGGAGATCTGCTGCCAGCCAAGGATGACGCGGAACGGGCGCAGTTGCTCATTGCCACCGGTTTCCTGGCCATGGGTGCGAAGGGGCTGAATGAGATGAGCAAGGCCCAATTTGCGACGGATTTGGCGGATGAACAACTGGATACGGTGGCCCGTGCGGTAACGGCCAGTTCAGTCGCCTGCGCACGCTGTCATGATCATAAGAGCGAGCCCTTCAGCATGGAGGACTACTATGCGCTGGCGGGCATTTTCCAAAGCACGCGCACGCATTACGGCACCTGGATTGATTCGGAAAACAACAACGGCAGCAGCCTGATCCGCCTGCCGGATCTGCCAGGGCAATTGATACCGAACAAGTCCGTCACAGCAGCCCGAGTGGCGCAACTGAAGGCGGATCGTGCGAAGCTGGATGCCGAGGAAAAAGCGCAGAACGACTACATGGCCAAAGCGCGGCTGGAGGGCAAGGATATCAGCAGCGAGGGCTTCGAGCTTTTGCGCAACGTCATCCGCATCCTATGGTCACGCGGGGGCATAGACGGGCAACTGATGACCGTGGATGAGGATGGGAGCGCCCTGCCTTTGTGCATGGGGGTGGAAGAGGCGGCCAAGATCCGGGATGCGCAGTTGCTCAATCGCGGAGAAATCGGCCAGCCCGTGAAAGCGGTGAAGCGCGGATTTCCGGCGGTGTTTGAGGTGCCGCAAGCGGCCCCAGGGAGCGGCCGCAGTGGCCGCCTGGAACTGGCCCAATGGTTGACGAATCCGGCGCACCCGCTCACTTCCCGTGTCATCGCCAACCGCGTGTGGCGGCATCTTTTTGGCGTGGGGCTGGTGCGGACGGCGGACAACTTTGGCTACAGTGGCGAAAGGCCCTCACACCCTGAGCTGCTGGATGCGCTGGCCCAACAAATGATGCAACAAGGCTGGTCGCTCAAGGCCATGGTGCGTGAGATCGCCCTGTCACGCAGCTACCGGCAGTCATCGGATTTCCGGGAGGACTGTTTTGAAAAGGACCCGGACAACCGCCTGCTGTGGCGGGCGCACAAACGGCGGCTGGATGCCGAGGTGATCCGTGACTCCATGCTCGCTGTTTCCGGAGAGCTGGATCTCAGCCGCCGCCCGGGATCGCTGGTCACGGAATTTGCCGGCCAGTCCGTCTCCCTGATCGGCTTTAACCAGGCCCTGCCGGCCGATCTGGACGGCAGCGTGCGGAGGTCCATTTACCTGCCGGTGGTGCGCGATCATCTGCCGGATGTGCTGGAGCTTTTTGACTTTGCGGAGCCCACGCTGGTGACCGGACATCGAGATGTGACCAACGTGCCGATGCAGGCGCTCTACCTGATGAACGGGCCATGGGTGCAGCAGCGTGCTGCCGCGCTGGCGCGCAGGGTGATGCAGGAAAAACCGACCCTGGAAGAGCAGCAGCGGCGTGCTTTTGTGCTGTGCTACAACCGCCCGCCCGACCCGCAGGAGAAGAAGCTGACGGAGCGCTTTTTTCAAACGGTGCGAGGCAGCATCGAGGGCAGGCCGGAAGTGGACGCCCCCACACTGCTGGCGCTTTATTGCCAATCGCTGCTGGCCGGGGCGGAGTTCCGCTATGTGGACTGAAGGACCTTTTCTGCTGAAAGCCATCCATCTGCCCAAATTGATCTCGTCCAGGTTCATCGGGCCGGCGTAACCTGCGCCATGCCTCAGCATTCCACCGTCATTCATTGGTTCCGCCGCGATCTCCGGCTGATGGACAACACCGCACTCCATCACGCCGCGAAAGACGGGGTCCAAGTGGTGCCTGTCTATGTGCTGAGCGAGTGGAAGAGCCATCACGGCTGGACAGGCCCGGGACGGCAGCAGTTTCTGTGCGGTTGTCTGGAGTCCCTGAGCAAGAACTTGGAGTCCTTGGGCAGCCGGCTCATCCTGCGCTGTGGGCGGGCCGATGAAGAGCTGGAAAAGCTGATCCGGGAGACGGAGGCCAAGGCCGTGTATTTTAATCGCGACTACGATCCCTATGGGCGTGAGATGGAAAAGAAGGTGCAGGAGGTGTGTCGGCGCATCGGCATTGAGTGCCACAGCTACAAAGACCGGGTGCTGCATGAGGCCGATGAAGTGCTGACTGGCAGCGGGGGGCAGTATCGAGTTTACACCCCGTATTCCCGCAACTGGCTGGGACTGGACAAAACCGCGACGCAGGGAAAACTCGGCAGCCTGGGGACCGCCCCCTCCGAGAAGGTGAAAAGCCTGCCGCTGCCAACGCTGGAACACTGGCAGCTTCCAGAAAATACGGCCCACCTTCCCGCCCCTGGAGAGCGTGCAGCCCGCGAGCGGATGAAGACCTTCATCGAGAACCGCACCCTGCACAGCTATGCGCAGAAGCGGAACATTCCGGCAGGCACCACGACCTCACGGCTGGGCCAAGATTTGCGCTTTGGGCTCATCTCGATTCGCGAGCTCTTTTCACGCTGCCAGAGTGCGGCCGCCCAGGCCACGACAGCGGACGCCCGCACCTCCATTGAAACCTACATCAAGGAACTAGCTTGGCGTGAATTTTACCTGGCCATTCTCTGGCATTACCCGACGGTGTTTGACGAGGAATTTGCCCCGGAATTTCGTGGCATGCCCTGGCCCGGTTCCGATGAGCACTTCCTGGCCTGGAGCCAGGGGCGGACGGGATTCCCCATCGTGGATGCCGGCATGCGCGAGCTGCTGGCCACAGGTTTCATGCATAACCGGGTGCGCATGATCGTCTCCATGTTTCTCACCAAGGATCTCCACTGTCACTGGCGGCTGGGGGAGAGCTTTTTCATGCAGCACCTTCTGGATGGCGAAAACGCCAGCAACAATGGCGGCTGGCAATGGAGCGCGGGAACAGGCGCGGATGCCGCCCCTTACTTCCGCATTCAGAATCCATGGACCCAGACGAAGAGCTATGACCCGGAAGGCACTTACATACGCACCTGGGTGCCAGAACTGAAAGGCGTGTCCCCGGAGAAATTTCTAGCTCCGCCCAAAGACAACCGGGCCATCGCGCCCGGCTATCCGCTGCCGATGGTGGATCACTCCACGGAGCGCGACCGCACGCTCGCCATCTTTGCCAAGCATCGCGGCAAGTGACCGACACCTAACCAATGATGGTATTATCGCTCTTCTGAGTTCAGCGTCCTTTGTCGAGGACATCAGGAGTGATGACCACGGGCAGCTTCAGGGGGCTGGTGACGGCCCCGTCCTTGGTCTCATAATGGAAGACACGGACAGGCGGCTTGCCACTCTTGCCCGTGAGGACAAAAAAGTCGAGCTGCAGCAGCCGCGTCTCGCTTTCGGGCAACTCGGTCGGCTTAACAATGAGTGAGACATCATTGGCCCCATTTTTGAGTCCGCCAATGACGAAGAGCTTCTCGGCATGGTCCTGCATGATGGGATAATCAAAACCATTGATTCTCATGCGAGCCTCGTAACCAAAGGACTGGAGCGTGCAGCCCGCCACATTTTCCGGCACCTCACAGAGAGCTGGAACGGCAGGTGCCTTGCCCGGTGGCGTGAACTCCGGGTAGTTAAGAAAGTCCATCGGCCCAGAGCCTTTCAACTGAGCAATGAGATCGGCCTGGCCCAGCAGCTTGAGGACTTTGCTGCTATCAAAACGCCAGGTGCCGTTCTCATTGAAGAACTTCAGCATGAGGACGCTTTCAGGGATTTGCCCAGGCTCACCCCCCAGGTCCACCTTGCCGAAGTATAACGTGTGCGCCGTGTCACCCACAGCATCTGCCTCCAGCAGGCGAAGGCTTGAAATGTCAGGCGGATCCAGAGGCACGGCAAAGACCGCATCAGGAAAAGACTGCCGCTGGCTGACGATGAGATTCCGAGTCACCACCTGACGGTAACGGGTGATGGATGCCGCCCAGGCGCGTGCATCTTTCGCAAGCATGGCCGCACGCCAGGTCTGGTAAGCACGGTCAAGTTTGGAGCGTAAAGCAGGATCTTGGGCAGCGGCCTGCCCCGTGAAGATCAGGATTAAAAAAAGGCAGAGAAGACGCACAAAAGTGTTCACGGGGGGAGTGTGGCAGATTTTAGGGAGGCTTGGCACGCAAATACATCCTGAATGGAGGCTCCAAGCTAGGAAAAGATGTTGCCGGATCGAGTATTTTTGCAAGAGTCACGTTTCTGCCACACGCAATCATGGAATCACCCGGCGAAGGTCATCAACGAACACTCCCACTCGACCGAAATCGGGAACTCCTCAAATCTGCTCGCGAAGAGATCTACAAGACCGTCGGCGACATCAGCCTGCCTGTGTACATCTGGGAACCGAATGCAGACAAGACACCGCCTTATCCAAAATCGGTGGCGGCTTTCTTTTTTAGCAGCGGGTGGGACAATGGCCAGATCGCGCAGTTTGCGCCGCACTGTGTTTACTTCGCCTCGCGCGGCATGATGACGATGGCCTTTGACTATCGCATCACGCACAGAAATCGTGGCGGTCCGTTGGAAGCGATTGCGGATGCACGGTCTGCCATGCGTTGGATCCGACTCAATGCAGTGGAGCTAGGTATCAATCCGGGCAAGATCGTCGGCATCGGCGGCAGTGGCGGTGCCCATGCCATCACCTCCTCCGCGATGCTCAGCGGCTTTGATGATCCTTCGGACATTCTGGACAGCAGCCCCGCGCCGAATGCGCTGGCCCTGTTCAATCCCGTGCTGGACACTTCCAAAAAAGGCTTTGGCCTGGACCGCTTCCCCGATGCAGGCGTGGCCAAGGATGCCAACCTCATCCGCGCCATCCGCCCCGGTCTGCCCCCCATGCTGATCATGCATGGCACGGCCGACCGTGTGGTCCCCTTTGCCGGGACCTATGAGTTCGCGAAAAAGTCCTCCAAGAAAAAGAACTTCTGCCGCCTCATCGAATTCGAAGGCCAGGGACACGGGTTCTTTAACTTCAACCTCTCCTTTGAGATGTATGAAGCCACCCTCATGGCCATGGACGAGTTTTTTGTGGAACTCGGATTCCTGGAACCCGACCCAGAAGCGGGCCTGGGCAAAGTGGACTGAGCGGGCTAGCTTTTCTGCCAGGACTGTCACCTGCCGAGGGCGAATTTCTGCGCCTGAATTGTTCAGGGTGAAGGTTTACCGCTTGAACCGGGCAGCGACGCACGTTTAAAGCAGCTACTGCATGATTTTAGCTGCCTTGCCCGAACCCAGTCCCTTTGGAGATGTCCTGATGGCCTTTCTGAGCATTCTTTTCGAAGGTGCTCCCTACATCATGATCGGCACCCTGCTTTCAGGACTGATTGATGCCTTTTTGCCCGCCAAGCTCCTGGAGCGGGTACTGCCCAAAAACAAGGTATTGTCCACCCTGATGGCAGGCTTTCTGGGTCTGATCTTTCCCGTCTGCGAATGCGCGGTGGTGCCGGTGATTCGGCGGCTGGTGAAAAAGGGGCTGCCGCTTTCCTGTGCGCTCTCATACATGCTGTCCGCGCCGATCATGAACCCCATCGTGGCGGTGAGTACGCTGACGGCTTTCAAGGAATTCGAAAAAGTGACCGGCTGGGCCACCATCGGCAATGCCACCATGACCATCTCACGGCTGGCCCTGGGCTACCTGGTGGCCGTCACCATCGGTCTCATCGTCCTGCGCTTCAAACCCGCCCAAGTGCTGAAATCCAGCATCGCCCAGGACATCGAGGACTCCGCTGCAGAAAATGCCCACGGGCACGCGCCGAAGGCCAGCTTCAATGCCCGTCTGGTGCACGCCTTCCGCACCGCGATGGGTGACTTCCTGGATACCGGGATGTACTTCACCATCGGGGTCATCATCACCTCCGTCTTCAATACGCAGGTGGACCAGAGCCTGCTGGATAGCGTGGCAGGCAATGAACTGGCCGCCATTCCGTCCATCATGGGGCTGGCCTTCGTATTGTCACTATGCAGCACGTCGGATGCCTTCATCGCCGCGCCTATGGCGTCCTTCTCCATGGCGGCCAAACTGGCCTTCCTGGTCTTTGGCCCAATGATGGACATCAAGCTGATGTTCATGTACGCTGCCGTATTCAAACGCCGCATGGTCATCGCCATGCTGCTCGGCACGTTCATCCTCATCGCGCTGCTTTCCGGGCCGATGATGCTTTTCGTCACCGATCCCCGCGCCTTTCCTGAAAAATTCTGGGAGCTTATCACCGCTCCGTTTGCCGCTTTTCCTTCCAAGTAATCTCAGCCTTCAGCCCATTCTCATCCCATGAGCGGAACCCGCACTTTCACCCATCTCATCAGCATTGCTCTGCTGCTCCTCTGGAGCGCCGTGCTGCTGTATTTCCATTACTCGGGCCGTGTGAACGAGTACCTCCCGGGCGACGGCATCTTCCGTCCGATGGTTTTGTACACGGGCATCGGCCTGGCCATCATGGGCCTGTTCAATCTGCTGACCATGGGGTCCGAAGTCGCCGGCTGCGAAGGCCACGACCATGGGGCAGGCGGCTGTGGTCACGACCACGACAAGGACTGCGGCCATGATCACTCCAAAGAAGCCAAAAGCGGCTGCGGGCATGATCATGACCACAAACACGAGCATGTGCATCATGAAGGTTGCGGGCATGACCATGGCCACGTGCATCATGAAGGCTGTGGGCACGATCACGCACATGACCAGGCTCATCATGAAGGCTGCGGCCATGACCACGCACACGCCCATGGCGGTGATCATGATCACGGTCATGCGGCCAAATCCGGCTGCGGCCATGATCATAGCCACGACCATGTACACGCGCCGCACGACCATCACGGCCACGGCATCCTGGAAGAAAGCGGGTGGACTGGCAGGCTGGTGGCCATCCTGATCCTGGCAGCCCCCATTACCTGGGCGGCCATCAAATCACCCGACCGCTACAGTGCCAATGCGGTGATGAATAAAGGGGTGTATAACCAAAATTACAACTCTACCGCACGGGCTGATGAATTCACCCTGCGTGGGGACGGCTCCAAACCGAGCCGTGCGGCCCCCAAGCCGGTGCCGATGCCCGACACTCCCCTGCCCGCTCCTGACAAATTTAATGATCCCGAAGCCGTAGCTAAGGCCTCCTCAGCTCCACCGAAGGAAGCCCAGAGCTATGGCAGCTTCACCCTGGAAGACCTCAAGCAGCAGATCGAGCAAAACAGCAAAGGCGAATTTGTCCTTCAGGTGCCGGAGATCTACTACACCGGCGGCGACCTGGAAGTGCAGCGTGTGATCACGGGCCAGCCGATCGAGACGACCGCCCAGGTGCTGCCTGAAAAGGTGAACAATGCCGACGGCCACCGCCTGCGCATCTTCCGCATGCTGGTGCAGTGCTGCGCGGCGGATGCCCGCCCCTACTCGGTGCCTGTGGACTTTGGCAAAAAGGCACCCGACTTCAAAGAAATGACCTGGGTGAAAATCTCCGGCATCATGAGCTATGAGAAGGATGGCGACCAGACCATCCCAGTCATCAAAGCCACGAGCATTGAAGAGACCACCGCCCCCGATAACACGATGATCTACTGATCACCTGCAGGGCACGATTCCTAACCACAAAAATCCCCGGCCATTCTTTGCAATGACCGGGGATTTTTTTGTGATCAAGGTTTGGCAGGAACGGCAGCCGCCTGGACCTTGGTTTTGTTTTTTGCCCAGTCTGGGTTGGGCGCAGCCTCCCACACCTTGAGATGGCGCACACTGCCCTCGACACCCATGACAAACATGAGACTGTGCTTTTCACGGTCAATCAAGTCGTGGCTGCCGGTGAGACTTTGGCCATCCACCGTGCCGACCATTTCATTGCCCAGCACCTCAAAGACAACCGTGTGCCATTCATCGAGTTTGAGAGGCACTTTGGCAGCACCCAGCGGGACGGATTTGTCAGGGCCAGCATGGTCGTTGTCATCCTTGGTGATGCGAAAGCCGCCTTCATTCATGTGAATGCTGCAGACGTAGTCTTTGGCATCCACGGTGCGCACGCTGAGGCTGCGATACTTGCGGCCAGCCAGCGGCACATTGTTCATGCGCACCTCACATTGGATGACGACGTTCTTGTAAAGAAAGCCATAAGAGGCCGTGGCCGGGTGCTTCACCTCCGCCGTTTCGCGACCCGTGAACACGCCATTTTCCACGGCCCACTTGCCACCGCGAGGCACGGCATTCCAGCGCCAGCCGGAAAAGCCCGAGGCAAATCCGTTCGACTTGCCATCGAAGGGTTTCAGCGGCTGCGAAAAGTTCTGGTCCACCAGCAGCTTGCCACGAGTGGTCATGAGGGTGGGTTGATCCTCCAAGGCCAAAGCCGTGAGGGTGGTCAGCGAAAACGCGAGGATGCAAAACAGTTTTGTCATGGGCGAAAGGACCAACGTCCGAAGCGGCCCAAATATGACGAAGAATGCGCAGATCCCTGAGCAGCCCTTTTCAGCCTAAAAACGGGAATGAGAAGTATCTTTTTCCTTGCGGTGCAGCCGCCCGAGGGGAGCGCGGAGACTCTTCTCCGCAAATCGAAACAAGATGCGGCGCAGCCGTCACACTATTCAATGAAGGTGACGAACCAACACATCTTCTTCCATTCAAGACGCTTTGTGAGTTAGGCGACTTCGTCGTATGGTTTTAGGATGCGGTCAAGAGTGACCACGCTCCTCTCAATGCCATATCACCCGCAGGGTGAGCTGCCCAAGTCAACGTTTTGCCCACCCTCAGCCCATTGCGCAGATATCCTGGATCTCCGACAACTTTTCCATTTCCGTTTTTAACGATTAGCTCCTGCCCGCAAGCAGCACCGCCATCGTTTGTTAGGCTACAATCCGCCGTCTGTCAGGATTATCCAGCTTCAGGGTTTCGGCAGCAGGCCCAGCGATGCGAGGAAGGCATCGCTGCGGGCCAGGGTATCGTCCAGCAGGGTACGGTCGCGCATGAGGTAGCCGTGGACGCCGCCTTCATTGACGACGAGTTCGCTGCGGTTGCCCAGCTTTTGCATGGATTCATGAAAAGCCTTGGCTCCGGCGAAGGGAGTCACCGTATCGCCCGTGCCATGGAAGGTGAGGGTGGGAGGCACCCCGGCTCGCACATGGTGAACGGGAGAGATTTCGTGCCAGCGGTCGCCGATTTTGGCCTGGCCATAACCTTCCTTAGAGCAGTCAATCACGGGAAACAGAAGCACCAGCGCATTAGGCCGGGGCGAGACGGAGAGGTCTTCCCCCTCTTCATTCACCCCGTCAAAGAGGGCGGTGGCTACAGCCAGGTGACCACCGGCGGAGCCACCACTGACGATGATTTTCTGGGGATCAATGCCGAACTCCTGGGCATGGGCACGGAGGTAGCGGATGGCACTGCGCGCGTCTTTGACGCAGTCAAAAACCGTCAGGCCGGCCTTGGCCTGATGCAGGCGGTACTGCACGCTGATGCCCACCAGCCCCTGCTTCATGTAATGCGCGGCAAAGGGGTACATGCGCTGCGGGTTGCCACCGGTCCAGCCACCGCCATGAATGCTGACAAAACAGGGCCGCGTATCGGTGGCCTTGTGGCCCTCTGGCTCAAAGACGTGCAAGGCAAGCTCGCGGTCGCCGACTTTCTTGTAAACGACCGTCCGGGACGGGGCAAGTTTGGCCGCCAGCTCATCCACAGGGTCCGGCTTTTTGGTCTGCGCATTCAGCGATGGCAAAGCCAGGGCAACAAGGGTCAGCAAAAGAAAGAGGCGGGTCATGACAGGACCGAGTAAACGCAAGGATGGGCCGCAGCTTGCGAGAGAAAAATGCCCGCGAAGAGGTGAGTAACCTCTGGCGGGCATGAACGGGTTCCGAGGATACTTTTGGGATGGGTCAGGCCCGGACCATGGCCGGCTCCGGATACTCAAACGTGCGACCTTCAAAGTTGCGGATGAGCGTGCGCTGCTCATCCCGAAGAAGGACGTAGTCGGGGTTCACGGGCACCTTGCCACCGCCGCCGGGGGCATCAATGACGAACTGCGGCACGCCGTACCCGGTGGTGTGGCCGCGAAGCTGCTCGATGATTTCCACGCCGGTATTGACGCTGGCACGGAGGTGGGAGCTGCCCTGAATGAGGTCGCACTGATAAAGGTAATACGGACGCACACGGCACATGAGCAGCTTGTGAACGAGCGACTTCATGACATTGGCATCGTCATTGACGCCGCGCAGCAGAACGCTCTGATTGCCGAGGGGCACACCGTGGTTGGCCAGCATTTCCAGGCCAGTCTTCACCTCGGTGGTGAGCTCGCGCGGATGGTTAGTATGGATGCTGAGCCAGAGGGGGTGATACTTTTGCAACATCTGGCAGAGCTCCGGCGTGATGCGCTGGGGCAGGAAGATGGGGACGCGGCTGCCGATGCGCAGAAACTCGATATGGGGAATGGAGCGGAGACGCTTGAGGATGGCCTCCAGCTTCCCATCGCTGAACAGCAGCGGGTCACCGCCGCTGAGCAGCACGTCGCGGACTTCGTCGTGTTTTTCGAGGTAACGGAAGACGGCTTCGTAGTCGGTGTGCAGTTCCTGCTCGCCCACACCGCTGACGACACGGCTGCGGGTGCAGTAGCGGCAGTAGCTGGCGCAGCGGTCCGTCACCAGGAAGAGGACGCGGTCTGGGTAACGATGCACCAGCCCAGGGACAGGCATGTGGCTATCTTCCCCACAGGGATCGGCCATTTCATCCGGATCTTCCCAGGTTTCCTCAATCCGGGGAATGACCTGACGACGGATGGGATCCTCGATGTCATCCGGATCGATCAGATTAAAATAGTGTGGCGTGATGGCCATGGCCAGCTTGTTGCCACTGAGGAGAACGCCGGCGCGCTCCTCGTCCGTGAGGGTGATGTGCTCTTCCAGTCCGGCGAGGGTGGTCACCCGGTTGCGGAGCTGCCAGGCGGATGAATTCCAGTCCTGGGGGGCTATTTTTTTTTCCTTCCAAAAGCCGGGGGCGTGAGAGCGGAATTCCTTCTCCGGGAGCAGGGGGGGCGGCGTGCGCATTGAAGTGATGATTGGTAAGAGGTTACGCCTCTAGATTTCGGCGTGTCAAACTTGTTGCTGAAAAAGATCGGGAAGAATGGACGTTTGGGCAGAATCTTTATTCCTCCCAGGCGGCCTGAATTCTTCTTGGCTCTGGATTCGCAGGGCTCTATCCTTTTGGTCCCCCATGAAAAAGAGTCCTTCACTGGTCAGCTTGATTTCCCAGACGTTTGGCCCGGCTGTGATTGCCTTTGCGACACTGCTGCCATGGCCTGCCCCTGTGAAGGCTGCCGACCAGAACTGGATTCCGGCCAATTTGAACAATGACTGGAGCCTAACGGCCCCTAACTGGGATGCAGCCCTGCCCTGGACCAACGGGAACAATGCCATTTTCGGCGGCACCGGAGAAATCGTGGAGATCGCCAGCGACCTGACCGTGGGCAACCTGACCTTCAACAGCAACGGCTACATCATCGCCGATGCCAATAGCGACAGCCTTTTCTACCTCACCAGCAGCAGCGTGATCACGACGGCTGCGGGCGTGACGGCGACCATCAGCGAGGCGATTAACGCAGGGGCCATCACCAAGGAAGGCACCGGGACACTGGTGCTTTCGGGGGCAAACCTGTTTTCCGGAAATGTCCTGATCAATGCCGGACGGCTGAGCCTGGCTAACAATGGAGCCCTGGGAGACAGCACGGGCACCACCACCATCGCGGCTAACGGGCAACTGGAACTGCAAAACGGGGTGACCATCACGGGAGAGACGCTGAACTTGGCAGGCGGAGGCACGGACTTCTTCGGCGGCCTGCGCACGGCGGAAAACGCCACGGCCACCTGGGCAGGAACGGTGAACCTACAGGGAGGTGGGCGACTGGGCAGCCTGGGAGGCGGGGTTCTGAACATTAGCGGCCCCATCCAAAACGGCAACACGGGGAACCTCGTCATCTCGGCCACCACCTCCGCCGCAGGCCTGGGCACGGTGCGGATCTCTGGCACGGGCAACACCTACAACGGCAGCACCACCGTCTTCCGCGGGCGCTTGCAACTGGGGGCCACGGATGCACTACCGACGGGCACCACCCTGGACCTGGACTCCACCTCCGCGATCGAAGACTCCGTGTTCGATCTCAATGGCTTCAATCAGACCTTGGGCGGGTTGACACGCTCCGGCGCCGCCGCTGGGACAGGCGGCAGCTTCATCACCAACAGCAGCAGCACCGAGGCCCGGCTGACGGTGAATCAAAGCGCTATCACTACCTTCAGCGGCATCCTTCAGGATGGCACAGGTGTACTTGGCCTCACCAAGTCAGGCACAGGCGGCCTCACCCTCTCCGGCAACAACACTTACACGGGCAGCACGATCCTTTCAGCTATCGCCAACAATGAACTCGTGGTGGCCAGCAACACCGCTCTGGGCAGCACGGCAGGTGGCACCACGGTGGGGTCAGGCGCGCGTGTGACTCTGGCGAATGGCATTGTCGTGACCGGGGAAACCATCTCAATCACGGGCACCGGTGGCAACAACAACGGAGCCCTGCAAACCGCCACCGGTGCCACGGCTGAATGGGCAGGAAACATCGTAGCGAGTGGTGCTGAAGCGCGCCTCGGGGGCGGCGCGGGAGGCACGCTGATCGTATCTGGCATCATCAGCGGCGGTGCTACCACCAATATCCTTTACAGCCGGGCCAACAATGGCACCACCGTGCTGAACAACGTCAATACTTACACAGGCGACACGCAGCTTTTTGCCAATAGCGGCGCTGGTGCACGGCTGGTGATGGGGGTGGACAATGCCATCAGTGCCAGCAGCCGGCTTTCCGTCATCGCAACACAGGCCACCGTCAGCATGGCACTGGATCTCAACGGTCATGCATTGACCCTGCGCGGGCTGGACACTGCGGGCAACCACCTGAGTGGAGCCGTCCTATTTGTGGAAAACAACGGGACAGCGCCCGCGACCTTGACTGTTTCGGACAGCACCGGCACTTCCCTGTTTGCAGGGCGGCTGCGCGATGGCAGCGGCGGGCTTTCTCTGGTGAAGAATGGCAACAGTACCCAGACATTCATCGCCGCCCAGACTTACACCGGCAGCACCACGGTGAATGCAGGCACCTTGCAGATCGGCGGAGCGGTTTCTACCTTTGGAGCGAGCGGGGCCCTGGCCTCGACGAACCTCATTCTCAATGGCGGCACCCTCGCACTGGACAATGTGGGGGCCAACAACAACAGCGGCAACCGTCTGGCAGACAATGCCAGCCTCAGCTTCCGTGGGGGCAACTTTGTCTATCGGGGATCCGAGCTCGCCGCATCCACTGAAACGGTGGGCAACTTGGTTCTCGAACCGCGTCGCTCCACCCTAACGGTCAGTTTTGGCGGCAGCCAGAGCGCCACGCTGACGGCCAACCAGTTCACCCGTGCCGCGAATGGCGGTACACTGCTCGTCAATGGTACCAACCTCGGCATGAACAGCGGCACCGCCAGCATCGCCCGCATCCTGCTGACCAATGCCCCAGCCCTGGTGGGAACCACTGCCGCCCTGAATACGGGCATCAATGCAGCGGCCAAAGACACTCAGATCGTGCCCTACCTGTTGGGCGAAGCCGCCATCGGCACGGGCGGCACAGGCACGGCGACCGGTGTGATCAACACCTTTGTGACCTATGATCCCAGCACCGGATTGCGCCCGCTGAACCTGACGGATGAGTTTACCAGCAACGCCTTCACCGCTGGTCACAACACCTACATCACGGCCAACACCTCACTTGGCACCAGCACGTCCATCAATTCCCTGATCGTCAACGGCGCCACGACGACCGTCACCATCAGCTCGGGCCGCACTCTCACCGTGGCCAGCGGGGCGATTCTCTTCTCCGGCGGCACGGGGCTAGCGATCAACGGAGGCACCCTCGCCTTCGGCAACCGCGAAGGCATCGTGACGATCAATTCCGCAGGCAACACCTTCATCACCTCGCTAATCACGGGCACGGCTGGTGTCTCCTACTACGGCACGGGCACCTTGGTGATCAACCAGCAGAATCTTTACAGCGGCAACACCGGCCTGTATGTGGGCACTGTCATCCCGCAAGTGAGCTCTCAGGGAACACCGGGGGCAGCCACCAGTGGTCCTTTTGGCACAGGCACTCTGATTCTTGGCGGTGCAGCCATGCGGGCCAGCAGCGGAGGTGATGTGCTGCTGCACAATGATGTGCGCTTCCAGGCCGATACCACCATCATCAATGGATCCGTGAACCGCACGCTCACTTTCGCTGGGGATGTGACCCTGACTTCCGGCACCCGAACACTGACGCACCAATCCGCCACCAACACGTCCTTCACGGGTGTGATAGACGATGGCGGCCTGGGATATGGATTGACGGTGAATGGCACCAGCAGCGGCTTTGTCATCCTGAGCGGTGACAATACCTACACCGGACCCACGTCCCTCACAGGCAGCACCACCCTGCTGATCAATGGCAACCAAAGCGCGGCCACGGGAGCCATCACGGTCAGTGCCGGGGTGCTGGGCGGCACCGGCACGCTGGGGGGAGCCACCACCATCGGCAACGGTGGCAGTCTGAGCCCCGGTGATCCCGCGACAGCCGGTGGGCTGGGCAGGCTGAACCTGGCGCAGGGCCTCACCCTACAGGCCGGGGCCATGACCACCCTGCAAATCAGCGGAGCCACCTTCACCAGCACGGACTTTTTCGGAGGCAATGCCGTGGGCAGCCCAGGCTACATGAGCTATGTCCTGGCCAATGCCGCCGGACAGGGCAACCACGACCAGCTAAGCATCGCAGGCAGCATCAATCAGGCGACAGGGGCCAAAATCCAGGTCCTACCAGTGAGTTTTGTCCCGGCTGAAGGCCAGATTTTTAACCTGCTGGACTGGGGAGCAGCGACCGGAAACTCCTTCTCCGACAACCTCGGCAGCGCCTACCGCACGGGGGCGGAAGACAACGGCTTTGACCTCGACCTCCCGGACATCTCGGGGAGTGGCCTGAGCTGGGATACCAGCTTATTCGCCAGCCATGGCATCATCGTCGTGATTCCCGAACCCGGCAGGGCCATGCTGGTGCTTCTTGGGCTGGGTGCTCTGGGCCTGCTCCGTCGCCGCCCGTGAAATGATGTCACTGGCAGGTTGGCAAAAGGTTTCAAACCCGCTAATCTGCTGCGCATCCGGCGGTTATGATATTTCCCATCCTGCGTGACATCCTGCACACCCCGGCGGTGGACATCATTCTGCATTTGAAGCAGTCCTCCGGCATGACGGTGAAGGAGCTGTGCGCCCTCATGAAAATGAGCTACATGGGAGTGAAGCAACACTGCGATGCCCTGGCGGACAAAGGTTATCTGGACACATGGCGGCACCCGGTGCCCCATGGTCGGCCGGAAAAGATCTATCGGCTGACCGCCAGGCTGGACCCACTTTTCCCCTCCACCAATGCCGAACAGTTCATCGAACTGCTGAATCAGGCAGAGCGTTTGTTTGGTGCCACGGCACCTGAAAAGCTTTTGTATGCCTTTTTTGGTTCCAAAGCAGAACGCTATGCCCGGAAGGTGTCTGTGGAAGCCGAACTCGAAAACCGGGTACTCGTTCTGGCCCGGCTGCGCAGTGCCGATGGGTGCATGTCCGTGGTGGAAATGAGCGGCAATGGCGGGCTGCGCATGGTGGATTACCATTGCCCCTATGGGGAACTGTTGAAGCAGTATCCGCTGATCGAAGAGATCGAGTGTGAGATGATCGAGCGACTGCTGGGCTGCCCGGTGGAGCGTCAGGTGGTGGAGAAATCCGGACTCCGGCGGGTGACTTTCACCCTGGGCCGCGCTTCGGTCTAAGAAGCGGATGGAGGCAGAATGACCGCTGTGAGAGCGGTTCATTACGGTCAATCTAGGCAAAACGCCTGCCAAAGAGGCAGAAAAAGGGCGCGTTTTGCATCAATTTTACATTTTCCAGATAGAAACTGGTAAAAAAGTGGCCACTTTCCCCTCGTTTTTCAAAAACGAGAATCAATGTTGATTACGTCCGCAATTTCGAAAGTTAAGCACAGCTTAGGTTGGGTCGCTTGCTTCGTTGTAGGCGCAGTTCAGGCCCAGATGCTGGAACTGGAAATTCAACCCCAGTGGAATGACCAAGGGTTGAAAGCTGCCCCAGCTCAAAAGCAGACCACCCCGACCGTGCAGAGGCTCGATTTCCTCCTTTCCCGTCTGGCCCTCCAGCGTGCAGACGGCAGTTGGCTGGAATCGGCAGACTGGTTTGCCTTTTACAGCCTGGATAAAGGACGTCTCAAAGCCAAGACAGAGGGGCTGCCTGCGGGGCAGTTTAAGGCCATCCGTTTTGAGGTGGGTGTGCCCGAGGCGCAAGATCTGGCAGATCCCCATCTGCTGCCTGCCGACCACCCCTTGAATCCAGATGTCTGCGGGCTGCACTGGGGCTGGCAGGGCGGCTATATCTGCATGGCCCTGGAAGGTCGTTGGCTGAGAGAAGACGGCGAACTCGGGGGCTTTTCCTATCATCTGGCCAAGGCTGCCAACTCAGTGAAAGTGGAGATCCCCGTGGAGTTCCAGGGAGGCGGTCCCGTGACCCTGCAACTGACGCTGGATGTGGCTCAAATTCTGAAGGGCATTGATTTCAGCAAGGATGGCAGCTCCACCCATTCCCGGGAGGGAGATCCCCTGCTGCCGCGGCTGAGGAGCAATCTTGCCCGCGCCTTCCATCTCCAATCGGTGCGTTATGACCTCTATCAGACCGTCACCAAAAGCAGGACTGACAAAGCCTCCCTGGCCCCCACGAGTGAAGGCTACCCACTGGCGGTGACCCGCCGCTTTCCCCAGGTGAAGCTGCCAGCGGACAATCCGCTAACTCTCCAGGGAGTGGCCCTGGGCGAAAAACTGTTCCATGACCGCCGCCTGTCCATCAACAGCAGCCAGTCCTGCGCGAGCTGCCACAGCCGAGGAGCTGCCTTCAGCGATCCTCGCCAGTTCAGCACCGGGGCGGAAGGTCAAATAGGCACACGCCATGCGATGCCACTTTTCAATCTGGCCTGGGAGCAGTCCTTCTTTTGGGACGGCCGGGCCAAGAGTCTTCGGGAGCAGGTGCTGGCCCCCATCCAGGATCCGCATGAAATGAATGAGACGCTGGAACGTGTGGTGCTCAAGATCGCGGATGCGAAAGAGGACTTTGCCGCCGCCTTTGGTAGCACCGAAATCACCCCGGAGCGCATTGCCAAAGCGTTGGAGCAATATTTGTTAACCCTGGTCTCCCAGGAATCCCGTTTTGACCGCACGGTGCGCAAGGTGGCGCAGATGACAGAGGAGGAAAAACGCGGCCTGCAGCTCTTCGTGACAGAGTTCGACCCTGCACGCGGCCTGCGCGGTGCAGATTGTTTTCACTGCCATGGCGGCACCCTTTTCACCGATCATCAGTTCAAGAACAACGGTCTCGACCTCGTCCCTACCGATCTGGGTCGGATGAAGGTGACCGGAAATCCGGCGGACCGAGGCAAGTTCAAAACACCGAGCCTGCGCAACATCGCGGTCACGGCCCCCTACATGCACGACGGCCGTTTTGCCACCCTGGAAGAAGTCGTGGAGCATTACAGCAGCGGCGTAAAGCGCAGCGAAACCCTGGACCCCAACCTGGCCAAGCATCCCGACACCGGCCTGCAACTGACAGCCGAAGAGAAGAGGGCCCTGGTGGCCTTCCTCAAAACACTCACCGATGAGGAGTTCATCGCCGAACCCGCCAAAGCCAAGATCGCCCGCCGACCATGATGATTTTTTTCCGTTCTATCATCCTTCTGCTGCTGGCTCTTGGATACCCAGCCTTTGCCGCAGATGATCATGCCCTGTCAGACCTGCTTTCCGCCGAGGCGCAGATGCTGGCCCCCTCATTCATCGTGCAGACAGGCCCTGCCCCGACACCGGCCCAGCGGAACCAGGTGGGCGTGTGGTCGCCTGTCATCAACTGGACACCCCATATCCCGGTCACAGCGGCAACGCTGCCGGACGGACGGCTGCTGACCTTTTCCTCCAACCAACGCACCACCTTTCCGGTGGGGGCTGAGTTTACCTATGCGGCGGTGTGGAATCCGGCGACAGGGGTGTTCACCGAGATCAACAACAACCGTCACGACATGTTCTGCGGGGGCACCGTGCTGCTGCCGGACGGACGGCTGGTGGTCAATGGCGGGCGCAACACCACGCGGCTGACGAGCGTCTTTGACTGGCGCACCAGCCAGTGGGCGGTGATGCCCAACATGAACGATGGCCGCTGGTACAACACCAGTGTGGCGCTCACCGATGGCAGCATCTTCACCGTCACGGGCGATGGTGGCACCAATACGGCAGAACGCTGGACCGCCGCCAACAACTGGACACGGCTGAGCGGTATCAACTGGGCCACCGTGGTCAGCCAGCCAGGCTATGTGACACGCTGGCACCCGCTGATGGTCGTGGCCCCGGACGGCCGTCTTTTCCATGGCGGCCCCACACGCCAGATGAACTGGGTGACCACCGCCGGAACTGGCAGCCTAACCTACAGTGGTGTCAATGTTCCCGGCACCCATTTCCCAAAGGAGGGCTGCTTTGCCATGTATGGTGAGGGGCGAATCCTGGTGGCCGGCGGCTCGCTCAACACCAATTCCAACCCCAGCGACAGCTCCACCGGGACAAGCACCAACCTAGCCTTCACCATCGACATCCGCAGCGGCACGCCGGTGGTCGCAGCGACTTCCCCGATGAAGTATGTGCGCCAGTTTGCCAACTCCGTCATCCTGCCCAATGGCGAGGTGATGGTGATGGGCGGAAACTCCTCCGGCCTGAAGTTCAATGACACGGGCAGCATCCTGTCCCCCGAAATCTGGAATCCCACCACGGGTCAGTGGCGGGAGGTGACGGACATGAGCGTCCCGCGCAACTATCATTCCCTGGCCTTGCTGCTGCCAGACGGCCGCGTGTGGTCCGGCGGCGGCGGCCTCTCCGGCAACAGTGCCGACCATCGTGACGCCCAGCTCTACACGCCCCCGATGCTGTTCAAGGCCGATGGCAGCGCCGCCGTGCGGCCCGTGATCCAGCAGGCTCCTTCATATGTGGGCACAGGCATGACCTTCACAGTGCAGGCCACACCAGGAATCACCAAGTTCAGCTTCATCAAAATGTCCTCGCAGACGCACTCGATGAACACCGATCTGCGCTACTTGAGCCTGCCCTTCACCGAGACTTCTCCCGGCCTCTATTCCGTCACCTCCCATGCCAACCTGAACGTGATGACCCCAGGCTACTGGATGCTCTTCGGCATTGGCGCAGACGGTGCTTACTCAGAGTCCAAAGTGATCCAGGTGGATCCTGCGACGGCGGTTTCCATCAGCAATCCCGGCAGTCAATTCAGCGCGATGAATGCCGCCACCGTCCTCGCCCTCTATGGCATGGCCCCAGGCAATGGCACCCTGAGCTTCAGCGCCAGTTCCCTGCCCCCTGGCATGGTCATCCAAAGCAGCACGGGCATCATCAGCGGCACGCCTTCGACCACGGGGACCTACACCTCACGGGTGACCGTGACGGACGGCATCACCAGTGCCAGCGCCGAGTTCACCTGGACAATCACTCCGGCCAATGTGAGCCATGACTTTGCCACCTTCAGTGGCAGCAACAGCAGCCTGCAGCTCAATGGCAGTGCCAGCATCAATGGAGGCATCCTGCAATTAACCCCCAATGGAGCCAACCTAGCAGGGGCGGCCTTTTTGAAAACACCGGTGCCGGTATCTGGCGGCACCTCGTTCAACACCCGTTTTGTTTTCCGGATGAACGGCGCAGGCGATGGAGCTGACGGCATGACCTTTGTGCTTCAAAATGATCGGCTCGAGACCACCGGAAGCGCGGGCGGTGGCCTGGGCTACGAAGGCCTGATCGAAAGCCTGGCCATCGAGCTGGACACGTACGCGGGCGGCTCCGACCCCAACGCCAACCACATTGGCGTGCTGACCAATGGCATCGTCTCCCCACACCTCACCACCTACACGGCCCCTTTTGATCTGGAAAACGGAGCCAGCCACACCCTGTGGGCAGAGTATGACGGCACCACCAATACGCTGCGTGTTTACCTGGCCCAGGGAGTCGTCACCACACGCCCGGCAACCCCGGTGATGACCACCACCGGGCTGGATCTGACCTCTCTGCTGGGAGCCAGCGCTTGGGTCGGTTTCACCGGCGCCACGGGAGGCAGCACCAATACTCATGAGGTGCTGGCCTGGAGCTTTTTCAGCAATGCCTTTGCCCTGCCTACAGCCCCCGTCATCACCAGTCCCGGCCCGCAGAGCGGGGTGATGAGCATCGCGGTGACTCGGCCCGTCATGGCCACGGACATCAACCAGGATGTGCTCACTTTCAGCGCCACAGGTTTGCCCCCCGGTCTAACCATCAGTCCAACCACAGGCATCATCAGCGGCACCCCGACCGCCGCAGGCAGCTACACGCCCACAGTGACGGTGACCGATGGCAATACCGCCCCGGCCAGCACCAGCTTCTCCTGGGGGGTGAATAGCACCCTGGTGCTGCAACCGCTGACCACGACCGCCGTGATCACAGGAGTGAGCGTCAATTTCATCGCCCAGAGCAATGGTGGAGCCAATCCACGCTACCGCTGGGATTTTGGCGACGGCAGTCCGGTGACAGACTACAGCACGGCGACCCTGGCCCTGCACCCATACGCCGCACCTGGCCGCTATCTGGTGACATTGACAGCCACGGACGACACAGGTGTGGTGGCCACAACCACCGTGAACCAAGTGATCCACGCGCCGCTGACGGCGAAAAAACCCACCAATTCCACCAGCATTGCCTTTGAAGACCGTGCCGCTGGCAACGACCGCATTTGGGTGGTGAATCCTGACAGCGACAGCGTGACGGTGCTGGATGCCGTGACACGGACCAAGCTGGCTGAAACCACCGTGGGCACCGCCCCGCGCAGTGTGGCCATAGCTCCCGATGGCCGCGCCTGGGTGGTGAATGCGGAGAGCGCCACGCTCTCCATCCTCAACAGCAGCACCTTTGCCATCGCCTCCACGGTGAGCCTGCCACGCGGCTCGCGCCCGTTCGGCCTGGCTTTTGATCCGAACGGCACTGCCGCCTTTGTGGCTCTGGAAAACTCCGGTCAGGTGCTCAAACTGAATCCGCAGACGGCGGCCACCGTGAGCGTGCAGGAGGTGGGCCTGCATGTGCGCCACCTTTCAGTCAGTACCAATGGCGGGCGCATTTATGCCAGCCGTTTCATCACACCGCCGCTGCCCGGAGAGAACACCGCCACCCCGGACACGGCGGGCAAAGGAGGTGAAGTGGTGGTGCTGAATGCCGCCACCCTGGCCATCGAAAAAACCATTATCTTGCAGCACAGCGAGGCGGAAGACACCCCCACATCGGCCCGCGGCCTGCCTAACTATTTGGGGGCCATGGCCCTCTCCCCCGATGGCCTTTACGGCTGGGTCCCCTCCAAGCAGGACAACATCCGGCGCGGCACTCTCCGCAACGGCGTGGGGCTGAACCATGACCAGACGCTGCGTGCGATCGCCAGCCGAGTCAATCTGACGGCACAGGCCGAGGACTATGCGGGGCGGGTGGACTTTGACAATGCCGGCATGCCCAGCGCGGCGGCATTTGATCCCTGGGGAGGCTACCTCTTTGTGGCGCTGGAAAGCAGCCGCTCAGTCGCAGTTGTGGATGCCTGGTCCCAGCAGGAGTTGATGCGATTCAGCACTGGCCGTGCGCCGCAGGGGCTGGCTGTTTCGCCAGATGGCCGCACCCTGTATGTGCAGAATTTCATGGACCGCAGTGTCACCATTCATGACATCAGCGGCATTCTGGGCGGCAGTGCGCAATTGCCGCCTGCACCCGTCACCGTGGGCACCGTCAATACCGAAAGGCTTTCCCCTCAGGTGCTGACGGGCAAGCAGCTCTTCTATGATGCGCTCGACAGTCGGGTGGCCCTGCAGGAATACATTTCCTGCGCCGGCTGCCACAACGATGGAGGTCACGATGGCCGCACCTGGGACCTCACAGGCTTTGGCGAAGGGCTGCGCAATACCATCACACTGAAGGGTCATGGCAGCCAGGGTGCGCTGCACTGGTCTGGCAATTTCGACGAGGTGCAGGACTTTGAAGGCCAGATCCGGAATCTGGCAGGAGGCACCGGCTTGATGAGCGATGCGCAGTTCCACGCAGGCACGCGCAATCAGCCGTTAGGCGATGCCAAAGCAGGTATCAGCAGTGATCTGGATGCCCTCGCAGCCTATGTCCAATCCCTGACCGCCGAATCCCGCAGCCCGCACCGCAACAGCGACGGCAGCCTCACGGCCCAGGCAGTGGAAGGTGAAAAAACCTTCCGCCAGATGAACTGCGCAGGCTGCCACAGCGGCAGTGCATTCACCAACAGCGCCCTGAACATTTTCAGCAACGTCGGAACGATCAAGCCAGCCAGCGGCAAGCGCCTGAACGGTGCGCTCACCGGTTTTGATGTCCCGACACTGCGCGGCCTGTGGGCGACAGGCCCCTACCTGCATGACGGCTCTGCCAGCACACTGACGGCTGCCGTCCGTGCTCACAGCGGAGTCACCCTGAGTGATGCGGATGCAGCCAAACTCACGGCCTATCTGCTGCAGATCGATGAGGCTCCCGCAGCCGCCCCTCTGCCCGTGACCGTCACACTCAGCAGCACCGCAGCACCGGCTGTGAATGCACCCTTCACCGTCACGGCCACCTTCAGCCACGCGGTTTCCGGCTTCACCCTCACGGACATCACCTGCACAGGTGCCACCGCAACGGCCCTGACCGGCAGCGGCAGCAGCTACAGCTTTACGCTGACACCGACGGCGGATGTGAGCGTGAGTCTGGCGGCCAATGTGGCGCAGGATTCCAGCGGCCTCGGAAACCTGAGTTCCACAGCTCTGACGCGCAGCTACCAGTCCCCTGCCCCCGTGCTGGTGGGCCAGGACATCGGCAGCCTGCAACTGGCCGGATCGACCTCGCTGGATGCGGAGACAGGCACCTACACCCTGACGGCCTCGGGCCAGGACATCTTCTTCAATGAAGACGGCTTTCATTTCACCAAGGTCCTGCTGGACGGAGATGGCGAGATCCGCGCCCGGGTGCGCAGCTTTGACAATACCAATGCCTGGGCGAAAGCGGGCGTGATGATCCGTGAAAATCTCACGGCGGGCTCGCGCCATGCCACGATGTTTATCACCCCTCCTGCGGCGAACAACGGCTTCGGCCTCGTCGCACGCACCACTGCGAATGCGGCGACGGCCTATGCCCAAGGCCCTGCTCTGAATCCTGTGCCTAACAACTGGGTGCGCATCGTGCGGGCGGGAAATGTGCTGACGGGTTACGCCTCAGCCGACGGAACTGCCTGGACCCAGGTAAGCACCGCCACTCTCACGGGGCTGCCTTCCCAGGTTTTTATCGGTCTGGCCGTCACCTCCGGCCAAATCAATCAAACGACCTCAGCGGTGTTTGACCGCGTTCAAATCACCGGTGCCCAGAGCGTGCAGGCACCGGCCGTCACCCTGAGTGCGGCATCCACCTTGGAGACAGGACCATTCACCGTGCAGGTGCAGTTTACCCAACCGGTCACCGGGCTGGCCCTATCCGATTTTGTGGTGGGTCTCGCGACGGTCTCCAACCTTTCCGGCAGCGGTGCAAGCTACAGCCTGACTGTGACCCCCACAGCACCGGGCAACGTGACACTGAGCCTGCCTGCGGCCACGGTGATCAATGCCGGAGCCATTGGCAACACCGCCTCCAACAACCTCAACGTCACTTACGCGCCACCCGTGGCCGTGACTCTTCAGGGGCAGGATGTCGGTTCAGTGGAAGTGACGGGATCTACCTCTTTCGATGCTGGCCAATACACCCTGCAGGCAGCCGGGGAAGACATCTTCTTCGCTCAGGATGGCTTCCAATATGCCCTGACACAGCTCACGGGCGATGGCGAAATCCGCGCCCGCGTGACCAGCCAAACTCTCCTGAATGCCTGGGCCAAAGCAGGTGTCATGTTCCGTGAAAACCTGACAGGCGGCGCGCGGCACGTCATGATGTTCACCACGCCCACGGGCTCCGGAAATGGCTTTGGCAGCGTCTGGCGTCCGACGGCCAACGGGGCCACCAGCTATGCCGCAGGCCCTGCCCTGAACCCATCCCCCAACAACTGGGTGAGGCTGGTCCGGGTGGGCAATACGCTGACGGCCTACGCCTCGGCAAATGGCACCGCCTGGACGCAGGTGAACACCACCACTTTGAGCGGGCTGCCATCCTCCCTTTATGTGGGGCTGGCCCTCACCTCCGGCGCACGCACCCAGCTCGGCACCGCCACTTTCGACAATGTACAGATCGTGGGTTCGCAAAGCGCCGTGGCACCCGCGGTGACATTGACTTCACCCTCGTCCCTCGAGACAGGTTCCTTTACCCTGCAGGCACAGTTTACGCAAAGTGTCACCGGGCTGGCTTTAGCGGACTTCGTGGTGACCAATGGCACGGCGTCCAACCTCATTGGCAGCGGCACGCAATACAGTGTGACCATCACTCCAACCGCCGAGGGAAATGTCACCATCTCCCTGCCTGCGGGAGCCGCGCAAAACAGCAGCGCAATCGCCAGCAGCACCTCAAACACACTCATTGTTAGCTACATCCCACCGGCGACCATCAGCCTCCAGGGCCAGGACATCGGGAATGTGGCAGTTGCAGGCTCAACCGACTATGAGGCCAGCACCGGCACCTACACTCTGAAAGGGGCGGGCCAGGACATCTTCTTCACCCAGGACGGCTTCCAGTATGCGGCAGTCCGGCTGGTGGGAGATGGCGAAATTCGAGCCCGTGTGACCAGCCAGAGCAATCAAAATCCCTGGGGCAAGGCGGGCGTGATGTTTCGCGAATCCCTAACTCCAGGCTCCCGCCATGCCCTGATGTTCACCACGCCGACCGGTGCTGGCAACGGCTTTGGTTTTGTCTGGCGGTCCGGTGTCAATGCGGCGGCGAGTTATGCCGGCGGCCCGGCCCTGAATCCTGCGCCTAACAACTGGGTGCGACTGGCGCGGCTCGGCGATACCTTCACCGCCTATGCCTCGGCCAATGGGACGAGCTGGACACCCGTGAGCGTGGTGACCCTGGAAGGGATGCCATCCACCCTGCATGTCGGCTTGGCGGTCACCTCATCCAGCCCGGCGGCACTTTCCACGGCGGTATTTGACCAGGTCCAGATCGTCGGCACACAGGCAGTCGCAGGCGGCAGTGGCAGCACGCCCGGGACACCTGATTCCGCTCCAGGATCTTCGAATGCGAAGGACCGTGATTTCGATGGAGATGATGTCAATGACCTCATCGAATACGCCTTTAACAGCGATCACCAATACGATGCCGGCTGGTGGCTGACGACCACACCTGAAGGACGTGTGGATGCCCACCTCATCCGCCCACGCATTGTGACCGATGTCACCTTCAAGCTGGAGAGCAGCACGAATTTGCGGGACTGGCAGCCTCTGATGATGGCACCGATCGCTACTGATCTGGGTACCGATGAAGAGCAGCTCACCTGGGCAGGCATCAGCCATGTCACAGGCCAGTCTGCCCAGCGCGGCATGGTCCGCCTGCGGGTCACCCACAGCAGCGGCATCACCGCAGCCAGCACGCCGCAGTGCTGGCAGCAGATGGACCTGATCCCAGGTTCCCAGACCATCGGCGTAAGCTGGGTCAATGCCCCCCTGTATGCCGGGTTTGTCGGGGACCTTGCATCGGCCAGCTCGCTGAATGTCCAGGGCCAGATCCTGCCCGTCTATCCTGCCCATACGCCGTGCTACCTGGAAGTGCGCGACGGCGCCCATGCGGGACATCGTTATGACATCCTCAGCATCACGGGGCAGACCCTTTCCCTGGACCTCACCTCTGCCAATTCCACCCTGAAAAGTCTGCCCACCGACCTGGCGGGAGCCCGCGTGGTGGTGCGGCCGCATGTGACCCTTGGCCAAGTGTTTCCCAAGACGCTGCTGAAAGGTGCCTATGGATCCATCCAAGCAGACCAGGTACTGACCTTTGAGCAAATGGAATGGAAAAAGTACTGGCTGGAGCTTTCCTCCAACCGGCATGAATGGAGGCCGACCGGCGACAGCAGCCAGCCTTCTGCCGATGACCTGATCATTCCTCCAGGCACCGGGGTGATGGTCAAGATCGCCGCCCAGGCCAGCACCTACACGCTGACTGGTCATGTGCGCACAGGCGCGTTTGTGCGGATCCTGGATCAAACGCACAATCTTCTGGCCCTACCCTGGCCGGTGGACTCGACCCCGCAGCAATTGCAGTTCGCCGCTACGCATGGCTTCACGGCCGGCAAAAACAGCTCCGTGTCCGACCAGTTGCAACTCTGGGCAGGCGACCACTCGCCTGGGGCCGCCTCCTACACCGTTTATTGGCTGCGCCAAGCCAATACCCTGGGGGCCTGGACGCCCCGAAGCGATGCCTCGGCCCCGGACGTCAGCAACAGCCTGCTGCTGCCCGCCCATCGCTCCTTCTTCCTGAAGATCGTGCCCCGGTCAGGTGAATCGGAATGGAAGATGCCGCTCGTGAATCCTTGAATTCGGGAGAGGTCTAAGCCTCAAGGCTTGGGCGGTGTCGCTGTGTTCAATGTTGGCTCTCCCTGGATCCAGCCCAGGGAGGCCAGAAAGCGATCCGTGGCGACGAGAGTCTCATGGAAGAACTTGTTGTTAGCCTTGCCTGCATTGAAAAAACCATGCCCCTGCCCTTCGTAAAACAGCGCTTCACAGCGGACGCCTGCCTTGACCATGCCGTCTTTGAAGCGTGCGACCACGGCCACCGGGATCAGCTTGTCCTCGGTGCCTAGAAAGATGATGGCAGGAGGATCGTCGGAGGTGATGTTGTGCGCGGGAGAAAACTCCTTGTAGCGGTCTTTCATCCGGGCCGTCCCCCAGCCCTGGTCAGGACCATTGTCAAAGACCGGATTGAAAAGCGCCAGCGCATTGGCCTTGGGCGATATCGCGAGGTCATCCTGCGGATCATCCAGGCCCTTCACCATGCCAACAAAAGCTGCGAGGTGACCTCCCGCTGAACCGCCGCCTGCGCCGATGCGCTGCGGATCAATCCCCAGCTCCGCCGCATGCCCACGGACCCAACGCATGGCAGACTTCGCATCCTGCACACAGACCAGCGGCGGAGTATCGGCAGCAGTGCCTTTGAGCAAACGATACTCCACCTGGATGCAGACCAGGCCCCGAGTCGCCAGATAATCGCTGTGTTGACTGAATTGCGTGGGGCCACCGCCTACCCAGCCACCGCCATGGAAAAAGACCATGGCCGGACGCTTATCTTCAGCCTTCCAGCCCGGCGGATTGACAAGAGTCAGCTTCAACGGGCGATCCCCCACTTTTTTATAAACATGGGTCGCAGGCTCTGCCGCCTGGAGGGTGACTGAAACAGAAAGGCAGGCGAGGACGAAGAGTCGGGTGAACATGCAGCCCAGAAACGCCGGGGGTGAGATTTGCTTTCATCCGACTTCGGGCTGGATGTTCGGATGAAGAAGGGCGTATCGTCCTGGAAATATCATGCGCACCGCCCCTGCCGCCGTTCTTTACGAAACTGGAAAACCAATGGTGATCGAAGAGGTCACTGTGCTGCCTCCGCAGGCAGGTGAGGTCATGGTGAGGATGAAGGCCGCCGGGGTCTGCCACAGCGACCTGCACGTGATCAAAGGCGACCTGCCCATGACCTGCCCCATCATTCTGGGGCATGAAGGGGCAGGCATCGTGGAGGAAGTGGGTCCTGGGGTCAGCTCCGTACAACCTGGGGACCATGTCATCCCCATCTGGCGCGCCTCCTGTGGCCGCTGCGAGTACTGCCTGAATGGCAAGCCGGCCCTTTGCGATATGGGCACCGCCATGCGCTTCACCGGCACGATGCCCGATGGGCAGACCCGTTTTCGCAATGCCCGTGGTGACAGCATCCGCCACTACGCGGGTGTCTCCACCTTCAGCAGCCTTTCCACCATGCCGGAGGCGGCGGTGGTGAAAATAGACGCCGATTTCCCTCTGTGGAAAGCCGCCCTGATCGGCTGCGGAGTCATCACCGGAGTCGGGGCCGTGACGTACGCGGCGCAGGTCCGGCCCGGCTCCACCGTCGCTGTGTATGGCTGCGGCGGTATCGGTCTGAACATCATCCAGGGCGCCAGACTGGTCAGCACCGCGCAGATCATTGCCGTGGATACCGTGGCCTCCAAGGAAACCTGGGCACGGCAGATGGGGGCCACCCATTTTGTGGATGCCAGCACCTGCGATCCGGTGCAGGCCGTCAAGGACCTGACCGGCGGACGCGGCGTGGACTATGCGTTTGAAGCCATCGGCCTGCCCAGGCCCATCGAGCAAGCTTATGACAGCGTGCGCAAAGGCGGCACCTGCGTGGTTTCCGGCATCTGCCGGGCCGATGCCCGCGCGGCGATCAATGTGAACCAGCTCGTCTATGCCGAAAAGACCCTGAAAGGCACCCTCTATGGCAGTGCCCGGCCACGGGTGGACCTCCTCAACCTCATCGGCCTGCACCGCAGCGGCCATCTGCTGCTGGATGAACTGCTGACGAAGACCTATCCGCTGGAGCAGATCAATGAGGCCTATGAATCCCTGGAACGTGGCGAGGTGGCCCGCAGCCTCATCCTTTGGGACTGATCGTCCGGGACTGTACCTTGACGGTGCCCCAGACAACCTCCATGGTCCTCTTACACATGGTCACCACCGTCGCCATCATTGTGATCCTCGGGGTTCTCCTCATGATCTTGGAGACCTTTGTTCCCGGCATGATCGCCGGGATTTTGGGCGCTCTGTTCGTTTTGAGCGGCGTGCTGCTGGTCATGACGGCCGATGAGTTCTCCAGCTGGCCAAGCTGGGGACGCGGAGCTGCGGCTTGCGGCATCATCATCGGCTCGGCTGCCTTGCAACTCATCTGGCTGCGCTTCTTTGCGGTCAAATTTTGGAGCCGCTCATTCACGCTCCAGGCGGAGATCCCTTCAGCCGACTCTACCCAAACACTGGCCTGTGGCACGGAGGGCGTGGCCCTCACGGAATTACGCCCGCTCGGACGGGCGGAGTTTAATGGCAGCCGGCGCGAGGTCCGCTGCGAGGACGGTTTTGTCCCCGCCGGTTCACGGCTCCGCATCACCGGTTCAGAACCGGGCAATCTTTTGGTCCGCGTCATCCTCCACCAACCCCTCTAGCCAGACCCTCTTCTTATGGATAACATGCAGCTGCTTCTCGTCGGGGGTGCGATCATCGTCGCACTCGTCCTGTTCCTCATTGTGGCCAAGTTTTTCAATCTGTGGCTGCGGGCCCGGATTTCCAATGCCCCCGTCAGCATCGTCAACCTCCTGGCCATGTATCTGCGGGGAGTGCCCAATGCACTCATTGTGGATACCCGCATCACCTCCGCCAAGGCAGGCATTCCTATCAACACGGACCAGCTTGAGGCCCACTACCTCTCCGGCGGTGATGTCACCCATGTGGTCCTTTCCCTCATCGCTGCCGACAAGGCGGGCATCCCCTTGGATTTCCGCCGTGCCTGCGCCATTGACCTTGCCTGTAAAGGCACCTCCAAGACCGTGCTGGAAGCCGTGCGCACCAGCATCAATCCCAAGGTCATCGACTGCCCTCATCCGGACATGGGGCGCGGGGGCAAAATCGATGCCGTGGCCAAAGACGGCATCTCCCTGCGGGTGCGTGCCCGTGTCACTGTCCGCACCAATCTTGACCGCTTCATCGGCGGTGCCACGGAAGAGACCGTGGTCGCCCGTGTGGGTGAAGGCATCGTGACCTGCATCGGCTCCTCCGCCTCATACAAGGACGTGCTGGAGAATCCGGACAGCATCTCCAAACTGGTGCTGCACAAAGGCGTAGATGCAGGCACGGCCTTTGAGATCCTTTCCATTGATATCGCCGACATTGACGTGGGTGAAAACGTGGGTGCCAAGCTCCAGGCCGAACAGGCGGAGACGGACAAAAAGATCGCCCAGGCCAATGCCGAAGTGCGCCGTGCCGCCGCTGTGGCCGTGGAGCAGGAAATGGCCGCCCGCACCCAGGAAATGCGCGCCCGCGTCGTCGAGGCCGAAGCCCAGATCCCGATGGCCATGGCCGAAGCCTTCCGCAATGGCAATCTCGGCATCATGGACTTTGCCCGTTACAAAAACATCGCGGCAGACACCGACATGCGCGCAAAAATTGCTGGCACGGCGACCGGGTCCCCTCAATCCTGAGGACTCATGCGCCGCCTCTGCATCCACACCATCACCACCAAGCCCTGGACCACAGAAGAATGCATCTCCCGTTATGCCGCTGCCGGCGTGGGGGGCATCACCTTCTGGCGCTATAATTTGGAAGGTCGAAATCCGGCGGTGGTCGGCAAACAGGCCCGCGAAGCTGGGCTGGACATCGTCAGCCTCTGCCGGGGAGGTTTCTTCCCGGCATCGTCCGCCGAAGGCCGCCAGAAGGCCATTGATGACAATCGCCGCTGCATTGAGGAAGCCCAGGCCCTGGGCGCACCTCTGATCGTCCTCGTCTGCGGCGCAGTCCCTGGACAGTCGCTGGAAGAATCAAGAAAGCAGATTGCCGATGGCATCGCCGCCGTCCTGCCAGACGCCGAAGCGGCGGGAGTGAAGCTGGGCATCGAGCCCCTGCACCCCATGTATGCGGATGACCGCAGCGCCGTGAACACCATGCGCCAGGCCAATGACATCTGCGATGCTCTGGGCTCTCCAGACATGCTGGGCATTGCCGCAGACGTTTACCACATCTGGTGGGATCCGGAACTGCAGCATCAGATTGAGTTCACTGCCGCCCAGAAGCGACTCTTTGCCTTCCACATCTGCGACTGGAAAACTCCGACGACAGACTTTCTGAATGATCGCGGCCTGATGGGTGAAGGCTGCATCCCCATCCGCCAGATTTCAGACTGGGTGGATGCCACCGGCTACAAAGGCCCCCGGGAGGTCGAGATCTTTTCGCATCGTTACTGGGCCATGGACCAGGACGAATACCTGGGCAAAATCACCGAATCTTACCGCCAACTTTACGTGTGATCGTCCTTTGACGAAACGTTGAAGGCAGGATGAAACGTCTGCGTTTTTTCCTTTTTGCCCTCGCCACCTTTAGCCTGACGGGCACAGGCCTGTTTGGGGCAGCGGGTGACAAACCCTTGAATGTCGTTTTCATCCTGGCCGATGACCTTGGCTGGGGAGAGCTGGGGAGCTATGGCCAGAAAAAGATCCCCACACCGCATCTGGACCGCCTCGCAAAAGAGGGTTCCCGCTTCACCCGGCACTATTCTGGGGCCCCTGTGTGCGCCCCATCGCGCTGTGTGCTGATGACGGGCAAACACCTGGGGCATGCCGAAATTCGTGGCAACCTCCCTGCCCCCAAACTCCTGCCCCAGTTTACCGAGGGGCAGTATCCGCTCTCGGAACAGGCGGTGACCCTTGCGCAGACTTTTCAAAAAGCTGGTTATACAACAGGAGCCCTGGGAAAATGGGGCCTGGGCCCGGTGGGAAGCACGGGCGAGCCTAACAAAAAGGGCTTCGATCTGTTTTTTGGCTACAACTGCCAGTCCCTGGCGCACAGCTTTTATCCCGAATATCTCTGGCGCAATTCGGAGAAAGTCATCATCAACACCAAGCCCGTGCCCGGCCATGGAAAACAGCCGGAAGGCGAGGTGAAGATGGAGGACTGGATCGGCGAAACCTATGCCCCCAAGCTGATGATCCAGGAGGCGGAAAAGTTCATCCAGGCCCAGGCGGCCAAGCCCTTCTTTCTCTACCTCGCCTTCATCGAGCCGCATGTCTCCATGCACCCGCCCCGTGAATCCGTGGAAAGGTTTCCAGAAGAGTGGGATACGGAACCTTACCGGGGCCAGAACGGCTACGTCCCCCATCCGCGTCCACGCGCAGGCTATGCCGCCATGATCTCGGATCTGGACAGCTATGTGGGCCGTGTGATGACCGCCCTGGACAAAGCGGGTGTGGCTGAAAACACGCTGATCATTTTCACCAGCGACAATGGCACCACCCACCCGCGTTCCGCCAAAACACACTTCCATGTGGGCGGCGTGGATGCGGCGTTTTTTAACAGCACCGCCGGCCTCCGCGGTTACAAAGGAAGCGTGTATGAAGGCGGCATCCGCGTACCCATGATCGCCCGGCTTCCGGGCCGTATCCCTGCTGGCAGCGTCAATGAAACTCCCGGCTTTTTTGCCGACTGGTTTCCCACGCTGTGTGAGGCCGCAGGCCTGAAAGCCCCCGCCGGATTGGATGGGCAAAGCCTCTGGACAGCCCTCACCAGCGGGCAGAAACAGGAACGAACGAAGCCGCTGCTGTGGGTGTTCCCAGAATACGAAGGCCAGGTGGCCGTGCGCCTGGGCGACATGAAGGCCGTCCGCCAGAAACTGAAGACCAAGTCTCCAGGGGCCTGGGAACTCTACGACTTGTCCAAAGACCCGGCGGAATCTGCTGACATCGCGGCAACGCATCCTGAGATCGTCCAGCAGGCGGAAGCGCTGCTGAAACAGGAAATGGCCGACAACGCCATCTTTCCTCTGACGGTGCCAGGCGTGACCCAACCTTGAGACTCCCCTTCCCTTCGCCAGCCTTGCTGGCATCGCGGAACTCAGTTCTCCGCATTCTTCTTTCCTTTGGCCAGTTCATCAGCTCTGGCCGGGTCATGATTGGGATTGGCCACGGGCATCTGCGCATTCACCTGAGTCCGCCATTCGGCGAGATCCGCGCGAAGCTTGGCCACCTTGGCAGGCTCCGCCGCAGCCAGATCCCGCGCTTCAGAAGGATCTGAATCGAGCCTATAAAGCTGCACCGAATCCGTTTCATAAAACTCGATGAGTTTCCAGCCTCCCTGACGAATCGCGCTGGCCGGAGTGCCATGATGGTAATGCGGCAGATGCCAGAAGAGAGTGTCACGCGCGATCTTGGCTTCCGGATTTCTCAGCATGGCCGCCAGGCTCACACCATCCTGCGGCTGGCCCGCCAATGGCTGAACATCCCCCAGTTCCGTGAGGGTGGGATAGACGTCCATGGTGATCACGGGGGTGTGGCATTCGCTGCCGGGCGGCACACGTCCTGGCCAGCGGGCGATGGCGGGGATGCGGATGCCGCCTTCATACAGAGTGCCTTTTTCTCCACGCAGAGGCCGGTTGGAGGTCACGACGCGTCCGCTCTGCTCATGCTCGATGCCGCCATTGTCGGAAAGGAAAAGGATGAGTGTCTTTTCTGCCAGCCCGGCCGCATCCACGGCATTCATCACACGGCCCACACTCTGGTCCAGCTCTTCCAGCAGACCTGCATAGAGAGGATTGCTGGGGTAGCCAGTCATGGGCTTTTTGGCCTCGTACTTCTTCTGCAATTCCGGTGTGGTGGAAAGCGGGATATGCACGGCGTAATGCGAAAGCTGGATCACAAAGGGACGCTCCCGATGGGCCGCAATGAACGCCTCCGCCTTGCCCGTCAGATAGTCGGCTGTTCTCTGCGATTGGCCTGTCCCGGTGACATTGGCAGGCTGAGTGTGCCCCTGGCATTCCATCACGGTTTGCCAGCCTTGATCCTGCGGGCCATAACCTTCCTTGCCCAGATGCCATTTGCCAAAGTAACCGGTGACATAACCAGAAGTGCTGAGGCGTTCCGCATAAGTTTCCACCTCCAACGGCAAGTGCGAGGCCACCACAGGATCGGTCAGTTTGGCAAAAGGGCGACGGTGTCCCGGAATGTGCTGAGTGATGCCGAAACGAGCCTGATCCTGCCCGCTTTGCAGATTGGCCCGGGTGGGGGAGCAGACGGGGCCTGCATAAAACTGGGTGAACCGCATGCCCTCACGTGCCAGACGGTCCAGGTTCGGCGTTTCGTTAAACGTGTTTCCATAGCAGCCGAGGTCTGACCAACCCAGGTCGTCGGCCAAGATGATGATGAAGTTGGGGCGTTCAGGCTCGGCGCAGAGTGACACCGTGAAAAGCCCAAGGCCGAGAAGTGTGAAAAGAAGACGTTTCATGGCCATGGTAGGGTCAGCTCTCAAACGAAGCCACTGACCTTACATTTCCTGAAATGTCTCCTCCCGCAGCCTTTGCTCAGGGGTGCAGATGTTTCACCAAAAAGTTCATCTGCAGCCTCGTGCCAAAAGGCGTCTCCGCCGCTCCATGCCCAGCGCCGATGATAGGCATGAATTCAAAACTTTTGCCCGCTTTTTGCAGGGCATTGACCACCTGAAAAGTGGTGGCGGGATCCACGTTGTCATCCACTTCTCCAACGATCAGCAGGAGCTGCCCCTGAAGTTTGCCAGCATCCTCGACGTTGGAATTCTTCTTGTAACTGTCATCCACAGGCCAGCCCAGCCACTGCTCATTCCACCAGATTTTGTCCATGCGATTGTCATGACAGCCGCAGTCTGCCACAGCCGCCTGGTAAAAGTCGTGGTGATCCAGCAAAGCGCGCATGGCGCTCTGGCCACCGGCACTGCCACCGTAAATGCCCACCCGCTGAAGATCCATCCAAGGCCGTGACTGGGCGGCAGCCTTGATCCAGGCAATGCGGTCCGGGAAGCCTGCGTCTTTGAGATTTTTCCAGCACACATCATGGAACTTTTTGCCCCGATGATTGGTCCCTATTCCGTCGGCCTGCACGACGATGAATCCGAGTTCGGCCATCCGGTGCTGCCGGGCGAGAGTGCCGAATGACTTCGGAACAAACGCGCTGTGAGGTCCGGCATAGATCTGTTCCACCACTGGGTACTTTTTAGCAGGATCAAAGGATGATGGGCGGATGATGATCCCGTGGATGTCCGTCTGGCCATCGCGGCCTTTGGCGACGAACCTCTCGGGCATCTGCCAGCCTGTGGCCAGCAGGGCTTTGGCATCGGCCACTTCCAGGCCACAGACCAAGCCGCCATCTTCACTGCGACGCAGCTCCGTGACGGGTGGTAGATCCGCCCGCGACCAAGAATCCACGAAATACTTTTTGTTCGGCGACCAGACAATCTCATGCAGCCCGTCCCCCTCGGTCAGTTGACGGAATCCAGAACCGTCCACCTGGATGCGGCAAAGATGCTGATGATAAGGATCCTCCCCTTTTCTCAGGCCAGCGGCCATGAACCAGACCTGCCCCTTCTCCTCATCCACATGCAGTACCTTGCGCAGCACCCATTCCCCCTTCGTGACCTGCCGCTTCACCTTGCCTGTGCCACTGTCATACAGCCACAGATGGCACCAGCCGTCACGCTCGCTCATCCAGAGCAGTTCACCGCTTTTCGGCAGCCAATGACGCCAGGTTTTCTGAGTATGGTCAATAAAAGTCGTGCTGGTCTCCTCTACCACAGTACGGCTGGCCGCCGTGAATGCATCCACCCCGATGATGCGGTACAGCTGATGCCCGCGCTGGTTGTAGTCGAAGTAAAACTCACGGCTGTCCGGTGCCCAGCGAATATCCAGACGGTCGGTCTGGATGAAGGGATTTGAAAACAGGTCTGTCTTCACCACCTTCGATTCGCAGCCGTTCGCCGTCAGCCTGACAATGACAGGCACGGGCTTGGGCAGCGGATCGCCCGGCTTGGGATAATCGATCTCCTTTCTCCTGGGCTCCACCTGATCCGAAGGAGACGAGTAGAGCAGTGAGATGCGGCGTTTCACCCAATTCTCTGCACAGGAGACCACCAGACTGGAAGAATCGGGAGCCCAAGTGATGCCGCCTTGAAAGGGAGGATGAGGTTCTCCACCAGTCATCACCGGCAAAGTTTTGCCGGTGCTCTCTTCCTTCAAGATCAGCCGCCCATGCTCCACACTTGCAGACCACTGGCCATTGGGGGATTTGACCTCGCCTGCCTTAGGTTTTGGCGGAGCCGCCTCGGTCAAAGCCCGGGAAGCGGCATCAATTTCCACCTCCAGAGGTTCAGCCCGGGCGCTGACGACCGTCAAAGGCTGCCCCTTGTCGTCTTTGACCAGCCAGACATGATCCTCAAAGGTGTTTTGCCGAAAGGTCTTCCCTGGAGCTAGGGCCTTGTAGTCGTGATGTTTGCCTTTCGCGTCGATCCAGAACATGTGCACGGGCTGAGACAGACGGTTGTGAAACACGATGGTGGTGGCGCTGCCATTGCCGGAGGGATGGATCTTCTCCTTGCTCTCAGATGCCTTCAGCGATTCGTGAGGCGGGAGACCGATGCCCTGCCGAGTGGGCGACGCCTGACGTGTCCCCTTTTGTGCATCAATGAGAACGTATTCCTCACTTTTAGGCCCGGTCTGAACACGATACCAAAAATGATCTTCATCCAGCCAGACAGGTTTTACCTGATGACGATACAATTGGTTATCCCATTTTTTGGTGGCCAGGATAGCCTCATCAACAGTGGCTGCCGCAAGTGCAGAAGAAATAAGAAGGAGGGCAAAAAGAAAGCGAGGCATGGCGGAGTGTCCCAAACCAAACGTGTGGAGACCGCAATCCTTGGAATGCAATGTGCCATGCCCCGATGAGGCTCAGCGAAAAACCACATCCACCCCCATGGCACTTTTGGAGGCAAAGCCGGGAATCCAATGAGGCCTGCGGGCTGCGATGAAGCGATAAATGAGCGAGAGCGCACTCAGGATGATTAGTCTGTCCACCACGCGGTACCCGCGCTGGCGGCGCATGAGAAAACGAATGGCCCAGCCCAGATGGCGGGGATTGAGGAGCAGCGGTTTGAAGTCGGTCTTCACCCGGTAGCGAGCGCGCAGGCCGCGTTTGTTATACTTGGCCTTGTAGGCAGTCTTTGCGGCTGCGATGCGCTCTTCAATGTCATTCACATCCTCGGCAAAATAATACTCCCTGGCCAGGGCCAGCAGGCGGAAGGTATCCCGCATGTATTCAAAATCGGCCACCGGCACACCGGCTCGCACCGCCAGGGGGATCATGGCATCCAGGTTGTCCATGCAGCGGCGGGCACTGCGCAAGGCCGCGTCGGCATCCCGGACAAAGTAGCGCAGCAGCTTGCGGATGCTGTGGCTGACAAACAAGTTTCCCCAATAGACCGTCAGCATGGGGGGGATGCGCACACGACGAAAGAAGAGCTTTTGCTGGGCGAACTCCTCCACATACAGAAGCTCACGCACGCATTCATCAGACAGCCGCAACAATTCCAGCAGGGCATCCGGATCTCCCAGCTGACGCTCTTTGGCAAAGGCATGCACCGCATCTTCCACCAGGGTCCCCTCGCGGATCAGCCGGATGGTGACAAAGGTGTTCAAATCATTCCACAGGGCTTCACGATCCAGAAAGGCCAGCCGCCGAAACGGCACCCAACCGCCCGTCTGGCACCAGACCATGCAGCCGATGACATTCTCCGCCTGCTTCAGCTCGCGGACATAGCGCTCATACATCCAGCCGGTGAAGCTGGGATACTCACCGCAACCCTCGTATTCCCGGCGGGTCTGCAGCTCGACAATCTTGGCCAGAGGCGTACGGAAGAAATTCCGGTTCAGCGGCAGGTAGCGGAAAAAATCGCTCTCACCATACTTCATCGAGACAACGAGCGAGTGGCTGGTGATGCCCCTGAACGTTTCTGCAAAGGTGCCGCGATGCCACATCAGATCCCCGATGGGGTAGGCCCCCACCGTCCAGGTGCGGAAGATGAGGCGACGGCCATGCTTCTCAAAGATGGGCAGGAGCTGTTCCAGGAACTCGCGTGCATGGGCAGGCGTTTTGATCACAAGCTGGCTGCGGAAATCATCGTGTACATCCTTGCCATCGGCCTCCCCGATCCGGACGATGACACCCGCCACTTCGGGGAAATCCGTGAGAAACTGGTCCAGCAGTTCCCGCAGGTACTCATTGACGCTCTTATTCTCAAACTCCAGGCGCTGGAGAAGTCCAGGCGTGGCCGAAAACACATCCATCGTCACATGCACCGCCAGACCCGCCTGGGTGAGCACCCGGAAACAGTCGCGCATCTCCATGCGGTATCGGGCGATGCGGCGGCGGACTTCAGGCTCGATCCAGGCATGGTCTGCCAGATGGGCCACGTCATCCATGGACGCGGCATTGAATCCCCAACTCGAGGCCTGGCGGCCGATGATCCCGAGCTCACGACAAACAGTTTCCCACCAGGCCACGCCCTGACGCCCGGCATGATCCCAGGGTATTTTCGACCAGTTGATGACACGGCGGTCATAACCACGAAAGAAAGGGCCGATGGTGTCAATGAGAAGCAGTTCAGTCACAGCCGTTGCAGGGATGCAGGGTGAGGCCGGATGCAAAGGCCTGTCTGTGACGTTTTGGACACGAGAGGCACGCTCTTGGTTCAGGATTCCACCCTGGGCCGACCGTCACCCTCGGCCAATCAGTGCGCCATTTCACGCTGGAAGGCATGAAAGGAATCCGAAAGGGCCTCCAGGCGCTCCGTCTGGCTGAGCAGGAGCTTCTCCCGGGCATTGGCCTCCACCTGGGCTGGCTGCAGCAAAGGCACAAAGCGGGCAAAGAGGCTTTCCACATCGCTTTGCACCTGGGTCAGGAGCATTTCCCGCAGCTTCATGGTCGAGGTTTCCAGGCGGTCCACCAACTGGCCACGGGTGTGGTTAAGGGCAGACTGGGTGATGAGAAGCGCAAACCCCACCAGCAGCATGCCGCCCCCGGCGGAGATCGCAGCCCCTACTGGGCCATCGAAATACCACGCTGCACCCACCGCCGCGAGTACGGGCAGGATGAGCCAGGGAACCCAGCGCGCGCGTTTACGGGCTTTGTTAAGCCCAGGTTCGATCGCCTCATCCAGCCGCAAACTGAGGACAAAACGCCGGATGGTGCTGTCAATGTGTGCCGCAAAGAGACGACGCAGCTCTGGATCAGACTCCGTGGGCAGCACCGTATCCTCGGGGAAGAGGGTGCCGCGGCCCTGCGAATGCAGAAAGCGGTCATACTGCAGGCAGTCCTCTTCCAAAATGATGCCTACCTGACGCCAGCGATCCCCGGTGCGGAATTGAAGATCCTGAAACAGGCGATGGTCCAGGCTCTCCGGCTTGATCTCTTCCTGCACTTCGGACGGATCCTTTTTGAAGGCCTGCCGAGTGGCCAAGGCATCATCCGCGAGGCCCGCCACCCGCAGGCAGGACTCGTGGTAGTCTCTTTCCGTGGCATCCAGGGCCGGCAGGATCTTTTTCAAGGTGCGGTCCACCTGCATCTCCCGCTCGGTCAGAAATTCCTGAATCAGCGCCGCCGAGTGCTGGGCATGCTGCGCCTGGTGGGCGACATGGTCGCGCAGATTCGTCAAAAGCTGCCGCGCCAGACGGACGGTGCTGGAAAGCTTGTTCAGGCGGGAGGCATTGCGCGCCACCAGATTGGAGATGTGCTCTTCCAGACGCTGAAAGCCGCTTTCTTCCATGAGGCGTTCACGATCCACCCCGGAACTGCGGGCCATGTAGGCCTTTTTGGCCGAAACCGGGAAGAGCGGAAAATCCTGCCCGTAACGCTGGCGGGAAAGCTGGCCCATGTAGTCTGTGATGACCTGAATCTCCTCAGGGCTGCGTAGATCGCACTGCTGGAGGATGAACACCACATGCCGCATCCAGTGCTTGTGTACCTTGTCCAGAAACTGCCAGGCCGATGCCCCCCAGGGGTTCATGGCACTGAAGACAAAGATCACCAGATCGGCGATGGGAACAAAACGCTCCGTGATTTCCTGGTGCTCGTTCTCGATCGAATTCGTTCCAGGCGTATCAACGATGTGAAAATCCCGCAGGATGTCATTGGGCACGTGGACTTCGTCCAGCGTCGCCGTGATGGGCACGATCTGCTGCTGCGGCCCATGCTTGAAAAACAGGATCTTGTCCGTCGTCGGCATCACGCCAGTGCGGGAAAAGTCCTGGCCAAAAAGGGCATTGAGGAAGGTGGACTTGCCCACATTCACCTCGCCCACGACCACAAAGACAAAAGGCTCCTTGAGGCTGGCGATGAGGTTTTCGGCGATGGCCACCGATTCAGGATCCCCGCCGAGGTCACGAATGACTTCCGCAAGCGAATGCAGCTCCCCGCTCAGGCGGGTGCGCAGCTGGAAGTACTCATCACCGATCATGATTTTGGGAGATTCAGAATCCGAGGGTCAAAAATTAAAACATTCACGAGAGGCTCACACCAGCGAGGGTGCAGCCACTCTAGTCCTGAACCCTCCAACCTGAAACCCTGAACTTACTGGGGCAAGGGGGTCGGGTCTTTGTCATCCACGGCCATAGCCGGACGAATGACCACTCCCACGGGCATGTTGGCCTTCTCCATGTTCAGCAGCTGGCTAACCGTGACGAACTGATATCCCTTGGCAAGAAGCTGGTCGAACATGGCCGGCATGGCCTCAATGGTCGGAGGATGGATGTCATGGGCCAGCATGATGGCACCGGGATGGGCTCCATTCACCAGACGGCTGGTCACCACTGAAACGCCAGGGCGACGCCAGTCCTGAGGGTCCACGGACCACATGATGGTCGAGTAGCCGAATTCAGAGAACATCAGCTGCTTGATGCGGGTATTGATGGCGCCGTAGGGAGGGCGGATCAGGTGCGGGCGATAGTTCGCCGCAGCCACCAGGGCGTCTTCGCTCTGCTGCAGTTCCGTGCGGATCTGGGCATCGGAGCGGCTGGTCAGGCTGGCGTGGGTCCAGGTATGGTTGGCGACTTCATGCCCTTCAGCGATCATCCGGCGAATGATGTTCGGGTAGGTTTTCGCACTGCGGCCGATGACGAAGAAGGTGCACTTGATGTTGCGGGCCTTCAGGATGTCCAGCAGCTTGGGAGTCAGGGTCGGGTGTGGGCCATCGTCGAAGGTCATGGCCACCACCTTCTCCGTGATGTTCACCTGGGAATAGCCGATCTTGGCCCCCGCAGGCGGCACAGTCGGCATGGTGGAAGGGTTGTTCATTCGCTTGGCCAGCGGATTGTCCAAGATGACCGGATCTGGGGTGGCCAGAGCAGCTTGGCGCACTTCAGCGAGCTCGTCCGGCTTTTTTTCGGTAGAACTGCAGCCTGAGCTGCCCATGAGGATGCCTAGCCAGATACTGAGATACATGCGTTGAGAAATCACGGGGGCGAGATTAGTTCAGTGCGCCATTTAGGAAAGCATGAAGTTTGTGGAAATTGAACATTCGTGAGCTTCCCAGTCCGCCTTGCCCGGTGGTCCCCAAGGAAAACCGGGTGCCGCAAAGGCGACACCCGGCCCAAAAGATCTGCTCAGGCACCTGTCACTTCTTCATGGCGTCCAATTCGCTGAGTTTCAGCCGCACACTCATGATGTAGGGCATTTCACCGGCGGTCCAGTGCCCGTAAGTCGTGGTGACGATGGTATCATCCGGCAAGACCTCCACCCCGGGATAGGCGCAGTCATAACCTTTGGTGTTGTCCATGAGGCGGACGTGATACTGGCCGGGTTTTCCCTCAACTAGGTCTTCGTAACGCCCCACCCAGGCCACCCAATCTCCCAAATAGGGGATGGTCTTGCCTTTGGGGGCCACGCTGCGGAAGGAGATAAACAGGCGGCCATCGGCAGTGTACTTGCCGGTGTGGCGGTCGCCATTCAGGGAGTCGGGCAGTTCACGCGGGGCGGTCCAGGTTTGGCCTTCATCCCGGCTGAAGATGATGTGGGCGTTCTTTTTGCGGGCATTCTCCCGCAGCAGCACGGCGATTTCCTTGCCATCGGGGGAGCGGATGAATCCGGGCTCGCAGAGGTTGACCTCGCTGCTTTGAAACACCGGCTCCGGCTTGCCCCAGGTGAGGCCGCCATCTTGGGAAAAGACCTTGTAGAGGATGAACAGCGGCGGCTTAGCGTGAGTATTGGTGCTGCTAAAATAGCGTCCGTCATCGTGAAACATCGCCATGTAATAGCCCGGTGTTTTCAGCGGTTCCGTAAAGCCCATGACAACGATGCCACCCCAGTCCCCGGCAGGTTTCAGCCCGCTCCAGCTCGCCCCGTCGTCCTCACTCACCGCCAGCCGTGCCGGATAGAGGCCGCTCCACATGATGAGACGCTTTTTCCCCGCCGCATCCACGACGCGGTGCAGGGTGGGCACTTCCCGCGAAGTGACCCAGTTTTCGGGCGTAGGCAGACGGTCGCTCCAAGTGAGGCCGCCATCGGCACTGCGTTTGTAAACAATGCCACCTTTGCCGTGACCTTTGGGATACACACAGAGCATGGTTTTGCCATCTTCCAGAAGCACCGTGGTCGGGTGCCCCAGGTATTGACCGGGCTCGCGGTCCACCTGGACCTGGCGCGCCCCATCCTTGGACAGATCCAGGGCTGGCACTGGCAAGGAAGATTCCTGAGCCACAGAAAGCGCAGCGAACGACAGAAAGGAGATTATTTTACGCATTGTTTGTTAGGTTGCTGACATTGAAGGTTCCAATGGGATTGAAAAAACGGGCGGCTACAGCTTAAACTCGGCGCTCAGCAGCCCCATCCCGTCCAGATCGGCAGACAAAGCCTTTTCCTGGGCCGCATCGAGATTCGAGTGGGGCAGTCGGGCCGGGCCGACATCCACCCCGAGGATTTTCATCACGGCCTTGGCGGCCCCCATGTAGCCCACGGAAGCCAGCCGGGCGACCAGTTCGACCGACCGCTTTTGCTCCGCACGAGCCGTCTCAAAATCCTTTTCGGCAAAGGCGCGGATGATTCTCTGATAAATCGGCGCGGCAAAATTGTAGGTGCTGCCCACAGCGCCCGTGGCACCGAGGGCCAAGCCAGCCAAAAGGCATTCATCCGTTCCCCACAAAATGGAAAACGCCTTCTCCGTATGATAGAGGCACTGCTGGAACATCATGCCATCCGGATTGGTAAACTTGATGCCGGCCAAGGTGGGCAGCCGCTCTTTCCCCAGGCTCAGAAACTCAGGCATCGAAAGTGAAATGCCTGTGAACGAGGGAATGTCATACAGGAAAAACGGCAGTTCCGGTGCTGCGGCGGTGATCTGCGCACAGCAGTCCACCAGCGACTCCACACTGCGCGGCTTGAAGTAACTGGGAGCCAGCGCGCTGATGGCATCGGCCCCGAGCGCCTGCGCCTGGGCAGCCAGCGCGGCCACATCGCCCAGGCAGTTCGCGCCTACATGCACCACGACTTTCAGAGACGTGCCTTTCGTGACTTCCATCCAGCGTTCGGTCAGCGCCTGCCGTTCCGCCAAACTCAGCGAATGGCTTTCACCGGTGGTGCCGCCGATGAACGCCCTGGCCACTCCAGTATGCAGAAGGTGGGCCGCCTGTTTTTCAACGATGGACAGGTTCAGAGAACCGTCCTGATGAAACGGGGTATGCGTCGCTGCGACAAGACCGGCAATGGGATGGGAGAGCATGACGAGTAATATAACGCCCAATGGGCTCGCGATAACTCCCCCGATCACCTGTCCTTTTTAGGAATGGGTTGGAGGCTCCTTGGACTCCTGTAAGATCTGAGAGCAATACCAGAGCATCCTCGGCAGGTGGAAGGGGCCCTTAAACATGTTTCCCTTCGCCCTCTGAGACACGCTGCCATCGCGGTGCAGGTAGCCATACCACTCTCCGTATTCAGGATCGGCAAAATGGGCAAAGCTCCAGTCGTGCACCTGCTGGTGCATCGCCGCATACTTGGCATCCCCGCTCACCTCATAGGCCAGCAGCGTGGCAATGATGGCTTCATTGTGCGGCCACCAGAACTTCATGTCATGCCAGTACTCCTGCACAGGCTTGTCATGGATGTCACGGTAATAGAACAGACCGCCCATCCCCTCATCCCAGCCGCGTTTCCACATGCAATCTAGAATGCCCAGGCCTAACTGAATGTAACTCTTTTCACCCCGCAGGCGGCCTTCATGAAGGATGAACCAGGCACACTCAATGGCATGGCCCGGATTGAGAATGCGCCCATCCAGGTGATCCAGAATGCTGCCATCAGGGGCGACCGTCTCAAGCAGCACCTCCAGTTCCGGTTTGTAAAATAGGCGCTGGATGTCCAGGATGAAGAGGTCAATCCACTCCGTCAGACTGCGCCCGGCCACATCCTTGTGCCCCAGGTTGGTCCGCAGTTCCTGGGCCGTGACGATGCCAATCATAAGCGCGCCAATGCCCACCATCGGGCGCGTGTTCGAGTCCACCTTGGGCATCATGTAGCCCGGCTCAAAGGAATGGCGCAGATAGAAGGAGAAATCACGCACCGCCGACTCCGCATAATGAACATCGCCGCTGGCCTTGAAGTAGGCCGCATGGGCGATGCTGGCAAAGGCCTCGCTGTAAGCGTAACGGCGCATGCGCAGCGGCTTGCCCTCGCGGGTGACGGTGAAAAAAAGCTTTCCGTCCGTGGCATAGCCGTGCTTTTCCAAAAAGGCCAGGCAGGAGCCTGCCGCATCAAAGTAGGCGCGGTCCTGCGTCACCGTATTAAACAGGGTGGAAAACATCCAGCCCGCCCGTCCCTGAAACCAGATGCTTTTGTCCGTGTCCAGCAGGCTGCCATCACGATCCAGCGCCGTCATGATGCCATCATGCTCTGCATCCATGCCGTGCCTGAGCCAAAAGGGCATCACATCGCGGAGCAAGGTGTCTTGATAAAAGGTGGCCAGTTCGCGGCGGCCTTCTGGATGCGTGAGGAGATTCATGGAATGAGAAAGGATAACGCAGGCCAGCCAAAGTCCTGAGGGAAACGGCTGTTTTATCTGAGAACATCGTTGCAGATGACACTAGCGGTCGGGCCGGGACTGCTCTTTGATAGCTTCGATTCACCCGACATGTCCTCTGCCCTGCCCTATTCAAATGCCCTCGTCATCGGAGCCGGAAGCTGGGGGACGGCGCTCACCGCCGTCCTGGCAGAACGTGGCCTGCAAGTGCAGTTCTGGGGACGTGATCCCGCCCTGATGGAAGAGATCCAGAGCACGCGCAGAAACTCGCGCTACCTGCCGGGCCTCGTTTTGCCAGAGAGCATCCAAGCGACCGCCCGGATGGAGGACCTGCGTCCTGCGGATTTGGTGGTGTTTGTCGTCCCTTCCAAGGCCGTTCGCGAAACGGCTCACAGCATGGCCGCCCTGCCAGCCGTCAAAGATGCCCAAGTGATCATCTCCTGCGCCAAGGGCATCGAGCTGAACAGCGGCAAACGCCTGACGCAGATCCTTGCGGAATCTTTTACCCAGACACCTCTGGCCGTGCTCACGGGCCCCAATCATGCGGAGGAAGTGTCCCAGCGCATGGCCACCGCCGCCGTGGTCGCCTGTGAAAAAGAAACCGTCGCACTCGACGTGCAGGCCTGCTTCACCCTGCCCTGGTTCCGCACCTACACCAGCGATGATGTGACCGGCGTGGAATGGGCGGGCGCGATGAAAAACCCCTATGCCATCGCAGCCGGCATCGCGCTGGGATTGAAGCTGGGAGACAATGCCATCGCCGCTTTGGTCACCCGGGCCCTGGCTGAAATGGTGCGCATGGGCGTGGC